>CAYOBX010000472.1:0-5030 GCA_964402245.1 uncultured Saprospiraceae bacterium | reverse complement strand
TAAACAGCTAATTATTTTTTATAAGAAAACCATTAGGAACGGTGAAAAATGATGATTCTTTCCTGCGTTACATTTTGAACTTGAATTTGATTCTTGCGCTTGAACTTACAATAACCCAAGGATTTTTCTATATTTGCACCTACTTAGTGTAAATTATACACTACCAAAAATATAATGATTTTAATAGCAGATGCTGGCTCTACCAAAACAGATTGGTTATTTCAATCCAAACAGCAGGAAATAATTAGGTTTAAGTCCTCAGGACTCAACCCTGTTATTATTTCGGCATCAGAGATAGATCAACGATTATCAGTAGTATTTAAAGATTTTTCTAAGATACCTGAAGTAGAAAAAGTTCATTTTTTTGGTGCTGGTTGCTGGAATGCATCTTCTTGTAACATTATCCAGAATGCTTTACAAAAGTATTTTCCAAATGCAGCCATTGAAGTAGCCTCAGATATACTTGGTGCAGTGCGGGCAAGTTGTGGTAATCAACCAGGTATCGTGTGTATATTAGGAACAGGAAGTAATACTTGTCTATTCGATGGGGAACAAATCCAAAAAGGAGTACCTAGTTTAGGATATATTTTGGGAGATGAAGGAAGTGGAATGTATCTTGGTAAACAATTAATTAAACATTATTTCTACCAAGAATTGCCAACAGATTTGCATAAAAAGTTTACTAATTCCTATCACCTTGATAAGGAAACTTTAATACAAAAAGTATATAAGGAAAAAGGAGCTAATCAATATCTTGCCTCTTTTGTGCCTTTTATGTCTATCCATAAACAACATGCTTTTATACAAGATTTATTAAAAGCCGCTTTTAATCAATTTATAGAACGACATTTATTAAAATATACAGAATGCAAGGTGTTACCGATTCATTTCATAGGCTCTATAGCTTTTCATTTTAAAGCAGAATTAACAGCCTGTTTGAAAGAAAGAAAATTGGAGGTGGGTCGAATTTTAAAACAGCCGATAGAGGCATTGGGTAACTATTTGGTCAATGAGTAGATGAAAGAATGATGAATCTGTAGCCCTGCTATGCATTCATTTTTTCAAGAAAACTAAGACCAAAATAAGCTCGTCGAAATGACGGATTTATTATTTCGTCGTTACTTAGCTTATACATTCTAAATTGTGTGGAATAAGATCTTAGTATTAAACATACTTGTTGCCGAGTCTTAAGCCAAGAATACTATAACTTACTGATTTTCAGGAAAATATTTTTTATTTTTTGAATTTATTTTCAGCGAAAACCAAGTAATCATTTAAAATAATGAAGAAAGAAATCAATATAAAACGTATAGGAGTTTTTACTTCAGGAGGAGATGCCCCCGGTATGAATGCGGCTATTAGAGCCGTAGTTAGAACTGCTTCTTTCCATGATTTACATATTTATGGAATAGAATGTGGTTATGAAGGGATGATTGGAGGTAAAGTCAGAAGATTAGACACCAAGGATGTTAGTAATATAATTCATCGAGGAGGTACTATCTTAAAAACAGCAAGAAGTAAAGAGTTCATGACTAAAAAAGGTAGAAAGATTGCCTTTGAGAATATAAGTGCTCATGATATTGACGGACTAATCGCCATTGGTGGGAATGGTACATTTACAGGTGCTAAGTTTTTTGGTAAAGAGTTTGGCATTCCAATAGTAGGCATTCCTGGTACGATTGATAATGATTTATTTGGTACAGATAATACCATCGGATTTGATACGGCGGTCAATACGGCTATTGAAGCAGTAGATAGAATTCGGGATACTGCTGATTCTCATAGCCGATTATTCTTTGTTGAAGTAATGGGTAGGGATGCAGGTTTTATTGCCTTAAATGCAGGGATAGGCAGTGGTTCAGGTAAAATATTCTTACCAGAAATACACACTAGCATTAAAGATTTATTTAAAACCCTACGAAAAGCGATTAAGAGAAGAAAACTATTTAGTTTAATGATTGTCGCAGAGGGCAATAAGTCTGGTGGCGCACAAACTTTAGCAGAGCAAGTATCTGCGGAATTTGCCGATTATGAACCTAAGGTAACCATTATCGGCCATCTTCAAAGGGGAGGCTCTCCCACTGCTATGGATCGAGTATTAGCTAGTCGCTTAGGTTTCCATGCAGTAGAAGGTCTATTACGAGGTGAACGAGATGTAATGACAGGTATAGTAAATAATAAAATTAAATTCACCTCTTTCAAAAATGCCATTTCTAAACACAAACCAATGAACAACGACTTGTTGAGAATGGCGGAGATACTTGCATTGTAAGTAATAGGTAAGAAGTCACTGCTCGAAAACCTATTACTTCTTACCTATTACCTATTACTTACTTCTTATAATTTTCATATCCGATTCGCTCCAATTTTTCATATTTTTTGGCGACGCTTTCTTCTAATTGTCGCTTGTAGCTTACCATTCTGTTTAATATTTCAGCATCGCTGGTTCCCAAAATTTGGGCAGCTAATAGTCCTGCATTTTTGGCTCCGTTTAAAGCTACTGTGGCTACTGGTACGCCCCCTGGCATTTGTAAGATGGATAAAACGGAATCCCATCCATCTATAGAATTGGAAGATTTTATGGGGACACCTATTACTGGTAAAGGGGTTAAGGAGGCGACCATGCCCGGCAAATGTGCAGCTCCTCCTGCTCCTGCTATGATTACTTTGGTGCCTTTTTTATGGGCATTCTTGGAGAAATCAAATAGGCGCCCTGGTGTTCTATGGGCGGAGACGATGGTTAGGTCGAACTCTATTCCTAATTCTTTTAGTATGTCTGCGGCTTGGCGCATGATGGGTAGGTCGGAATCGGACCCCATTACTATGGCTACTTTTTTACTCATTGTTTTTTGTTCTCCATGACTGCGTCATGGACTACAGGATGTCGCCCTGTTAGGGCTGGTCTTGCTTGATGTTCTTCCATGAATGCTTCATGGGTTATGGAATGTTGGCCTGTTAGGGCTGGTCTTGCTTCGTGTTCTCCATGACTGCGTCATGGACTACAGGATGTCGCCCTGTTAGGGCTGGTCTTGCTTGATGTTCTTCCATGAATGCTTCATGGGTTGCAGGATGTTGGCCTGTTAGGGCTGGTCTTGCTTGATGTACCTTATTACCTATTACTTTTTACTTATTACCTATTACCTATTACCTATTACTTACTTATTGATTTTAGGAGGTGTTGTACTTTTTTTGCTTTTATTCTTGCTTCTTCTAAGGTATCCGCTACTACTGTTACATGTCCCATTTTTCGGAAGGGTTTGGTAATGGCTTTGCCGTATATATGTATTTTTACGCCTTCCATTGCTAGGCATTCTTCTAAGCCTTGGTAATGAACGGGGCCTGTATGATCTGGATGCCCTAGTAGGTTGACCATAATGGAAGGACTTGTCAGTTTGGTGCTGCCCAAGGGCAGATTTAGAATGCCTCGAAGATGTTGCTCATATTGAGAAGTAAGAGCACTGTCAATCGTGTGATGTCCACTGTTGTGTGGCCGAGGGGCCACCTCATTTACTATAATATCTCCTGTTTTATTTAAAAATAATTCTACAGCTAAGAGTCCACAAATGTCAAATGCTTCTATTATTTGCTTGGATAGTTCAATAGCTGTCTTTGATTGGTCTGCTGTAAGTAGGGCTGGACAAGATAAAAATTCTACTAGGTTTGCAGTGGGATGAAATTCCATTTCTACTGGATCAAATGATCGGATTTCTCCTTTTTCATTCCGTGCTACAACGACTGCTATTTCTTTTTCTATGGCTACCAAATCTTCCACCATGCATGGGCCATCTAGTAATTTACTAGTTAGGTCTTCTTCTGATCGAATGACAGCAACTCCTTTTCCATCATAGCCAGCCGTTCTCGACTTTTGAACAAAAGGCAAAGGTCTTGTTCCATCCAATACAGCTTCCATTAAAATTTCTTTGGAATCATATAATTGGAAATCAGAAGTTGGAATATTATGGGTTGCGTAGAACTGCTTTTGCAGAGCTTTATCTTTAATAATACTTAAAGATTTAGGATTAGGATGAACCGTTTTTCCTTCCTTTTGTAGCAAGGCTAATGCTTCTGTGTTAACATGTTCGATCTCTATGGTTATCAAATCCATCTGGCGGCCAAATTGTAGTACTTCTTCATAATTCTTAAAATTGCCTTCTGTAAAATCTTGACAATACGGACCAGCAGGAAAGTCTTTAGAAGCATCTAAACAATGGATGGGTAACTCCCATGGACTTGCTGCTTGACATAGCATTTTGCCGAGCTGCCCCGCACCTAATATTCCAACTTTTGGAAAGTTTGACATAGTTTGTGTTTCTTCTTTTCCCATGGCTATACCATGGGGTACAAGATGTCGCCCTTTCAGGGCTTGTCATGCTTGAAAGGAGCCTGATACAATGACTCCTCCAGTTAATTCATTTTGATTCACTGATTCCTTGTACTTTTCGACGGTAAACTCAGGGGCGTATATCCATTATTTTCAACTACTGGATACTGAAAATCAATTATGTGAAAATGAGTCTCAAATATTTTCATACATTTTTTGATTATATATCAAATATTGAGAAGTCAACATAGTTGACGATCTTACCTCCATATTAATTACTTCTCAATTATTTCATCTACAGAATACCTGCCTGCTCCATTAAAGAGTAATACTAAATAAGGAATTAAGTATAGTAAGGCCATCTCCATTTTTTTAAATGGATCATCTAAGTGAACTACAAATGCAGCCACTAACATCGTAATAATTAATGGAATAGCAGCTAATCTGGTAAACAAACCAATCACAATTAAACCTGCACACAATACCTCTGCAAATACAGTCAGTCCTAAAGATGCTTCCATTCCTATGCCTAATGGATCTCCAAATTTAATCGGATCATCTCCAAATAGTTTATAGAATTTTCCCATACCATGATTGATGAGCATGAGCCCACCAAAGCAGATTCTTATTAATAATAAAGACAGGTCTGTTAATCGACCGTCTTCTCTAAAACCTAAGGGATTTACTAGATTCATTTTCGTTTGTTTTA
>CAYOBX010000471.1:0-5032 GCA_964402245.1 uncultured Saprospiraceae bacterium | reverse complement strand
AGTTTGAGTGGAAGAATTATCAATTTTTGTGGATGCCATAATGTACGATTGAACGTAAGTTCTTGAATGATGAACTTACAGTTAAACTAATATAAATTAAAGTATTAATAAATGATAAAACAATAACAACTATATAAATAGGTAGTATTATTAATTAAAAAAAGATTAAAGCTGCGCAAAAGTATAGTATTACTATCACACAAACAAGTAAATTATTTTTTTGTTTAAAGAAGTATCAATTTCATAAAACAAAAATATAAATCAATCAAAGATTCTTCCTTTTTATCAATAATATTAGATGTACCTTTACTTAGAATAATGTCTAAATTTCTATCGGCTGACAACCAATGTCTTAATCATATATAAATCGTCTACAAAAAAGATCTTAAAACTCCTTAGTAACGACGAAATAATAAATTCCGCAAGTTGGCTCTAATTATTTTTCTGTGTGAGGAATTTAAAAAATTAGTGCATAGCAGAGCTACGGACTCATTTTTTAAGTTTCTCAGACTGGAAAAGAATAGAGGCAGATGCGGAAGTTATTGTTTTGTCGTTACTTAACTAATTTTTCCAAATGAAATTAGATTTCTCACATGTTAACATCCCTAATGGCTTCGCACAAATACCTCAAGCCTTTAAAGTATTAATCGACACGCCAGCATTTATAAAAAAGCACCAACTTTGGAAAGGCTTTTTAGAACATTCTTGGGTACTCCTATTTTCTATATTCATAGCCAGTGCTTTTTCGTATACCCTATATAGGGACCTCCACGATTATTTCGTTCCTGATGAAGAAAAGGAGATGGAAATTAATATCTCTGCAGAGGGCATTGAGGAAGGTATCCTGGAAATCGAAAAAGCTATAGATACTATTCCAGAGAAAGGTAAAGCTGAATTAGAAGCTAAAAAACAAACCTTAGTAGACCAAAAAGAAATAGTAGAACAAGATCATAAACCCCTTTTTTCAAGTAGTTTAAAATTTCTATTATTAATTTTTTTGGAGGTTTTGATTTATCACTTTGCCGTAAAAACAAATAATATTCTAAAAAACACTAACAAAATTCCTGTTTTCAAAGATTTTTCTACCGCACAAATTAGAATGATAAAAGTCATGGGCAGAAAATGGGTATTGGGATTACTCATGTATATTCTAGTATCCATAGTTTGCGGTATTACGCAAACTGGATTTTTAAAAGATGCTATTATGTTTATGGTTTATGGCTACTATTTAGGATTCGCTTTTCTGGATAATTACTTAGAGCAATTTCATTTTTCTATTAAAAAAAGTGTTACTTGTATTCAAAGTCATTTTGGAGCGGCTACTGTATTTGGAATATTTACTAGCTTAGTGATGCATGTGCCGCTGATAGGTCCTTTAGTTGTGCCTTTCCTTTGCGCAATAGCTGCCACTAGGTATGGACATATGAATCAAATGGAAGCATTTAATAAACAACTCTAATGATCTAACTTATGATGAGATTTTTAAAAGAATACGTTCCTCAAGTTTTGCTAATTGTTTTTAGTGTAGTATTAGGTTTGTTTCTGAGTGAAAAGATTAAGGAACGGCAAGACAAACAAATGGCACAACAGTTAGTCTCCCATTTAAAAACAGAAATTGAACAGTGTAGAGAAACAATGCTAGAGTGGATGCCTTATCATAAAAATTTAAAGCATAAATTAGATTCTCTTAGAGTAGATGATTCTTTTATTAAAGAATTTGAGAATGACCCTTCTGCTATATTTGAAGTAGCACCAAGAGGATTTTTTAACGGAAAGGTAACATCTGTTGCTTGGGAGACTGCATTACTTAACCCTGCTATATCTGAGATTAGCTATCACCAACTGAGAGATTTTAAGAGTGTGTATAATCAATTGGACATTACTTTTTTTGACACTACTCTTAGTCCTATGAGTGACATAATGAATTTATTTACTGATCCCGATTTCAATGCACCCAATAAGTCTAAACAAAATCTTCAAGCTTTTAGCATGTCAACACAAGAATTAATAGGTAGAGAAATTGATGTGATTATTTATTGCAATAGAGCATTGGGAGATACTTTAGCTGAGCCATATGTAGTAATTAATCAACAATTAGAAGAACGAAAGCAATCACAAAAAAATAAGTAGATTCTTTTTATGCAGTGCTAAACTCTGGCTACTCGGACCACAGGTCTAAGCTACTTCTATATATTCAACCAATAATTGATCTTCAATACTAAGGCCCTATTTTTAGGTCCCCACTGCTCAATAGCATAATTATCCGTATACACTAAAAAGAGATCAGATAAAGGCTGGAATCGCCATTGTATCCGACTATTAATATTGAAATTATCTCGTTGGGTGTTATATTGTAAAAAAGTGGTCCAAAACAAATCTCTACTAAAACTAAATTCTAATTTTGGTCCGATTAATAATAGGGTAGTATTTCCAATATCTTCTTCAAAAGTCAATTCATTCGCCTCGAACGCCACCCCAAAGTTACCCCAAGGTTGACGACGATAATTAATCTCTGCGGTGACATTTTTTCTTTCTCCACTATAAAAACCGCCTATACTACCTCCTAAAGAATAATTAAACACCTTTCTTACATCTGATTGATAGTTCACCTCTAAAGAAGTCCAGGAATAGCCTTTAGCAGCTAATGGATTTTCTGTGAATATAAAAGGATACAGTAGTCTTCTATAAATCCGACCAAAACTTGCTGATATTCTACTAGTATTGGCAAGTGCCATTCGATAATTTCCCCTTATGGTATAATTAAAATTAGTATTTCTCTCTCGTTCCCAATCTCCAATATTAAAAATACTAAATGTATGCGTGTTGATCTTTTCGTTTTTTGGATAAATGGTATAACTGATACTAGAGAAGAGGTGATCGTATCCTATCTGAATGACTTTCTGCTCTACTGCGTCAAACTGATTAAGTTGTTGAATAAAACTCATTTCATCAGAATAGTTTTTTCCTATACCTGCTAAATTTGCATAAAAACGAAAATTATCATCCCCAAATTGAGCGATGGCATGATAATAACCATTCTTATCCCTTACTCCCTCACTAGTTGATAAACTATAAGCAGCTGCGAATCTATCATAGCCATCTTTTGATTTGTAATCAAATTCAAGTCCCATATTTCTCGTATAATCATTGCCGTCAAAATCTCCATTTGTATGCCCTATTCGGTTATGAAAAAATCCTTTAAGTACAGATCTTCCAAATACTCGATGATTGACAGCTAAAGCACTATAATTATTACCGGGCTCTGTATCCGCTGACTTAGTCTGTAGGTTCATTAATCCTATACGGGTATCTTTGGTTAAATTGCCTGTTATACGTGCCCCATAAGTGATAGGAATAGAAGAACCATCAAGCCGTAATCCTAATTTTCTAGAAAAGAAAGGCCGCATAGGGGGAATCCCGAAATCAGAAAAGATATCACTGTTTTCTACAAAAAAGATTCGTTGCTCCGGAAATCGAATATTGACGGTGGTTAAGTTGGTTACTTGACGATCTACCTCCACTTGAGAAAAATCTGGATTGATGGTTACATCCAAGTTTAAGCTACTAGTCAATGCGATTTTAGCATCTAATCCAGTCTCAAAATCATTATCAGTAGGAGTACCCGCTGCTATATCTTTAGAAGTAGTACTAGTCACATAAGGAATAACCGCAATATTACTTTTTGTTTTTTTAGGAGTCTCGTCCCATATAAGAGAGGCATTGTATCCTAAATCTGGACCAAAAAATTGCAGTGGCACAGGAGTCCATGCATGAAAACTATTCGTAGCTGATACTCCTCTATTGAATTGAACACCCCATATTTTACTATCTCCATATCTTAGGGATTTGAAAGGGATGGCCATTTCTATCACATAATAAGAACCGTATTTCTTAGTCTCACATTGCCATTTATTATTCCAGGCAGTATTAAATCCCCCACTACTGCCTCCTCCACTTCTTGTTCCCAAATCGCCAGAAAGTTGATTATCAAATTGGACACCTGCAGAATTAGTGGCAAATGCAAAACCAGTAGTTCTTTCATTACCAGGATCGAAAGAAATCATAAAAGTTTCTCCATCCCAAAAGGAATTACCATCTCGTTTTAGCGAAGAAACTAGATAAGGCTCCGAACCATGACAAATAGCAGCTACATATATATTCCGGTCATCATAAGTCATCATGACCTCTGTTTGATCTCTTTCTTCTACCTGCTTATTTGCTACCGGGGTAATGTAAAAGAAATTCGTTGCTTTTTGTGCATCTTGCCAAACAGCTTCCTCTATAGCACCATCTACTTTTACTGCTTCTGTGGTTCTCTTGATCTGATACTGATAATCTGCTCGAAAAGAAGTACCATCTTGTTGTGCCAATACACCATTGTTATGGAGTAGCACTAAAGAAAAGAGAACGATTAAAAATTTTATCTTATACATATTTCTTATTTGTGTTCGCAAATATACACTGATAGTATTTCAAAATCATACCATACTTAATAAGAGATTACCTGGTGGTCGAGCTGCGACCACTAGTGGCGCAACCCACAAAGATCTACACACTCTAACTCGTCCTTTTGCTGCTACTCTGCGTTGTTCGTCAGTCATGTAGCTAAGGCTATATTCCTTCCTCACGCCTTGAGTAGCAACAAAATTACTTCGTTTTAGTGTGCATTTATTTCTGGGTTGCACCACTAGCGTTTATTTTTCGGGTATCTTCTAAGGATACCCAATAAGTGTAGGGTAGAGAAATAAGCGAATGAATAAAGTGGCTTTACAGTACATTGAAACTCAAATAATATACTCTTTAATCTATACGTTTGTTCATAAAAAGCCTGATTATAACACGCTTCATCCTTAACCAATCAAAGAGGCAAGGCTTAAAAATACATAATTGTAATCTAGGCTACAATTATGTATTTTTGAATAAGGGCTATACAGATAGTTGATTTTAGTTCCTATTAACTTGGTTTTCACTGAAAAAAAATTCAAAAAACAAAAATTATCTATTTGAAAATCAATAAATTATAGTAGCCTTA
>CAYOBX010000470.1:0-5050 GCA_964402245.1 uncultured Saprospiraceae bacterium | reverse complement strand
CTATGCCCTCAGGAACATTAAGTCCTGGATTTTTAGGAATTGGTTGGGCAGATCCTATGGCTACAGGAGTATCGGTGGCAGATGGAACAGTGTTGTATGAGGTATGTTTTACCGTGCTAGCATCAGGGCCACAACAGATAGACTTCGGAGATAGCCCTGTACCAATTGAGATAGTAGATGGTGGCGGCAATGCGTTGACCACTGTACCTAATTGTCCAGCTACTGTGAATTTTGACACAGGTGGCAATCCTCCAACTAATCCTGTTACATGTATTCCTCCTGCCTCAGGTTTCGCAATTTTAGGATCAGCGGTCACAGGAAATGTGGGAGATGTAGTATGCGTTCAAGTCTCTACACAAGAGTTTAATAATATAATAGGAATGCAATACAGCATGAATTGGGATCCTACTATTTTAGAATATGAGTCTGTTCAAGGATTTAATTTAAGTGGAATTGGTATATCTAATTTTAGTAATCCAAACCCAGGACAATTAGGTCTATTATGGACGGATCCTAATGTATCGGGAATAACAGTTGCTGATGGAACTTCCTTATATGAAGTATGTTTTACTATATTAAGTAATGGAACTGCCGAAATAGATTTTACAGGTACCCCTGTGCCTATAGAAGTAACAGATGGAAATAGTATGCCTGTTTCTTTCCAAAGTTGTCCAGCCGTAGTTAGTCAACCTACAGGTGGTCCTGGTGGTCCTAATGGATTTGCAGTAATCGCTACCGACCAAATGGCTGCTCCTGGGACTAATATATGTATTCCTGTTTCCGTTAATGATTTTACGGATATTGTAAGTATGCAATATAGCATGACTTGGGATCCAGCTATTTTAACTTTTACTGGGACTCAGAATTTTGGTTTAAATGGATTAGCTGCTAATAATTTTAATAGTACTACAGCAGGCAGCTTAGGTCTTACTTGGCTTGACCCTGCGGTCGCTGGTTTGAGTGTAGCAAATGGAACCGTTATTTATGAAGCTTGTTTTGATGTAAATCAAAATGCTCCAATAGGAAGCACTTCCTCTTTTAGTTTTGGAGGTAGTCCAGTTCCAATAGAAGTGACGGATGGAGATAATAATCCAATTTCATTTAGTGGTAATGATGCAACTATTACGGTTGTACCTAGCCAAGTTGACCCTATAGATATTGTAGTGGGCAATGTTTCCGGTAACTCAGGAGATATAGTTTGTGTACCTATTACTGTGAATAATTTTGATGATATATTAGGGTTTCAATTTTCTATGAATTGGGATCCAGCAGTATTGATGTATAGTAGTCTAGGTAACTTTGGTTTGCCAGATTTGGCTGCGGGGCAATTTGGTACACAGGGAACAAATAACGGGCAACTAACATTTGCTTGGATTGATAATAGCTCACAAGGAGTGTCTTTACTGGATGGTTCTACTGTATTTGAAGTTTGTTTTGAAATAATTGGGGCAGGTGGATCTAGTTCAAGTATCACTATTGGCAATACGCCGACACCTATAGAAATTACTAGTGCTAATGGAGGTGCTATTGGTGCTAATCCTATTGGAGGCACATTCAGTATCAATCAAGTAATGGCTTGTCCTGCAGTCAATCCAGGAATTCCTCAAGTAAATAATATAAGTTGTAATGGATCAAATGATGGAAGTATTTTCCTAAATCCTACTGGTGGCGATAATGTGTTTTCTTATACATGGGATGATCCAAGTATTGGAAATACAAATAACCCTACTGGCTTAAGCGCAGGAACTTATCGTGTGACTATATCTAGTTGTGGTGGCCAAGTAGTACTTAATAATCTGCTACCAATGACCATTACAGAACCAGCTGCAATAATAGTAAATACGCAGGTTCAAGATGCAAATTGTGAACCCAATGGAATAATAAATGTGCAAGTCTCTGGCGGTCTACAACCATTTACCTATACATGGAGTGACCCTACCTTGCGACCTTTAAATAGACCAACCAATGTTTCCGCTGGAACCTATAATTTGACAGTTAGAGATGCGAATGGTTGTGCCACAGTAGTCAATGGTATTGTTGTTGGACAATCCGCAACTAGTACTTTAGCGGTGACGACAGATATTGTCCATGCAACTTGTTCTGGTAGGGCAGATGGTCAGGTAAATTTATCTGTAAATGGAAGCATCTCTGGTTTAGTATGTAATTGGGGAGGCACCAATGGAATTTTTGGTTGCTCACCAATGAATGTACCAGCAGGCACTTATACGGTTAATGTTAGTGCAGCAGGTGGATGTGATACTCCTGTACCAGTTGTTGTAGGCAATCAAATAGTCGTTAGTGCTTCCGCTACAGCTACACCAGATGTATGCGCAGGTAATGATGGAGAAATTGAAATTCGACCAAGTGGAGGCACCGAACCTTATTTTTATTCTTGGAGAGGCCCTGTCTCCATTCCGAATACAGCTATGGCTACTAATATTCCATCAGGAGATTATATGGTAACCGTAACAGATGATAATTCTTGTACGGTTGCTATTGATAATATTGTAGTATCAGGGGTAGATGCGCCTGTTACGATCACTCCTATCGCTCAGAATAATTCAGAGTGTGAAGATGATCCAACAGGTTCTATTGCGGTTGATGTTACAGGAGGAACAATGCCTTATACTTACGAATGGGAAACGGCGGAAGGCGAACCTGTGCCAGGTGGTGATGGACCTGTTATTGATGATTTATCTGCTGGTGTATATTCCTTAACTACAACAGATGTAAATGGCTGTACCAGACAACAATCTTATACGATTGCTGAAAACTCCACTCTAGATGCTACGATTGAGACTACAGGTGTTTTTCCTAATATAGTAGCTACGGCTACTGTCGTAGGTAATAATCCACCCTTTACTTTTATTTGGTGTAATGGCGATAGCACGATGACTACTACTTCTACTCTTTCAGTAGGAACGTGTAACTTAATGATTATTGATAATCTAGGTTGCTCTATTATTAGAACAGTTGAAGTAGATTCAAGAATATTAGAAGTAAATATCATTGAGTCAAGTAGTATTTCTTGTGCGGGTGATTCCGATGGTATTCTACAAGCAGAACCAAATGGCGGCGGCATCGCACCCTATACTTATCAATGGAGTAATGGCGCAACTAGTCAAGTGATTGTCAATTTAGGACCAGGTAATTATGATGTTACCATTACAGACGCAGTTGATAATACCTCTACCCAATCTTTTAATTTACAAGCACCAACGCCGATTGATATTGCCACTGTATCCAATATCTCAGCATGTGAAGATAATGGAAGTATCGAAATAGGTATTAGCGGAGGAACGGCCCCTTATAGTATTGCTTGGTCTACAGGAGCTATTAATACGACAGACATAGATAGCCTTAGAGCAGGTGAATATGGGGTAATAGTAACAGATGCAAGGGATTGTACGGCTTCTGCTATGATTACGAATAATGTAGATGAAACATGTGTAGCATGTTATACAGGCTTAGAGGTAATAACACCAAACGAAGATGGTAGAAATGATGCATTCCGATTGAATTGCGCTGCGCAAGCAAAAGGAAATGTGTTAAGAATATTCAATAGATGGGGGGAATTAGTTTACGAGGTAGAAGGATATTCCTGCACTATAGGAACAGAAGATGACTGTTGGAGAGGTCAAAATCTAAGTAATCGAGATTTACCTAAAGGAGGTTATTTCTGGGTCTTTGAATTTGAAGATGGAGATGGTCAAGTCGAACGTATCAGAGATCACATTACTATATTGAGAGAGTAAAGTGAGACCGCTGCGCTGTCAGAGGTCAGAAGTCAGATCGCTGCGCTGTCAGACGTATGATGTTGGCCCATCAGAACGCCATACATGGTCAACATCATAAGTCTGACCTCTGACAGTCAACGTAGTTGACGATCTGACTCCTGACAGCGAAGCGATCTGACTCCTGACTCCTGACAGCGAAGCGATCTTAACAATTAAACAAAGTATTTTCCCAAGAACATAATTATTTTGTAATGAAAAAAATTATACTACTAGTAAGCATTTTATTCGTTATACATTTTACGGCCACGGCGCAAGAACAATCTGTTTTTACGCATTATCAAATTAATCCAGTATTGATTAATCCAGCTACAGCAGGGTTTAGTGGTTCGCATGAAATTTTTGCGAATATAAAGAACCAGTGGACAGATTTTCCTGGAGCACCTAAAACGTATGCATTATCTTATCATGGACCTGTTGCTAAAACATTTGGATTAGGAGCAACTATCTATAAAGAAGATATTGCATCTTTAAATAGATTAAGAGCAGTTATCAACTATGCCTTTCGTTATAAAGTAGATAAATTGAAGTTTGGTTTTGGATTTACTACAGAATATAGTCAATGGTCTATTGATAATGATATATTAGGAAATGCTTTATATGATGCTGCGGATGAAACTATTGAAAAAGGTATTGATGGTATTAATAGCTTTGATGCATCTATCGGTTTATATGGACTGTATAATGAGAAGACCTATATAGGCATCGCTTTTCCTAATATTATTATGGCTCGATTAGATGGTTCTAAAGGACCAGATATTGATGAATTAAATGATGGGGGTTATTATATGTTCAATGTAGGACACAAAATAGATATTACAGAAGGTGTGCAATTAGAACCTTCTTTATTATTAAGAAAAGCTAGAAATGTTCCTTTTACAGCAGATTTAGCTTTGAAAGGTTTGTTTATGGACGAACGTTTGGTTGGAGGCTTGACTTATAGAACAGGTCCTGGAGAATCATTATCTATTCTGATTGGTACTAAACAACAACAATTTTCTTTCTATTATTCTTTCGATGTGTCCTTCCAAGATTTTCAAAGATTTAACAATGGTGGACACGAATTGACGGTTGGATTTAGAATTCCAGCAAAGGATCGAAGTAGTGTCCAGGAAGGTACAATTGAACAATTAACGAATTAATTTTCACTTAAAAGCTAATAATAATTCTGTGAAATAGTAGTACCTTGGGCTAATAAAATAAGGGTTTTCTCATAAAAAGGATTCCGCTAAAAATTAGGCTGAAAACGTTAAAAA
>CAYOBX010000469.1:0-5050 GCA_964402245.1 uncultured Saprospiraceae bacterium | reverse complement strand
AGTTTGTAACTTGATTTTTTAGGCAATATTCTTTTTATAAGAAAACCCTTTTACTTCAATTTTTTACCATGATACAATAAATGATGGTGTCAAATTTTAATAAATCGTTTTTAAACGATCAACAACAATTTGTTCCTAATACTTTTATAGAGAGAACCTATAAAAAAGGAAGCTATATTTATACACCTGATGAGATAGCGAGTGATATATTTATTGTTAAAAAAGGTATTATCAAAATTATATACCCCGATCTTAAGAACAATAATCCTACTAATCAGATAACCAAATCTTTAATAATATCAGGTAATATCTTTGGAGAAATGGTATTGCTAGGGGAGCCTGTTCGTAGGGATTACGCTTATGTTTTAGAAGATACAGAGCTACAAATTTATACCAAAGAAAATTTTCAAATGCTATTAGAATCTAGACCCTATCTCTATCATTTAGTCATGCAACAATTGGGGAAAAAGTTACTAAATATAGAGAATAGATTTGCAGATATGATTTTGAAGAATTCTCAGACTAGAGTTATTGAATATTTACTTAAATTAGCACAAGATAAAGGAGTGAAAGTGGGATTTGACACCCTAATCACTAACTTCCTATCTCAACAAGAGATTGCCAATTATACGGTCACTGCTCGTCAAACGGTTTCTACTGTATTAAATAAACTTCGAGCAAAAAAAATCATCCATTATACTAGAAAAAGACTAATGATAAGGGATATTTCATTGCTGGAGCAAGAACTTTTTAATAGTAGGAATGGTTATTCAATAACGGCAAAAAAATGACTACCCCATTTGGACGGCTTCTTTTGCCCTTATTTTCTTTGAAAAAATACTTCCGTAGCTCTGCTATGCAAGGATTTTTTCAAGAAAACTAAGAACAAAATAATCTCGTCGAAATGTGGCATTCATTCTTTCGTCGTTACTAATTGAGTACGGAACAAGACATTATTAGCTACAAAGCTAATCATTGCCAAAAATAAATGATTATTTTTGACTTGTTTCTAACATTACTAAGTAAGATAAAGCAAAAGACTAAGACAAATAAAATGACCTTTTCTAGGCTGAAGTTTCAGCAAATAGTTTCGATCCTACTGCTATGTGGATATATAGTAGGCAACTTTTCACTACCTATTGTTGAAGGGATACATTTTGTATTGCATTTAGGAGATGATGCCCCTTTGCACGCTTTTCAAACTCATCAAACTAATCATTCTCATCAATTACTTGCTTCTTTAGAAGAGGCGGTAACTGATTCTTCAACGGACATTCCTTTAAAAAATAATTCTACTAAAGATTTTAAGAAAGTAGTTCAGCAGTTAATTACATCACCATTCCTTTTATTTAATGTTGTTCAGCCGACCACTATTGAAAACTTCTTTCAATTAAATATTTATCAATCTCCTAATCTTCAAATAATTGCTCCCCCTCCTCAAGTATAATTTGTTTGTTCCATACCCTAAACCTGAATCCTTAATTAGAAATTGCTGATTATAACAGATTGCGGTGAATGAAAGATATAGTCTCTTCGAGACTTTCCACAACAATTATAGTATAACCACGAATTCACTAATTTATACTAATTTAAAAATTAGTGAATTCGTGGTTATTTATTTAGTATAAGTATCGAATGCAACACAATTTGTAAATCACCGCAATCCGTTACAATCAGAGAAATTGATTCTTTGACAAAGATTGTAAAAAAATAAGATTGTCAAGGTTTTTTATCTTGAGACTCGGTAACAAGTCTAATTCAAAGCTACTGCTTACCGATCATCAGAAGTTACCTATAGCTATAAGCCGTAAAAGCATAGAGCAAATTCTTAATTAGGATATTTATTTCAACACACACATTATACTTAATGATAAGGTTATTTATATTTCTAAGTTTTATATTTTCCTTCCTCCAACTAATTGCTTCTGATATGGAAGGAAAAGTCATTGATACAGCGGGGCAGCCTGTTATAGGCGCATATGTTATAAACGCAAATGAAGATTTCTATACGAGTAGTAATGAGTTGGGTATTTTTATTTATAAAAATGCTCATATTGGAGATACATTAGTCATTAGTTACTTAGGTTTTGAATCTAAACAAATCGTCTTGCAAGCAGTTGATTTTAATCAAATAAGAACAATAGTTTTAGCAGATCATTATTTTAATTTAGAGCAAGTACATGTCTCCAATAGTGTCAAAGCTACCAATCAGTTAGCTGCCATTAATTTAATAACTAGCCCTGTGAAGTCCTCTCAAGAGATACTGAGAAAAGTGCCGGGTTTATTTATTGGACAACATGCTGGAGGTGGAAAAGCAGAACAATTATTTCTGCGTGGATTTGATATAGATCATGGGACTGATATATCCTTAGCGGTGGATGGAATGCCTGTTAATATGGTATCTCACGCACATGGACAAGGCTATGCAGATTTGCATTTTTTGATACCTGAAATAGTGGAAAGAATAGATTTTGGTAAAGGACCTTATTATGCTAACAAGGGCAATTTTACAACGGCAGGTTATGTTAATTTTCAAACGAAAGATAAATTAGAATCTAGCAATATTAGTCTGGAAATAGGACAATTTAATACAAAAAGAGGGACGGCACTCCTCAACTTATTAAATAAGAAAACACAGACAGCTTATATCGCTGGAACGTATCAAACCAGCGATGGCCCATTTGAATCTCCACAAGATTTTCGCCGCTTGAATGTGATGGGTAAATATGTGATGAATCTATCTAATAATGATAAATTATCTTTCTTGGCTTCTTATTTTGATAGTGAATGGAATGCCTCTGGACAAATTCCTCAACGTGCAGTAGATCAGGGTTTGATTACTAGGTTCGGAGCAATTGATGATACAGAAGGAGGGGTAACGGGTAGAACAAATATTGCTATTAACTATACTAAAAACATCAACAATCATTCCTTTATCAAAAATAATATTTACTTCTCAAATTATGATTTTGAGCTGTTTTCCAACTTTACTTTCTTTGCTAATGACCCAGTGAATGGCGATCAAATAAGACAGCAAGAAAATCGAAATTTATTCGGGTGGGAGAGCGTTTGGCACAATTCCGCTACATTATTGGATGGAGATGTTGATTATTCGATTGGAGGAGGAGTAAGGCATGACGATGTAAAAGAGATCGGACTATGGCGAACGCTCAATCGGACGGAAATTATTTCTTCTCTAGCTCAAGGAGAAGTGCAAGAAACGAATTGGTTTGGATTTGCAAAAGCTGAGTTTTCTTATGGCAATTGGTTATTCAATCCTATATTGAGAATGGACTATTTTAATTTTAATTATGCGGACGACTTACGATTAGAAAATACCACTATGTCCGAGCAACAATTTATATTAAGTCCTAAATTTAATATCCTTTACACGCCTAAAAAAGACCTTCAATTTTATTTTAAATCTGGTGTTGGTTTTCATTCTAATGACTCAAGAGTTGTAACTACACGAGTACAGCAAGAAACTTTACCTGCTGCTTACGGATTAGATGTAGGAGCTAATTTTAAACCAACTACTAAATTGTGGCTCAATACTGCACTATGGTATTTATTCTTAGAACAAGAATTTGTCTATGTAGGAGATGAGGCGATTGTAGAACCCAGTGGAAAAACAAGACGATTGGGTATAGATGTAAGTATGCGATGGCAATTACATAAAAATCTTTTTTACCATACAGATTTCAATTATACTTTTGCCCGATCTACTGAGGCGGAAGAAGGAGAGCAATTCATTCCCTTAGCACCAGATTTAACAATTACAGGGGGAGCCTCTTTGCAATTAGATAATGGTTTTAGTGGGGGTATTTCTTATCGTTTCCTTAAAGATCGACCCGCTACAGAGGATAATAGTATTATTGCAGAAGGCTACTTTTTGACAGATTTGAATATGTCTTATCAGTTTAAAAAAATAACATTCGGCTTAGTAATCGAAAATCTATTTAATCAAGAATGGAATGAAGCACAATTTGCTACTACTTCTCGGTTGAGAGATGAACCTAATGCTGTTGAAGAATTACATTTTACGCCTGGGTCTCCTTTCTTTTTAAAAGGGAAAGTGAGTTATTCATTTTAAGTAACGGCAAAAAAATGAGGGAATAATTTTTTATAAGCGACCCACCTCTCCGTAATTCGTTCCAAATTAGGTAATTGAACACCGACCTCTTCAATTACAAAAGCAGCAGCAGCATGTGCATAAGTAGTAGCTAAAGTAATAGATTTTGTTTCGACATATTTGACTAAAAAAGAAACAGCAAAAACATCGCCTGCACCTGTAGGGTCGACCTCTACTACAGGAAAGGCTGGGAAATGGAATGTTTTATTTTGAGAATAAACCATTGCTCCTTCTTCGCCTTTAGTCATAACGACTATCTCTACAGCGTCAATAATTTTAGGTAGTACATATTCCATACCTGCTATGTCCTCTTGACTCATCAAAACAATATCTACAGGCTCTAATAATGCCCAATCCATTTCTTTAGGAGAAATTTTTCCCTTTTCATCCCACTTCCTTAACCAACCTTGTATAGTTGCCCCAATCAAAGCGTTTGGAAAACTATTCATCAAGGATTTATCTACTTCATCTGCTATCAAACATATTTTAACTACAGGAGCGTTCCGCCAAGCAATTGGTAAATCTGCTGCTGTTAGGGTCTCTGATCGTTCATATATATATTGTGTTCGATGGCCCTGGTCATATACATTATTAAAGATAGTCGTCTTTTTTGCTGGCTTATTGCAAATAGTAATACCTGCGGTTTTAAATCTTTCCTGAAAGAGGAAATCTTCTCCCACACTAGTTAATACAGAAATGGGTTCTTTCATCAATTTACTAGCTATTAAACTAGAATAGGCAGCGGTTCCTCCTAAAATATAATCTTCTTCATGTACATCATGACAGAAAAATCCGATGCATAAAAAATTAGGAGTTGCTTTAAAGGTAGCCTGTTCTTTATTCATTGATAATCAGATATATGTAAAGATGTTTCTGGCACTCGGCAATCAGTAGATTTTAATAGTTTTTTAGAGGGCA
>CAYOBX010000468.1:0-5075 GCA_964402245.1 uncultured Saprospiraceae bacterium | reverse complement strand
CTCACCATCATCAGGTAGAGCAAGAAAAAGCAATTATTAAAAACCTATTATATAGAGCGATTGGAAAAGGAGAGATAAAAGGGGAAGCTTTTCCTGGTCTTTATGATTCTTTAGCCCATAGTATTTGGATGACCCTTCATTTCTGGTTAACACAACAAGCGATCAGAGGAGAAGCACAAGATAATTTAGAAGAAGGATTATTAACGATTGCGAACTTATTATATCCTTATGCAACGAAGGAAGGAGTGACTGTCTTTCTGAAAATGCAAGGAGAATTGACTCATTAAAAACTTTAATAATAAAACTAAAATATAAAAATTAAATATCATGGCAGATAAATATTGTAGCGTAGAAAATATCAAATTCCTACTACATGATGTACATGGATTTGAAGATGTTTTGAAATTTGAAAGATATGCAGATTTTGATAAGGAAAGTGTTGACTTATTAATTGACTCTGTAAAAGATTTAGCAGATAAAGAATATTTTCCTTACTTCGAGGAAATGGATGCAAAACCTGCAGAATATAGAGATGGAGAAATTTGGGCACATCCACAGGTGAAAACCATTTTTGAGAAATCAGGAGAGATGGGCATGACAGGTGCTACTTTTAGTTATGAGCATGGTGGTATGCAATTGCCATTTATGGCGAGTGTTGCTGCTGGTTATATCTTGACCGCTGCGAATAATGCTGCTGTGATGTATACAGGCCTGACTGCTGGTGCGGCACATTTAATCACTTCCTTTGGTGCACAAGAATTGATCGACAAGTATGTGCCAAATATGTTGAATGGACAATGGGGAGGGACAATGTGTTTAACAGAACCACAAGCAGGTAGCTCCTTATCAGATATTACTACAACGGCTTATCCTCAAGCAGATGGAACCTATAGAATCGAAGGACAAAAAATATTTATCTCTAGTGGAGATCATCCATATACAGAGAATATTATTCATTTAACATTAGCTAGAATTGAGGGGGCTCCTGCTGGTACAAAAGGTATTTCTTTATTTGTTGTACCGAAAATGAGAATTCAAGAAGATGGTTCTTTAGTAAGCAATGATGTAAAGGCAGTTGGTGATTTTCAAAAATTAGGTCAGAAAGGAAATGCTACCGTACACTTAGCCTTTGGTGAAAATAAAGATAGTCATGGTTGGTTAGTGGGAGATGAGAATAGAGGATTGAAGCACATGTTCCAAATGATGAATGGGGCAAGAATTGATGTAGGTTTGAATGGAGCAGCTATTGCTTCTGCCGCTTATTTTGCTTCTTTACAATATGCGCAGGAACGACCGCAAGGTAGAAGATTAAATTCTGGAGGACAGAAAGATGTGTCACAAGGACAAGCACTAATTATCGAACACCCAGACGTTCGAAGAATGTTGTTTTTACAAAAAGCAGTATCAGAAGGTTCTTTAAGTTTGGTAATGGAAGCAGGCCGTTTACACGATATTAGTCATCGGTCAGCAGACAAAAAAGAAAAAGAAGAAGCCCATTTACTATTAGAAATATTAACACCAATCGTTAAGACCTATCCTTCGGAAATGGGTAGAACTTCTGTAGATAATGGCTTACAAATATTAGGGGGTTATGGATTCTGTACAGAATTTCCATTACAGCAATACTACCGAGACATAAGAATTTCTGCCTTATACGAAGGAACAACAGGTATCCAATCTTTAGATCTTTTAGGTAGAAAAGCGACGATGCAAAATGGTCGAGCAATGATGTTGTTAGTAGGGAAGATACAAGAGACGATGCAAGCAGCAAGTACTTACGATGAGTTCAAGCCATACATTAAAACGCTAGGTTCTAAGTTGCAAGAAACACAAGAGGTAATGCAACATTTATTACAATATGCCATGAAAGGAGAGCATGAAAAATTCTTAGCAGATGCGACTATTTTCATGGAATTTTTCAGCACCATTGTTATAGGATGGCAATGGCTTAAAATGGCGACGATTTCTAAAGAAGCCTTGGTTACAGGGAATCTAGTACAGCCAGCAGAATTTTATGAAAGTAAAATTCACACTATGAAATTCTTCTACAAATATGAAATGCCTAAAACGGCATCTGCCGTAGAAACATTGAAGAACGGAGATTTCTTAACGATCTTGGAAGTAGAGAAAGAATTAATTATGTAAAAGCAGTTTTGGTTAAAAATTTAAAGGCTTACTAGAGATTGTCTAGTAAGCCTTTTTTTTATGTCAAATTTATAATTTTACTTTTTCAGAGAAAATAGAATTATATTTACAGTAAAGTATTGCAAATGACATTACTTTAAAATAAAATATATTCATCAGTAATATTAATTTTTAAACTAATTACTTGGTTTTCGCTAAAATCAAAATTAGAAAAATCAATCTAATTTATAGAATTCTAAATTATTCAGAATAAAGTCCTTAGCACTCGGCAAGCGGTAGCTTCTATATAGTTTTTAGAGGGAGCAAATTCATTTTGTTTTTTATAAAAAAACAAAATGAATTTGCTCCCTCTAAAGAATAATATTAAACATACTTGTTGCCGGTTCTTAAGCTAAGGCTACTATAATTTATTGACTTTCAAATAAATAAGTTTTGTTTTTGAATTTTTTTCAGCGAAAACCAAGTCTTACAGAATAGCGATTAGAATAATCGCTATCTATTTTTCTAAACATACTATAACACACCAAGATGCTAATAAAAACCTATGCCAGCGCCGTTCATGGCGTTGATGCAAAGACGATCACCGTAGAAGTAAATGCAGGCGGATTAGTGCCACAAGGCACTCCATTTTATCACCTCGTAGGCTTACCCGATAGTGCCATTAAAGAAGGCTTCCAACGATTCGAAGCAGCCTTAGGAAATGTAGGCAAAAAAGTACCCCGATTAAAATTAGTAGTAAATCTAGCCCCAGCAGATATTCGGAAAGAAGGGAGTGCCTATGACTTGCCAATTGCGATGGGCGTTTTGGCGGCAACAGATCAAGTCAAGGGGGATACGATACACGAATATGTGATGATGGGCGAGTTGTCTTTGGATGGTAGTTTACGACCTATTAAAGGGGCATTGCCCATCGCGATACAGGCAAGAGCAGAAAATTTCAAAGGCGTAATCGTTCCCAAACAAAATGCGAAAGAAGCAGCAATCGTAAATGATCTAGAAGTATATGGTATTGAAAACATAACAGAAGCGATTGGCTTTTTTGATGGAGAGTTAGAATTGGAAGCAACTAAGGTCGATACAAGAGATGAATTTTTCAACAACCAAAATGAATACAACATTGACTTCTCAGATGTCAAAGGACAAGAAAATATAAAGCGCGCATTAGAGTTAGCTGCCGCAGGAGGACATAACGTTATTCTTATCGGTCCACCTGGTGCAGGCAAAACGATGTTGGCAAGAAGACTACCCACGATCCTTCCACCCCTCTCCTTAAGAGAAGCTTTAGAAACAACAAAAATTCATTCTGTTGCAGGGGTATTGCCTGCCGACACCGCTTTAGTATCTACCCGTCCTTTCCGTGCCCCCCACCATACGATCAGTGATGTTGCCTTAGTAGGCGGTGGATCGAATCCACATCCTGGTGCGATCTCCCTTGCCCATAATGGCGTTTTATTTTTAGATGAATTACCAGAGTTTAAACGCTCGGTACTAGAGGTGCTCCGCCAACCTATGGAGCAGCGGAAAGTAACGATTTCTAGAGCTAGAATAACGGTAGATTATCCTGCTAGTTTTATGTTAATCGCCTCTATGAATCCCTGTCCCTGTGGCTATTTTAACCACCCCGATAAAGAGTGCGTTTGTGGTGCAGGTATCGTCAAACGCTACCTCAATAAAATTTCAGGTCCGCTCCTAGATCGTATAGATTTACATGTAGAAGTCACGCCTGTCTCTTACGAACTCTTATCCAATTATGACCAACCTAGTGTCCCAAGTAAAGATATTGCAGAACGAGTGATCCAAGCCAGAGATATACAAACGGAGCGTTTTAAAAACATGAAAAACGTGCACTGCAATGCGATGATGCCTAGCCGCTTGGCAAAGGAAGTTTGCAAACTCGATCAACCTTGTACGGTCTTATTAAAAACGGCGATGAAGAAATTACAACTCTCCGCGCGTGCTTATGACCGTATTTTAAAAGTGGCTCGGACGGGTGCTGATTTGTCGGGTAGTAAAAAAATTAATATTGAGCATTTGGCAGAGGCTATTCAATATCGGAGTTTGGATCGGGAGAATTGGGGGGGGTGAGCGAATGATCCCAATAGGGTGAATGTTTGGGAAACCTTCAAATGAGGAAACGAGGAATGAGAAAAGAAACTAATTCTAATAGAAAAGTGTTCCTTAATAAATTAAATCTATCAAATATGGAATTGCTTAATAAACATATTAAGAAATTAACCGAAGCTTGTATAGTATATCAAGTAAAAGAACTATTTGCTTTCGGTTCGATTCTTTCGGATCAGTTTAATGCTGAAAGTGATATAGATTTTATAGTCTCTATTACTTCTACTGATCCTATTGAATATGCAGAGAATTACTTTGCTTTAAAATTTGAGCTAGAAAAGATATTTAATCGAAAAATTGACTTACTTGAACAAAAGGCGATAAAGAATAAGGTATTTAAAAACTTGATTGATCAAAAAAAGAAGCTAATCTATGAAAGAGGAAATATTAGTTTGGCTTGAAGACATACTTCAGGCTATTGTAGAAATCAATGAATTTCTTCCAGCGGATAGGCAATTTTCTTCTTTTCAAAAAGACCTTAAAACTAAGAGAGCAGTTGAGCGAAATATCGAAATTATTGGCGAAGCAATGAGTCGAATTTTGAAAATCAAACCAGATATTTTAATTAGTGATTCTAGAAAAGTAGTAGACACAAGAAATCGTATTATTCATGGATATGATACAGTGTCAGAAGAAGTGATTTGGCTAATTGTTATTAAGTATCTTCCTATTTTATATCAGGAAATCGAAAAACTTCTTTCGGATAGCAAGAAATAACCCTGCATCTGCTCATACTATAACCATCCCGAAAAGGAGTGCGTGTGCTCCTCAGGGCAAGTAAGAAAGTATTTAAATAAAATATCGGGGCC
>CAYOBX010000467.1:0-5087 GCA_964402245.1 uncultured Saprospiraceae bacterium | reverse complement strand
TAGCATAGGCTATGCACTAATTTTTTAAGCCAAACTATCGAAAAAATCCAAATTTCATAGAAGCATTTTTTAAAGGGTAATAAGTCTAATTCAAATTACGATGTGCATAGAACATTAAATTTTTTATACACCTAATCTAAGTAACGATAAAAAAATAACTTCCGCATCTGCAGCCAACTTGCGGAATTTATTATTTCATCGTTACTAAGCCCAAATTAGTATTTAAAAACTAAATATTACAATAGATAGAATTTTATTTATACATTTGGTTTCCATATTTACATTATAAGATGATACAATGATAAAAGCAAAAGAAACCTTTAATGGTACTTATCCTTTCAAACCTCATTTCTTTAAAGGAAGGGGTTTTAAAATGCATTATGCAGATGAAGGCAAAGGAGAACCTATATTATGTTTACATGGTCAGCCGACTTGGTCTTATTTATACCGAAACTTTATTCCCCCATTATCCAAAACACATCGGGTAATCGCACCAGATATGATGGGCTATGGAAAAAGTGAGACCCCACCTAAAGCGGAATATACATTTGAAAATCATGTAGAAAATCTAATAGCTTTAGTGAAGCATTTAGATTTAAAGAACATTACTATTGTTTGCCAAGATTGGGGAGGGCCTATTGCGGGGGCATTTACCCTACGCCAACCAAACCGAGTGAAGCGAATATGCATGATGAATACGATGATGGGCTATAGTCCTTTTGTAAAAGACATACCTGCGTCGACTAAAGTAAAGTTAACAGATTCGTCTTGGTTTAAATGGGTATTGAAAACCTATAAAGATGGAACCTACAGACACATTATGGAAAAATTAGGGGATCATGTGCATCATAACATGAAACGCCTTTACTTTCATAATGATGAGGTCGTTACCAAAGATTGGCTCAATGCTTATGCTGCGCCGTTTGCTACAAAAGCAGAAACAATAGCAGCCGTAGAATTTCCATTAGATGCTGCACTTGGGCGTATAAGAGACTATGTGATTGCAGGTGTTAAAACTGGGAACTTAGAAAAGTTACGGGCTAAGCCTGCCATGCTTGCGGAAGGAATGTTGGATAGAGCGATGCCGCCAGCAATGGTGATGGATGATTTTAGACGCTTGTTTCCTAAAGGCCCGATTGTGGAATTGGCGAATGCAGGGCATTTTTGTCAAGAGGATGCGCCGGAGACTTTAGTGGCTTTGATACAGCAGTTTATTCAGATGACGGAGTAGAGAGAATGAGATAGATCTTCTAAGTTTGACTTTAACCATTAGCTATCAGCTTTTAGCCATTAGCTTCTAATAGGAACGTAACTAGTCCATTATTAATTTACACTTGTTATTTTCCAAGGTCTGTAAAGAAATAAAGCAGTAGGTAACGTGGGCATCTATTTTGAGGCTAATTGCTAAAAGCTAATGGCTAAAGTCGAGCTAAGTAAGACGTTAAAATAAAGAACACCTAAACTGGCGAAGCCAGTACCATAATTTAGGACAATGTTTTTTGACGCTGACTTTTTATGACTTAGTTAGTTATGAATGACGCAGACTTTATGACGTTGACTTTTTCTGACGCTAACTTTTTTAAAATCTAGATGAGTCAGCGTAAGGTCATAATAAATCATATAAAAGTCAGCGTCAAAAAAACGTACACGACTAATTAATATTTTGCCATTTTTTCGCAAAAATTAAGCCTTTATGTAATAGGCATGGAGACACAGAGTTAGAATTTTCTCTGTGGTCTCCGTGCCTCTGTGTTCTATTTAAAAAATATAATTAGCTACGCTACTCATCCAACTCCAAGATATACCATTCCACTTTTGCCATATCAATATTTGCTCTCCGTCCTGCATCTTTAGGCGCATAATACTTCGCCAAATAATCTAGAATAATAGGTTCGTTTTTTCCCAAATCCCAAAGCCCTTGCGTTTCTTGCATCCAACGAATCATCTGTTGCCAACCCTCTCTCGTTGCTCGATTTTGAGCGACTAATTTTCCAGAATGACAAGCGGTACAATTTGCTCGGATAATATCAAAATTATCTACATAAATTAAACCACTTGCTACATGAATACCATTTTCTACTTTATCCCAATCCTCCATATCATTCCCCGACTGACTATTAGCATAAGAGCGTTTTTGTAGGTTTGATTTTTCAAAATTAAAATCAATAGAATCTCCGAAGGTGATATATAAGAATGCTACACAGATGACAAATACCATTGTCTTAACAATCGTAATAAAAAGACTAAAAGTCTTAAACGAATGTTCTTTTGCTAGCTGATTTTTTTCATTAGGTATCATAAAGCGTTTCTTATAAAGTTGAGTCGAAATAGCTTCTGGCCCTCGGCAAGCAGTAGCTTTGATGTAGTTTTTTAGAGGTAGGGATTATAATAAGCATACTTGTTGCCGAGTCCCAAGATATAGAACCCTTCATAAGTACCTATATATGTGTAGGACTGTAAATACATTAGGATTGATAAATTTCTTAAATAACCTTTACAGCAATTCGATGACAGGCATTATTTAAATAGCCTTTTGGATTCCAGCCCGGTAAGACCATTGGTTGTGCCTTTCCATTACTATCTGTTGCTTTAGCCCACACTTCATAGTAGCCCGTTTTAGGAAATTTTATAGCAGCAGAAAAATGTTGCCAAGCTAGTCGATTCACAGGAGGAGTCAAGTCACACTGTTGCCAAGTTGCTCCAAAGTCAATAGAGTAGTGCATCTGCTGTACTTCCAAATCTCCAGCCCATGCATGTCCTCTAATAGGTAGTTCCTGATTTAGTTTAATCGTTGCGCCTGTTTTCGGAAAAGTAATCAAAGATTTAATAGGCATCGATTCAATAATACACATATCTTCATGAGGCACCTTCGTTCCTGGCGGTACAGGTTCACAAGGCACTCGATAAGAAGGAGCTGCCATTTTTGCGCCATCATGTATCTTATTTCGAACGACAATTTTATGCAACCACTTGCCAGAGCAGGAGGCAGGATACCCACCAAAAACTAATCTTAAAGGATACCCATTTAAATGGGGAAGATCTTCGCCATTCATTGCCCATGCAATTAAACTTTCCTCTTCCATTGCTTTTTTAATAGGAACGCCTCTGGAGATAGGTACTTTGTTTAAGTCTCCTGATAGGTGGGTATCTTTTCCGTAATACCCAATATAAACGGCATTAGATTTCACACCTACATCTGCCAATATATCTTGTAATCTGACCCCTGTCCAAGCAGCACATCCTACCGCACCATTCGACCACTGATTTCCTTTGGCAGGTGGATTAAATTCTTTCCGACCATTTCCACCACATTCAAGAGTTAGTTGATAGGTATAATTTTTAAAGCGACTTTTTAATTCTTGTAAGGTATAGGTTTTGGATTTAATAACCGATTCGCCCTCAATACTCAAAGTCCATTTGCTAATATCTATTGTTTCCATTGCAGGAGGGATTCCATTATTCCGAACAAAAAAACGGTTTCCTGAAGTGAGCAACTCATCTAGTAAATGGGGTGGTGCTTCTGCATTTATTGGGCGGTCATTTAATACCGTCATTTCGGGATGTTTATTAGGCAAACTGAAAGACGTAGATTTTTTTATAGAGTAGGGGAGTAGATCTTTTGGTAGATTATCTTCTATTAATAAGTCTAATCCTATTGCGAAAGATAAGGCAGTGATGCTTCCGTTTTTCAGGAATTCTCTTCGACTGTTTTTTATAATATTTTTGCTCATTAAGTTATTGTTTACATGTTCCTAAGCTGGCAAAGTCAGTACTATAAGAAATCGGAGATGACTGACACTTTGAAAGTGCCTGTCATCTTCGCCAAAACCTAGTAAATACAAAGGTTTGAGATGATCTCCTCTTCAAGTAATACTTTTTAATCTGACGGCCTTTGGTTACAAACTTCGACGATCCGCAACGATCAGGAATATTGTCAGAAAATTACTTACTTCGCTCGAATAATATACTGATGCTCTAATAAAGAATCATTCAATTCAAATTCTTTAAACCCAGCTTTTTTTAATTCTCCAGTAATAAAGTCAGGAGACATTTTCATTTTTACAGGAGGCCCAGGACCATCCTGTTTTTTAAAATCAATAACTAATAATTCTCCGCCATCTTTTAAGCCCTTCAATACCTTACTAAAATAAGGAACTCTATCTTCGATATGATGGTAGGTATTTACAATTAAAACTTTATCAACTTCCGCTTTGGTTAGCGCAGGGCTATCGTAAGGTAATTTTCTTAAACTAACCTTCGGCGCATTATCCTTTTCTATTTTTTCTCTAATATAATTTTGAAAACGATCATCTACATCCCCTGCAATAACATTTGCCCCTTTTGCGGCTAGTTTAAAAGAGAAATAACCAGTACCTGCACCTATATCTAATATTTTTTTTCCTTTTACAGCACCAATATAATTCAATACTTTCTCAGGTTGTTGATAAGCATCTCTTTCTGGAGAATCAAACCTTTTGACCAAGTCTTCAAAAGAGGTGGTATTCATATGCTCATTGGCGTGTCCATGATTGTGGTTGTGTCCACCATGATGATTGTGTCCACTATGATCATGGTCATGTGCAGTTTTGTCTTTATGACTATCTCTGTGAGCATGCTCTTGATGATTATGATCTGCTCCATGTTTATGATCATGTTTGCAAGCCAATAGGAGAATTGGAATAATAAAAAGGATGTATTTGCATTTCATTTTTTTAAAATCTAATTGATTGAATATTGGACAAATATAAGACATACGCTCTCCAGATAGAAATAAGGATACTCAGAAAGATAATTTAATACCTATATTTAGGCACATTCTACCCATTTTTCAAACCACTTAGTCACACGGTTGACATAGTAGTTTCCTACTTTTTATACAAAAAAATCAAAGAATTATGTAACTGTTTAGCAATTAGCAATTAGCTGTCAGCCTTTAGGCTCTTAACAGCCATTTGAAACCAACAAATTGTCGATATTTTGAAATGTCGATAATTTTAGATTTCCTATTCCCTCCGAATGGAGGCTTCAATTAAATGAAAACGAAATGCAAAATTTTAATTTTCATTTCAATTTTCATTTTAATTGAT
>CAYOBX010000466.1:0-5109 GCA_964402245.1 uncultured Saprospiraceae bacterium | reverse complement strand
AATTATGAGTGTAAAACAGATCGGGGGCATAATTGAACGCAGAGACGCAAAGATGTAGAGTTAGATTGGTTCTCCGCATCTCTGCGTTCAATACCCTATTTTGCTTGCAAAATTCCTATTAAACAGCCTCAGGTATTCATTTACATGCCCCCAAATTGTTATACACTCATTAATTTTTAATTTGTGAATTCGTGGTTAAACCATTAGTAGCTTGCGAAATTATTTCGTCCACTCAATTACCATCTTTTAAAAATCAAACAAGCATTCACATCACCAAAACCAAAACTAGCTTTAGCAATTATATCTATTTCTTTGGTATTGATTACCTGTTTAGGTATTTTATCAACATCAATTATTGAAGCAATTTCGGGATGTAGATCATCGCAATTAATAGATGGAAAGATAAAATCATTTTTTAGACCTAAAACTGCTGCCACACTCTCAATAGATCCTGCGGCACTAATGCAATGGCCGATCATGGACTTCAAGGAATGAATATACGGAAAATCTTTACCTTTTCTACCCAAGGCAATCGCCCAGTTTTGTATTTCGATAGGATCTTTAATAGTTGCAGTCAAATGACCATTGATTAAATCAATATCATTGGCTTGTATGCCAGCGTTTTTGACCGCTTCTCTTATACATCGTTGAACGGAAATACTATTCGGGGCGGTCATAGTTCCGCCAATTCGTTGACCACCTGAGTTGACAGCACCTCCTAAAATTTCTGCATAAATCGAGGCATTTCGTCCTAAAGCGCTCTCCAATGTTTCCAGTATCAAGGCCCCGCCACCAGATCCAGGCACAAAGCCTGATGCAGTCGTACTCATAGGCCTAGATCCCTTTGTAGGAGCATCATTGTGTTTATAAGTCATCACTCTCATCGCATCGAAACCACCCCAAATATATGGCCCATGTTCACTACTACCACCTGCGATCATTCGTTGAGCCTTCCCAGCTTGGAGTCGTTCAAAGGCTAAAAGGATCGCCTCCGTACCAGTAGCACAGGCAGAAGAATTAGTCGTTACTTGATTTCCCAAACCAATGATCCCCCCTAAATAAGCACTTACCCCACTCGCCATAGTTTGCACAACCGTAGTACTACCCAAGCGTTTGACTTTTCCGCTATCCAGTTTATAGGTAGCTTCCCGCATTTTCTCTACGCCTGAAATTCCTGTTCCAAAGATACACCCACTTTCCCAATGAGGTTCCTCTTCAGCAAAGGATAAGCCTGCATCCTTCCAAGCATCAATGCCAGCCATACAACCATATAAGATACCTGAACTTGTAAAGTTTCGTAATTGTAACGGAGTTAAATATTTTAATTTTAAGTCTTCTGAAACCTCTGGAATCCCGCCAATACAACAAGAAAAGTTCATGTCTTTCAACTCTTCATAGTATTGAATACCTGATTGGCCCGCTTTGATGGCTTTTTCAAAATTCTCTAAACCCACTCCATTAGGTGCAACTACTCCTAGCCCAGTAATAACCACTCTTTTGCTCATTTTATTTGTTTCGTTTGCTAGCAACCATTCCAGCTATTATTCCTTTACAAATTAATTGATCTTCATTATTTCTCATTTCTACTTGGCACTTCAATTTTCCAAAACGGAAATATTCTTTTCTAGAAACAACTTTTACTTTTTCACCTGGGAGAACTGGTAAAAAATAATTGGTCTCATTAGAAACCATCACCATTACTGGTAGCTTAGTTTCTTCTTTTATTTTTTCCCTCATCAAGTATATACCCAAACAAACCAAACCAATTTGTGCCATCGTTTCTGTCAAAATAACCCCTGGTGTAATTGGATTATTAATAAAGTGCCCTTTATAAAAATAGGAATCAACTGGATATGTGTAGATTCCAATTATACCACTCTCATCCACCTCTTCCAAGTGATCTACAAATAAGAATGGTTTTGTATAAGGAAGTAAGGAAATTATTTTTTCTGTGGTCATGAATATTTTTAAGAGGTCAGGAGTTAGACCGCTGCGCTTTCAGAGGTATCCGTCTATAATTGAACGCAGAGACGCAAAGATGCAGAGTTATATTTGTTCTTTATACCTTTGCGTCTCTGCGTTCAATACAATATTTTGCTTACAAGATTTACATATCTCATATTAGCAGACGATCTATATAATGGAGTCAACATCCAACATCTGACAACGCAGTGATCTGACGTTTGACAGAAAATGAAATTTTTGATCTGACTTCTCATCTTATATGCTCTCCACCATCAACAGGAATAATCGCCCCGTTAATCCAATAAGCTTCTTTTTGACAAAGTAATCCAACTACATTTGCCACATCTTCAGGTGTCGTCAATCTATTGGATGGATTTCGAAGTAGGCTATGCGCTTTAAGCGTTTCACTATCTGGAATCATCCGAAAAGAGGCGGTATCTGTAGTACCCGCTTGAATACAATTAGCTCTAATTCCATAGGGAGCAAATTCTAAAGCAATATTACGAGTAATCGCCTCCAAAGCCGCTTTTGCAGCAGAAACTGCCGCATAATTTTCCCATGCCTTTTGGTTGCCTTCACTGGTAAAACTGAGGATTCTAGTATCTTTAGCAAATAATTTTTCTTGGAATAATTCCTGTACCCAATCGTATAAAGAAATGGACATGGCCTCTAAGGTCAAATGAAAATCATCATTTTTTAAAATGGGTTTTTCTGATGATACCATCGGTTTTAAGTTGCCTTTTGCGATACTATGAAGGAGTACTTTGACTTTGCCATTTTCGCCCAATGTATTTTTTAAAGTGTCAATTAATTTCGTTCGCTTTTCTCGATTGAGTGCATCAATATTAAAAGAAAGAAAACTTGTATTATAGTCTTTGATTTTATTAAATTCTTGTTCAATATTAGGTAGTATGGACTTTCTATCTCGATGGACAATACAAATATTTAAGCCTAATTGTGCTAATCTTTTTGCACTAGCTAGACCTAGACCAGAAGAACCCCCTAAGATAATTGCCCAATAATTTTTAGCTTCAAATTCACTTATCATATTCCATAATTTACCATTCTAGCAAAACCTTTTGTGCGGAAAAACCTGGTCCAAAACTCAGCATTAATCCTTTTTCTCCTGCTGATATATCCTTATCTAAAAAGCGTTCTAAAACATATAAAACGGTTGCACTAGACATATTGCCATAAGAGCGCAATACTTCCTTAGTATCATCAATATTTTTACCAAGCACCCCAAATAAACCTTCAATAGTCTGTACAATTTTTTTACCACCTGGATGGAACACTAAATGATCTATTTCTTCAATAGTTGTATTTGATTTTTCTAAAAATGGATGAATGATTTTTGGAAAATGAGCTGCAATTGTTTCTGGTACACTAGGATCTAAGACCATATGTAAGCCAGAATTTTTTAAGGCAAAGCCCATCATATGGGTAGCATCAAAGAAATGATACATGTCTTCATTTTTAACAACTGGCCCTTCGTCTTTTTCATTAGAAGATAATAAAACACAGGCTGCGCCATCTCCAAAAATTGCAGCACTAACAATATTGACCATTGAAAAATCTTCTTGTTGGAAAGTAGACATTGGAGATTCTACCGCAATAACTGCAGCTCGTTTGTTGGGATTGGCTTTTAGAAAATTCTTTGCATAAATGATTCCAGATACACCTGCGGCACAACCCATTTTTGTTACGGGTAAGCGGACAATATCTTGTCGCATTCCTACCTTATTAATTAGATAAGCATCTACTGATGGAATCATAAATCCAGTACAACTTACCGTTATAATATAATCTAAATCTTTAGCTGCCCAATTAGCTTTTTCTAATGCTTTATTCAAAGCTCCCTCTGCTAATGGTAAAATTCCTTGTATATAGACGTTATTTTTCTCTTCGAAACTACGAGGAATAAACATATCATCGGCATCCAAGATGGAATAGCGTCTATCTATACCTGCATTGCCAATTATCTTGACTACTTTTCGTTGAAACCGCTCCTCTTGTCCTTGCATCCATGTTTTTACATAGGGAATTATTTCTTTGGTGGTACGGGAATATGGAGGTAATTGCGTGGCGACTGTTTTTATTTTGACCATATAGTTGATTGCTAGTTCGTTGTTTCAATCTTCTTTTTACCGATTAGTAATTTATTTATTAATTCATCCACTCCTTCACTCGGAAGAGGACATTTGTTTTGTACAACTAATCCATTCCTATCAATTAATGTACTATGTGGCAGACCTTGTATTCCAAAATCTTTGGTTAATTTCTCATCCCAATTATTCTTGGAAATTAAGTTTAACGAATTTAATTTAAACTTTTCAATTATAGATTTCCAATTAACGGAATCTGATTCTATACAAATATTAACAATTTTTACTGGTTCATTTTTAAACTGGTCAACCAGTTGGTTTTCGTGAGAAAATTCTTTAATACAAGGTTTACACCAAGTTGCCCAAAAATTAATTAGTAGAATCTGCCCATTAAATTGTCTTGATTCATATCGGATATTATTAGAATCTAATAAAGAAAAATAGGGCAACTTAGAACCTTTTGGAAGAATTGGATTTAACCGATATAACTTCAATAGATATTCATTAAGATTTTTGTCTTCGATCTTGTTTACCCAGTTTTCTTCAAAGATATATCTATTAGATTCTATAATATTACCTAACTCATATGTTAGAAATACATCTTTTAGTTTTCCTTTAAACTCTTGTTCGATTGTTTTGAAATTTTTCCTATATCTTTTTTTGAAGTCTTCTTTAGTTTTTGGTTGTGTTGTACTATAGAACAAATCACTTTTTATTAATAAGTAGGAACTGAGAAAACGCATATAATTTTCATTTCCAAAAAATGAATTATCCTCAATATCCAAATTCTCCAGTGATTTATTTAAGAAAGTAATAGGCAAAGAGTCTTTATTAAAAAGTAAATTTTTTCTATACCAAATGCTTCTTATCTTCCAATCAAAAGTTAGAAATTTTAGGCGTTTTTTCTCAAATTCTACAAACCAATTTGGTAATCCTTCTTTATTAGTATTTAAATAGTCAATATGAATTTGGGTAATACTATCATTTCCTTCAAATAAATCAGTTGTTGTTCCTGTTCCATGTGTAAGATTAGTTCTTG
>CAYOBX010000465.1:0-5110 GCA_964402245.1 uncultured Saprospiraceae bacterium | reverse complement strand
CCCTATTTTGCTTGCAAAATTCCTATTAAACAGCCTCAGGTGTTCATTTACATGCTCCAAATTGTTATACACTCAATTTATTTTAGTTCCATATGCCTCCTAAAGAACCTATTTACGAGACGTCTTTGGCGACGAGTAAGGTAATGCCATTTACTTCAACTCAATAGCCACAAATTTTTGTTCCTCGGAACTTTTATTATTGATCTGAAAAGTAGTATTGGCTTCATGGTAAGAATATCCGCCTTGTTCCGATTTAAAACCATGCTCCACTTTATTTTCAAGAATGCTGGTCAACCCATCTGTATACTGTATAAGGATAGCAGGATATTTCATTTGGATGCTTTGGCTTTGTTGATTGGCAGCTACCTCAAAGCGATTTTCCCGAAACCATTTACTATTAACAGGTCTGCTGGAAGACTCCTCATCTTGCACTCCTTTTCCTGTATTAATAATGGCAATCAAATGATACGTTTCATCATCTGGTATCGTTACTCGATGATAGACAGGTGGATCGGAAGTAGTATAAGGTTCAGTCATATCTTGTACCATACCACTCCAAGCCATATCTGTTAAGATACTATTTGCCCATTCTTTGCCCCAATTTTGTCCTCCATAGGATGCTCCATTTAATAATACATAAATTGTAGGATGTCGATGAATATGAAACAAGCAGGTGTCTCCAGCAGGAATGACCACATCCATTACTTTAAAATGATCTTTGGATAAGACCAATTGATGCCTCGGCTCTTCCCACATCTCTAATCCTCCTGTGTAAGGATCTGTATCTGTGGAAGGTAAACATCCTGAAAACAATAGAATAGAAAAGGAGAAGAGGGTAATGGTTTTTATTGTTAAGTATTTGAGCATAGTTAAATCTTAAATTTCTTATTGGATGAACTTAACCAATTGTCGAATAAAATTAGTTAATTAGAGTATAGAAATTGAATAAAGTAAATATTTTCTAATGAAATTTATTATTGCTGGTGGTGGTATTTGCGGCTTAACTACAGCTATTGCACTACATCAAAAGGGTTTTGACGTAACAATTTATGAAGCAGCTAAGGAGATAAAAGCTGTTGGTTCGGGCTTAAACCTTAGTAGTAATGCGGTTAGAGCTTTAGCTGCCATTGGTTTGGAAAAGGCAGTCTTAGCTAAATCTAGATCTCAAATAGGAGGACAATTTTTGACTCCAAAAGGAAAGGTATTAAATCACACTGACCTTCGACCTTTAGTTGAAAAATTTGGTGTGCCAGGATTAATTTCTATTCACCGAGCAGATTTACATGAAATACTGTTGAATGCTATTAAAGACAAAATTCCTTTTTTTACCAATCAACGAGGAACAAGTGTTTCCCAAAATAAAGAAGACATTGAATTACATTTTTCAGATGGCACAAACGTGAAAGGCGATTATTTATTAGCCTGTGATGGTATCCATTCTGCCATTAGAAAACAACTATTGCCAAAGGTTACTCCAGACTATGCAGGATACACTATATGGCGAGGGTTGGTAAAACACCAACCTGGAGCAATCAATTTAGAAATGCCGTTTAAAACTTGGGGCAAAAAGGGACAATTCGGCGCTGTGCCAATGAGTGAAAATTGGGCCTATTGGTATGCTAGTTTTAAAGCCAAAGCCAAAGACCCTAGTTTAAGAGCTATTAAGATTTCTGATTTGGAAAAGCGTTTTAAAGACTACCATGACCCTATTCCACAATTATTAGCTTTAACCAAAGCATCGAATGTATTATTGAATGATGCTATAGAGTTGCCTAATTTGTCCAATTTTGCTTTCGGAAGGGTATTATTAATGGGCGATGCTGCTCATGCGATGACTCCAAATCTGGGACAAGGAGCTTGTCAGTCCATAGAAGATGCAGTCGTTTTAGCAAAATTATTAAAACAGGAATCGATCCCTGAAAAGGCATTTATTAGTTTTGAGCAGCAACGAATTCCAAGAACTCAAAAAGCAGCGCTTGATTCAAGGAGGGTAGGAAAGGCCGCTCACATCGAGAATGGTCTATTAATAACTTTACGTAATTTTTATTTGCGGCGTACTTCTGAAAGTGCTTTTCAGAAACAAGTAGATTTTTTGAATGCTATTGAATTTTAGTTCTTTAGTGATTGGTGATTAGGAATTGCTATAATCTTCCTTTAAACCTTCTTCGGTGCTAAGCCCCCTGACTCCTGACCCTAACTAATAAACTTAAACTGATCTCCATCAAACAAGCCCAAATCACTTAGCTTTAAAGAAGGAATCACCAATAAAGCCATAAAAGAAAGCGACATAAATGGAGCGGTCAAGGAGCACCCCATTTCTTTAACCATTTTATCTATTTCGATATATTGATCTGAAATTTTATAGCCATCCTCATCGGTCATTAGTCCAGCAATTGGCAAACGAATGGAGAGTAGTTTATCTGCATTAATAGCAGCTATTCCACCTTTCGAATCAATGATCGAATTGACCACTTTTGTCATAGCTATATCATTAACACCTATACAAATAATATTATGAGAATCATGGCCAACAGAAGAGGCAATTGCGCCACTTTGTAAACCAAAATTTTTGATAAATGCAATGGCTGGAGTCGCATTTTTTTCATATCTATTAACCACCGTAATTTTTAATAAATCACTTTTTACATCACTTTCATTATAGCCATTTATTACATTCGGTGCACAATCTATTCGGTTCGTAATAAGCTCTCCATCAATCACTTCTATCACCGGAATTACTTCACTGGTATGTGCTTGTTTGAACTGGTCTGCAGATTTTAAGGCAGCTTTGAAATTATTGGGATGACTAGCCTTGATACTTGGCAATAAGGAGATACCATCTTTGGCAACACATGCTCCCTTTATAAAGGTTTGTTGCACATGGAAAGATTGAAGCGAATCTATCATAATAAAATCTGCATCATCTCCTATTTTTAGTTGACCTACTTCTAACTGATAATGTTCAACAGGATTGATACAAGCAACCTGTAAAATCTTGAATAAATCAATACCTTTATCCAAACTACGTTTTACTAATTCATTGATATGTCCATCTACTAAACTATCGGGATGTTTGTCATCAGAACAAAACATCATATTTTGATAATGCTCTGGAATAAGCCCCACTAATGCTTCAAAATTTTTAGCAGCACTTCCTTCTCGAATTAATACTTTCATCCCGTGTTCTAACTTATTTTTTGCCTCTTCATACGTAAAGCATTCATGATCCGTACTAATGCCAGCTTGAATATATTGATGTGCTTTTTCTCCTAATAATCCAGGTGCATGTCCATCTACGGGTTTATTATATTTTTGAGCTAGGGCTATTTTGGCAAAAACAGTTTTGTCCTTGTTTAAGACCCCAGGCCAGTTCATCATCTCTGCCAAATACTTTACTTCTTTCTTTTGCAATAAATAATCAACATCTGCTACATCAATTACAGCACCTGCTGTCTCAAATATAGTTGCAGGCACACAAGAAGGTGCGCCAAAAAAATATTTAAAAGGTGTCTTGTTTCCATTCTCAATCATGAATTCCACACCTTCTACTCCTAGCACATTGCCTATCTCATGAGGGTCAGAAACGGTGGCAACCGTTCCATGAACGACTGCTAATCTGGCAAATTCTGTAGGCGTGAGCATGGAGCTTTCAATATGTACATGGGCATCTACAAACCCCGGTAAGATATAAGGGGCCTTAATTAGATTTTCTTGCAGTTTATTAATGGCACTAATTTTACCTTCTTGAATATGGATGGCTGCGCTGTAAATTTCATTTTGCTTTATATCGATGAGATTTCCTTTTATAATCATAATTGCTTTTTTATCTTAATTTTTTACAAAAATCACGACAACATAATTGAACGCTGAGATGCAAAGATGCAAAGTTATATTTATTCACTTTAGCTTTTAAAAGGCGTTGTCCATTTGGTAGAGATGAATCATACTCCATTGTTAAACCTGAAAATTGAGCGAATCCATAAGTTAATTGAAGACTATAATTTAATAATTCCTTTAACTCCTTTCCACTAATTTCGACCACTGCTAAATCATCAGCTAAAATGAAAACAACATTTGGCTGCTTCTCTTGAGCAGATAAATCAAGGGCAATTGAAATTAGTAAAACACTAATTATCCATATGGTCCATTTATTTTTTTTGTACATAGTTTTTTCTTTAATCGTAATTAGTTTCAGTAGCTTTAATATCGTAAACCCCGTGAAAAAGAGGTCAATGAATAAGAAAAATCAACGCTTTCTACGGTCGCTTTTGCTTCTCCTTTTTCATTGACCACGGGATTTGTCAAAGAACACATTTTTATATGAAAGCCCTTTATCAAAGTAGGAAGATAAATATGCCCAAGATTCACTTTTTTGTTAAAATACAATATTAAACTATTGATAAACATTAGAATTTGTTGATTTTAGTAGAAAAAAGGAATAAAACTCTGCGGAAGTGGTATCTTGCACTTTTTTTTAAACCTATAAGTCAACGTATATGATAAACAGATGCTACAAATTGAGCATAATGACTGCATTATTACTTTTAGTAGTGCAGTTTGCCTGGGGGCAAGGTTCTACCTCTTCCAGAATTACTGGTCAGATTACAGATGGCACGGAAACCTTGATCGGAGCTAATGTAATTGCCGTACACGAACCTACTGGTTTCCAGTATGGGACAGCAACCAATATTGAAGGATTATTCACTTTGAATAATGTCAATGTTGGAGGACCTTATACTATTACCGTTTCCTACACAGGATACGAAGAGTATGTGGTTAAAGATATTTACTTGAATCTTGGACAGACAGAGTCTTTTAATATTAGAATGAGTGAAGCAGCACTTCAATTAGAGGAGATCGTAGTAACTGCAGGTGGTCTTTTTGATGGCAATAGAACTGGTTCAGAAACAAAAGTTTCGGAAGAGGCAATTGCTACTTTACCTACTACGGATAGAGGATTAAATGATTATTTAAGATTAACACCACAAGCAGATGTGGCGAATAATGGTGCGACAAATGGTGGTGGTATTTCTTTCGCAGGGGTAAACAACCGTTTTAATGCCATCTTTATTGACGGTGCTGTCAATAATGATGTATTCGGTTTAGCCAA
>CAYOBX010000464.1:0-5116 GCA_964402245.1 uncultured Saprospiraceae bacterium | reverse complement strand
AAAATTTAGCCTAGATATTACAGATATTAGTTTGCTGTCAGTTAATATTAAACGCCTTCTCTAGAGCGTCAGTCAAAAAAGTGGTAACTATCCATCTTAATTATTTTGATTACCAACTACTTATATATATATCTAATTTTCTAAAAAAAATTAGATCTTACATATCCATCAAAAGTCTGGTTATTGTTGATTGTTGGATCATGTTTTGCAGTATATAACATATTCATATATTTTTTGCATCAAAATATATCCCCTCTTTAAAATACGCTTTTACTAGTAAAAAAAAGAAGTTAATCATATTGACTAGTTTTTACTAAAGCATTTAACACGTCTACTATATTTTTTAATATCCCCCCAAAACGACCTAAGTTTTGATACATAGGGGATACTACATATCAGTAATTTTATTTTTGTCAATTATTACTACTGTTACAGCACAGTCAGTTACAGATTCCTATTTAGCATACTTAAACAACAACTCGCCTATAGCAAATAAGATTCAACCTATCCTAAACAAAATAGATAGTTTAGAAAAAGAATCACCAATAAAAGCCTTAGCTGTCCTAGATACTAGTATCACAATACTTTCCAATATACATCCTACAACTACTGTTTCCTTCTTAGTAAAAAAGAAAGGTTATTTGCACTATAAAATGGGGCAACTAACAAAAGCTTTAGCTACTCTTCAAACAGCGGAAACTGCTTTTAAAGAATTAGAAGATATAGAAACACTTACCACTTTAAAGAATAAAATTGGGTGGATATATATGAAAGAAGGAAAACATAAACTAGCTAGGAATCAGTTTGAAACGGCACTTAAATATGCACAACAAGAAAAATTAGTAGAAAAAATAGGCGTTAACTATAACGATATTGGCGTTAGTTTTCATTATCAAAAAAACTACGAAAAAGCTATTAAAAATTATCTAAAATCAATAAAATTAAGAGAATCTATTCATTCTAAGAAGTTAGTCTCTAGTTACAATAACATAGGAGTAATTTATAAACTAAATCAAGATACTACTAATGCCTTAAAATATTATACTAAAGGAAAATTACTAGCAGAAACCAATCTTGATTCTGCTAGAATAGTCAGTTTTAATATTAACCTAGGTAGGTTGTTTCTCGTTCCAAACAAAGTTCATCTTGCTATCTCTTATTTTCAAACAGCCCAACAAATAGCAACTGCCATTGGTAGTCAACAAAGATTAACCCTTAGTCAATATAATTTAGGAGAGGCCTATATATTACAAAAAAAATATGATGCCGCCATTTCTCTATTTGAAGATTGTATCGAACGATTTGACGATTTAGGAGAAGAAAGAGATAAAATTGGTACAATATACCAATTAGGCAAAACACATCTCTATATTGAGCAATACCAAAAAGGCTTAGAGTTAATGCTTCAAGCAGAATCCTTAGCACAAGAAACAGATATAGTATTTGTAGACGAACTCGATAAAATAGCCGAAGCTTATTATTCCATAAAAGAACCAACATTAGCCTATCAATACCTAAAAGAACATAATCATCGAAAAGATTCCTTGGAGTCTATAAAAATAAAAGATCGTATTGGTCAACTGCAAGCCCACTATGAAGGCGTTTTTAAGGCAAAGGAAAAAGAAAAAGAAATAGCCTTACTGAATCAAGAAAAAAATTATATCAAGAAAGCATTTCTCTATGCCTTTGGTTTTTCTTTATTGATATTAGGTTTAACTTTTTTCTTAGCTATCTTATATCGAAATAAAAAGCGATTGAATCAAGAATTAGCTAAACGTAACAATACCATTCATGCACAAAATGGATCACTTAAAGAACTTAATAAGGAACTAGTCATAGCAAAAGAATCTTCCGAAAAGTCTGCAAAAATGAAAGAAGAATTTTTAGCTTCCATGAGCCATGAAATTCGAACACCTATGAATGCGGTAATTGGCATGACAGATATTTTAATTGATGAAGACCCTAGAGAAGACCAAATCGAAAATTTAAGAATACTAAAATTTTCCGCTAAAAACTTACTAACTTTAATCAATGATGTATTAGACTTCTCAAAAATAGAAGCAGGAAAAATTAGTCTAGAAGCAATTGATTTTTCAATTGAAAGTTTATTGCAGAATGTATTAGAAACATTCAAACTATCTAAATCGAAAATCAATGTTGATGTTATCTTAGAAAAGGACTTAAATCTATTAAAAAATAAAATTAAAGGAGACCCTACAAGATTAACACAAATTTTTATCAATCTTTTAGGTAACGCCTTAAAGTTTACGGAAAAAGGACATGTCAAATTAATCACTCGCATCACAGACCTATCTAATAAAAACGTAAAAATATATTTCTCGGTAGAAGATACGGGTATTGGAATTCCCAAAGACAAGTTCGATCATATTTTTAAAAGTTTTACCCAAGCAGCTGATAGTACCACTCGTCTGTATGGCGGGACTGGCTTAGGATTAGCTATTACCAAAAGTTTGGTAGAATTACACAATAGTCAAATCCAGTTATCTAGTGAAGTAGGTATCGGAAGTACCTTTGCCTTTGAAGCAATATTTGAACTTGGCCAACCAATCATTCATACATCTAAAAACAAAATAAAAAATAATTTATCTAACAAAGAAGGACTAGAAAATCGCTCTATCCTATTAGTAGAAGATAATAAAATTAATCAATTAGTTGGCAAGAAAATTTTAAATAAGTGGAAAGTTAAATTGGATATTGCCAATGATGGAGTTGAAGCTTTAGAATATGTACAACAAAATGAATACGATATCATTTTAATGGATATTCAAATGCCTAGAATGAATGGCTATGAAGCCACAACTGCTATCCGTGCTTTAAAAAATGAAAAGGCAAATATCCCTATTATTGCGCTTACCGCTTCCGATTATTCCATCGCTATGAATATTAAAAATAGCGGCATGAACGGTTTTTTAACTAAGCCTTTTAATCCCAATGAATTACATAGACGTATTTGCCAGCTTATTGAAGCACAGGAAAATACGAAAAAGCAAACCAAAGAATCCTCTGTGCTGCCTCTAGAAGTTTTATAGATTATTATAACTTGTTGATTATCAAATAATTGATTTTAATTTTTCGGTTTTAGTGTTAGCAAAAGCCAAGTTATTAACTTAGAAATTAGAATGGAGAAATAATTTAAACTATAAATTATATATTTCGTATAATAATAATATAAATACATTAACTATTATTATACCTCCATTCCATGCCATCCCCTACTGCGAAATACTTGCTAATTAGTCTATTCGGGTTACTTCTACTCTCCCCAAATATTTTATTAGGAGAAGGTTCCATCGACTTTATCAACTACCCTGGTCATAGATTATTTTACAATGCTAGCCAAGATCAGCAGTTAAAAGTATATGCTGCGGAAGGAGAATTTATTAATGTAGGGGCTAGTCATGTAGGTTTTATGGGAGGATATATAAATGTATATCGCCCAGATGGGATTTTGCATAGTACTTTTGATGGGAGCGATGACTTAGCTATCATTTACAATAATATACAAGAAGCAAATGGACCCAATGGAGGTGGCACTACACAAGGGAATGGATATAAACCAGGAATAATTCCAGTACAAACCGATGAAACAGGCGTATGGACAATCGTCTTAGATTATCCAACGCATAACTTTGATAATTTTCAAAATATCTTAAATAATGCTTCTTGGACTCAAGAAGTAAATCAACCTATCAACCGTCGAGTTATTTTAGCCTGGGATGTTACGGTTACGAAAAATGGTGCAGGAAATGAAGGAGGAAATTATTTAACAGGCCGAGTGTATTCTAATGAATACATTTCTATACTCAACAGAAATGGACAAACTACTTCTCCTATTTTTTATGTACTCTCCAAAGACGGCTATCAGTATCGCCTAAATTTTAATCAAACAGACCCCTTTGGATTTCCCTTATCTGCTAATAATCTAGGAGTCGTAAAGGGCAATCAACAACCAACTTACCAATCAGCAAAGCAAACAGATATTACAGTAAGTGATATGGTAGCGGATTGGCAAGAAGAAGATTTATACCTTTATCCTCCTCAATCTCCTGATTCTTCTTTTTATATTAATCATAAATTATTTTTTAATCCACCTGATCCTTCCATGCCATCTACGGCTATGACCACTGAGATATTTGAACAAATAACACATACGACTTGGTTATATACTTCTCCTCGTGCCGTTATATTTGAAACGCCTTCTTTCGTTGATGTACTTGAAACAAATAATCCTGATACCACTTTTCAGCTAAAAACGATTTATCTTCCATTTGAAATCAATCAAGAGGGAATAGTGCAAGTTCTGATAGATGTAAATAACAATGGAAATTTTAAAGACGAAGTAGATGTTTTTTTATCTAAATTCACCACAGCAGGAAAAGATTCTATATTGTGGGAAGGGGTAGATGGATTAGGTAATTCTATATCTATTCTCCAAGACACTACATGGAATAGTCAATTCACTTTTCAAGCAGGAGAAATCCATATTTTTAATCAAGATGTAGAAAATGATTTAGGTGGATTAACTGTCACTCGGATTAATGGAAACAATGCTCCTTTGACAGAATTTTACTATGATCATTCCAATGTAGGGGGGACAGTTAGTGGTGAAGGAACAGCTAACAATGCGCAAGCAACAGACCAGCCTTTTACCTATGATAACAATTTTGGTAATCAGATTCTTTTCGATTATTGGGCGTTTGCCATTTTAGAAAAACGATCTACTACAGTTTCTTTTATTATCCAACCTATCGTTATAGCAGATCGAGATAGAGATGGAATTACAGATGATATTGATGATGATGATGATAATGATGGTATCCTCGATGTGGAAGAAATTTGTAATAGAAATATCAACTGTTCTTTGTTTGATTTAAATCCAAATGGAGATGAAGATAAAGATGGTATTGAGAATTTTCAAGATGCTAATGATCCTGCCTTTCAATTAGATTGTGTTTTAGATTCTGCTGGAGTGTGCAAAGTATTTCCCATTTGGATAGATTTTGATCAAGATAGTATCCCTAATTTCTTAGATGAGGATAGCGACAATGACGGTATCTTAGATAGTATTGAAACTAACATTGATACGGATCTGGAT
>CAYOBX010000463.1:0-5120 GCA_964402245.1 uncultured Saprospiraceae bacterium | reverse complement strand
AACTTGCGCTTTAAAAGTGTCAACTACTTTTGTATGCTGGATAAACTTGTCCTAATTTTTCTACAGAATTTGGTTGTTCTCCTAGTGAATTTAGAAAAATATAAGTACCAAATCTACAAGTTTATTGAGAATAGACTTGTTACCCTTTAAGAAATGCTTCTATGAAATTTGAATTTTTTCGATAGTTTGGCTTAAAAAATTAGTGCATAGCCTAGCTACGGACTCATTTTTTAGGACAAAATATCGGAAAAAGACATTTTCAGGGGAGTGTTTATTAAAGGGTAACAAGTCTAATAAATGTAAGAATGTTTCCATCCACAAAAAAGCCCATCGCTGCAGAGCAACAATGGGCTTCCTAAAAAGTGTTTCAAAAAAAGTTGTAAAATAGTGTTATAAATGATAGTGTAAGGGATTAGCAAGTGGTGTAAACAGTAGTACTTGCTATTTTTATAGTTTGTAATTGGCGTTTCCAACTACAATTCGTATTCTCAATATGGGTAGCTGTGCTTGCTCGATGATGTTGGAAAATAAATATGTTGAGTAATTATTTTGAAGGAGGTATAATACCAAACCAACGGTCTCTTATATTTATTGTTAACAAAATAGTAGCTTGCGATAGCTTTTTATTTAGAGGTCAGAAGTCAGACTGCATCACGGTCAACATCAGGAGTCTGACATCTGACAGTCAATGTAATTGACGATCTGACCTCTGACTTCTATTATTTCAACTGGATTAATTTTTAGAATCAGTAGCGATCTGAGTATCCATAGACGGAGTACGCGTTTCCAACAAATCATAAGTGATTTTCTCTGCATTTAAAGTAGCAGGGGAAATAAGGATTTGTGTATCGTCAGTAGGAAAATTATCGCTTTGGAGGTAGATTGGATTGAAAAAGAGATAAGCCAATCCAAAGAATGCTGTAAGGCCAATAAAGAAGATACCTAAGTCGTCCTTTCGAGATGGAGAACTTGATACAATAGGAGTAGAGTCATCATTGTAAGGATGTGTCATGGGTAGAAATTAGATGATAAGTAAAAGTTGTTGTCTAAAATCACTCAAAGTATAAGCCGCTACTGCAATATTTGACGGTTATTGAAAAATCTAATAGATTATTCAACAAGGAGTGCCAAATAGGAGGAGTCGCAAAGTGCCTAATACTTTACTGGATAAAAAAACTTAGTTTCTTGATAATTGTTCTAATTCTATAATCGGTTTGTGGGATTGACTTTAGAATTCAACCACAAGAAACTTTGGCTTATAATATTATTATCAAGTTAGGAACGCCGAAATAATTAATTATTTCGTCACTACTTATCTCGGATGATAATATTAAATGCCTAGACCATTGAGAGGAATAAGAAATATTCCTTTCATGGAGCACTAACGAAGTAGTATTGGAAGGAAACCGAATAGCATTTTTTTTTATGAGAGATTAACAAAGCTATGGTTTGACCTTCGTCTTCTAATTACAGGTATTTGTTAGGTAGGAAAATCAAGAGTGGATTGGCTCTTAATTTTCTCAAAGTCCGTTTAGTAACAACGAAATAATAAATTCGACATTTCGACGAGCTTATTTTGGTCTTAGTTTTCTTTAAAAAATTAGTGCATAGCAGGGCTACGGACTCATTTTTTAAAGGAAAATAAGGGCAAAACAAGCCGTCCAAATGATGGAGTTATTGTTTTGTTGTTACTTAATAAACAACCAAATTCGGTACTCTAAGATTGTTTATATTGCATGTACTAGAATCCCATTGAAAGCAGTAATATTTTACTAAATTTCCAGATCTATTTTTAGAAAAGAAATTTACTAAATCTGCAATTTTCTGCGTTTTTGAAGCTTTTTAGCAAAAAAATTGGTTCAAAAGCTCCAAAACTAGTAATGTTACCTCATAGAATAAATAAATATCACAACAAAAATCATTCCAATACATTACGTTTTTTAATTATTAAAATAAAAAGTATAGTATTGAAAGTAGCACAAAATTGTGTAAGTTTTTATACTTTTTGTAGTGCTTTTAGTAGCAAGGAAAAGAGTTTTCTTATAAAAAATAATTGCTTGATAATTAATTATTTATAAAGATGAATCTTGGCAATCGGCAAGCAGTAGCTTTGATATAGTTTTTAGAGGGAGCCATTTTATTAGGCTTTTTTTCAAAAAAGCCTAATAAAATGGCTCCCTCTAAAGTAATATCGTAAACATACTTGTTGCCCACTAACCATAAATTTCTACCAACTCCATTTTTATAAGAAAGCCCTTTAGCAAGAAATTATAGGGTATCTTTCTAAATTTGGACAGTTTATGGTAGTTAATCAAGCGGTCAGATCGTTTAGAACGATCAGATCGCAGGTTCTTTTCTAGCAAAAAAAATAGTGTTACTAAAGCTTTTTTGGTCTTGATAAATCTTAAGTAAATAAACTGGGAAGTGAATGTTCGAGTGTCTTGTATTTATAGGTAGTGTGTCGGATTATTATAGGAGGACGTGACCGACTGTTCCTTTTCAGGGAAAGTGTTTGTTTGAGTAACATAGTGTTTTATGATGTCTTTTGATTATTTGAATAGGTAGTATACACTACTGGACATTTTTATTAGAATAGAGAGCAGAGAAGCGAGGAGAGAGATAGATTTTGTTTACAAACAACGAAATAGCGTTAATTTTTAAACGAAATCTATCTCTTTTCTCTGCTCTCGCTTCTCTGTTCTTCAAAATGTCCAGTAGTCTATAGGTAGTAGACCTTTTTAAAATAATCACAATTGGTTAAAATGTATAGTGTGGTACAAATATAAAGAAACTTGAACTACAAGTCAATACATATGTTAAAAAAAATAAATTAAATGCGCAGCAATAATATATTAGAACAACCCATCGAGTATTTAAAAGGAGTCGGACCCAAGAAAGGGGCTCTTTTAAAGAAGGAGTTAAGCATCTTTACTTGTGGGGATCTTTTATTTAGTTTTCCATTTCGATATGAAGATAGAACTAAGTTTCACAAAATCAGAGACTTAACGGAGCAGTCGGATTTAGTGCAGTTGCGAGGTACGGTACGAAGAATGGATATGAAAGGAGAGGGACGCAAAAAACGATTAGTTGTACGTTTTAGAGATGATACGGGCGTAATGGAATTAGTCTGGTTTCAAGGGGCTACTTGGATTGAAAAGAAATTGGAATTGGGAGTAGAATACTTAGTCTATGGGCGAGTGAATAGCTTTAATGGAAAGATCAGTATCCCACATCCAGAAATAGAACCTATTACAGAGGCAGGAATAAAAGAGGCATCGACTTTCACACCAGTATACTCTAGTACAGAAATATTAAACAAGAGAGGCGTAGATGTCAAAGCTAGAAGACGATTAATAAAGACTTTATTTGAAAAAATCCAAGCCTCAGACATATCAGAAAATTTACCTCCTTATTTAATTGAGAAATTAAACTTACCTGCCCGAAATGAAGCCATTGTGCATATCCATTTTCCGAAAGTTAAAAAGGATTTAGAACGTGCGCAGAAAAGACTTAAGTTTGAAGAGTTGTTTTTTCTACAGTTGCGCTTATTGAAATTACGTCGTAATAGGAAAGACTCTATTAAAGGAATACCATTTTCAAAAATAGGCGATCACTTTCTAGGTTTTTATAACAATAAATTACCGTTTGAATTAACAGGGGCACAAAAAAGAGTACTTAAAGAAATACGGCAAGACTTGGGGTCTGGTGCACAACTCAATCGCTTGCTTCAAGGAGATGTTGGAAGTGGTAAAACCATCGTTGGTTTGATGTGTATGCTCATGGCATTGGATAACGATTGCCAAGCCTGCCTCATGGCACCAACAGAAATCTTGGCCCAACAACACTATCAAGGCATCAGCGAATATGTGGAGGGAATGAATATTACGGTAGGTTTTTTATCGGGTAGTATTAAAGGCAAAAAAAGAAAGGCCATTTTGGAAGAACTGAAATTGGGGAATATCCATATTCTCATAGGTACACATGCTCTAATAGAAGACTGGGTAGAGTTTAAAAATCTAGGGATCGCTATCACCGATGAACAACATCGTTTCGGAGTAAAGCAGCGCGCGAAGCTTTGGCGCAAAAATAAACCTTGCCCACCACATGTATTAGTGATGACTGCAACACCTATACCTCGTACTTTGGCGATGACCTTATATGGTGATTTGGATGTCTCTGTGATTGATGAGTTACCACCAGGCAGAAAAGAAATAGAAACCACTCATCGGATGGAAAGCCATCGAATGCGAGTGATTGGTTTTATGAAAGAACAGATTGCTTTAGGTCGGCAGATCTATATTGTCTATCCTTTAATAGAAGAGTCAGAAACTTTAGATCTCCAAAGTTTGATGGAAGGCTATGTCGCTATGGAACGAGAATTTCCAAAACCTGAATTTCAAATTAGTATCGTACATGGCAAAATGAAACCTGCTGATAAGGATTTTGAAATGCAGCGTTTCGTAAAAGGAGAAACGCAGATTATGGTGGCGACAACGGTAATAGAAGTGGGCGTAAATGTCCCTAATGCTTCGGTAATGATTATTGAAAATACGGAACGATTTGGACTTTCCCAATTGCACCAATTAAGAGGTAGAGTAGGGCGGGGAGGCGATCAATCGTATTGTATTTTGATGTCTGGATACAAATTAAGTGCGGAGTCTAGAGAGCGCATTCAAACGATGGTCCGAACTAACAATGGTTTTGAAATTGCAGAAGCAGATTTAAAACTTCGAGGCCCGGGTAATATAGAAGGCACTCAACAAAGTGGTATTCTTAATTTTAGAATCGCTGACTTAGCTAAAGATCAACGCATCTTGCAAGTGGCTAGAGAAATTGCTGCTCGTATCTTAGATCAAGATCCTACTTTGTCGAAACCGATTCATGCTCGTTTGAAAAATTATATGGATACGACAGGGAAACGGTTTAAGGCTTGGAGTAAGATTAGTTAATCCCATTAATTTTTCTTCAACCACCATTCAAACCAAGCCTCCAACCGCTGGTACATATACTACGGACAGGATAGATTGCCGAATTTATTTTTGAATTAGACTTCCCAAATCTTGAAGATAGGGTGTTCAATACTAAAAAAAAAGTTCCCCGTATTTTTGAGGTGAAATAAA
>CAYOBX010000462.1:0-5134 GCA_964402245.1 uncultured Saprospiraceae bacterium | reverse complement strand
AGCCCAAAATAATCTCGCCCAAATGACGGATTTATTCTTTCGTCGTTACTAAGTACCAAGTATCCACAATTTCATCAACAGATTTGCTTGTTGGATATTTTTCTAAAATATCTTTTGCTAATTGGTTAGCAGTAGCAGCGTCTGCTGCTAAACTACCTGTGTTATGTAATTCCTTTTCATCTGTAATATTCACATCAAAAACTTCATCTATATGCAAAGGGACAAAATGACGATGCTTTAATATTTCCCCAAAAACAAATTCATATATTTCAGGATCATATGGAGGTTGTCCATCCATAGGAATATTTCGTCCGAATTCATTAGCAATACCACAGATCATTTTCCATAACATCAGCATGACCGATGGTTTTGCACCTGACCATACTTTAGCATCTTCAGCAATTTGGGCAGCACGATCTGCCTCAATTTTTGCTCTTACTTTTTTAGAAGGAATTGGAGCGATTATTTGAAAGGATTCACTTTTGAAAAACTCTTCTAATATGGGATCTTCTTGAATTTTCGCTAATTCCACAAACCGATGCCCGACTAAAGGGGCTTCTATCAATAGTAAATCTTCTTTTTTATTAGTAGACAACCAATCTTTAATCGTATTTAATAGCCATTTCCCAACGCTTAATTTTAAGCCATTATGCACTACCCCATCTCCCATTGGAAAATGTTTGGCTATTTCTGGCGTTTCAAATGCCTTTCGAGCAATATCCCATTGAATAACGGTAACATTTCTTCCAGCAGCAGCGGCAATTTTTTGAAATTGATTGATATACAAACTCTTGCCCACTCCTGGTAAACCTGAAAAGACTAAGCCTTTCGCTGTTATTGCTGCTTGTTCTAAGCTTTTATAAACAAGGCTACTTGTTGGAATGATACTAGGTGATGTTTTTAATAATTTTGAGCGCAAATTCATTTTATGCCCATGTTCTTTAAAATAAGCTTCCATTAGTGGGGTCTTTAAAGTAACGGATCCTTCCAAAGTGATAATTTCAAAATTATTCTGTTGGGTATCATATATCATAAAGGTGGCCGTCTTTGTTTTACTAGCTGCTAACTCTCCTGGATTGAGCACCCAGCAATTTCCAATTTTTTCATGGGACAAATCATGATTATGTCCAAAAAACACAGCATCATATAAGCCTGATTTTGCCATCGGTTTTGCTAGATCATCATAATGCGTTAGGAAGAAATTTCTGCCATCCAATGTTATAAAATCAAATGTTCTTGGACTAACCGATAATTGACTTCCTTCTCTTTTTGAAGCTAATGTAATCTCCACTCGGTCGCCATCATTATTTCCCCAAATCAAAAATACTGGAATGGATTGTGTGGCTAAAATTTTACCGATACCTGGATTGATTAAATCTCCTAAACATAGTATTTGATCCACTTGCTGTTTTTCCATTTCCTGCAATGCTAATATCAGGTTATGGAAATTTTCGTGGATGTCTGAGATGATTGCTATTTTCATGAAGAATGAGTAAATGAATAAATTTCTGATTATAACGGATTGCGGTGAATGAAAGATATAGTCTCTTCATCAGATAAATTTAAAAATGCGTAAATGAACCATGGAAGCAAATTTATTCATTTACTCATTTATAGACTACCTTACTTTCGGTAATCCTTTAAATCGATTAGTACTCGGCAATCCATTGCCAATAGGTACTTCGATGACCGTTGGTAAATTTTCTCCTTTAGCATCTTGAATGGCTTTTCGCATATCTTCAAAATTATTTACCTTCACTCCATTTGCTCCAAACGCATGTGCCATCTTTACAAAATCGGGGTTATGTAAATCAGTGGCGATTACTCGATTATCATATAAATTCTCTTGCATCTCTCGCACATTCCCGTATAAATTATTATTGAAAAGTAAAAGAATGACTCCAATTTTATGCTGTACGGCAGTCGCTAATTCTTGTACACCAAACATAAAGCCACCATCTCCCGCCACAGAGATTACAGGTACATCAGGTTTCGCTACTTTTGCGCCTAAAGCAGTTTGAAAGCCCCAGCCTAAAGTGCCCATATGTCCAGTACATAAATAAGTTCTTGGTTGATACGCATTATAGACCATTCGACTTGCAAAACCTACTTGGGTTAGTTCATCCACTAAAATACCATCGTCAGGTAATTCTTCTCTAATGGTTTTTAAGATGGTGGATTGAGGTTCCAAATAAGCGGTTTTTTCATTCCATGTTTTTCGTAAAGCCTCCATCTCTGATTTGCGAGAGGATCTGGCAGAAATATATTTTGGTAATGTATCTAGCAAGGCTTGTGTTGCTTGGGCCGCATCAGCGGTAACGCTTAAAGTTGGTTCGACAATTCGGTTATGTGCCGTTTCATCAATATTAATACTAATGTAAGTTAATTTATTATCTACGCCCCACTTGCTCAATGGCATTCTAACATGGCTACCAATGCCAATTACCACATCCGCCTCCTTCCATAAATCATGCGCTGCTGGAACGGGAAAGCTCAAATAATGTCGGCTAGATAAAATCCCTTTTCCTGTACGATAGGAGAACACAGGAGCTTGTAAATATTCAGCCAATTGTTTCACTTCTTCATTCGCCTCCATCGCTCCGCTACTTACAAATAGTAGCGGCTGCTTTGCTTGGGCTATTAATTGTGCTGCTTTATCAATGTATTCTTCATCCAAACTTGGAAGAGCCCTTGTTGCTTTTTGATAATTAGAAAAATCAATTTCGGCTGCTCCTGATAAGACATCCATAGATACTTCCACTCCTACGGGTCGAGGTCTCCCATTTTGCAATTGATGGAACGCTGTGGACATTATATTCGGCACTTCCGCAGGAGCAGTTGCTCGATTCGCCCACTTGGTTAATTGCCGTTGAATCGCCAATTGGTCTGGAATTTCGTGTAACACCCCTCTACCTTTTCCCTGTGCTTTTTGAGGTATCTGACCAACCAAAGACAACACTTTTGCATTTAATCCCCAAGCGGTTGCTAAGGCAGCGGAGCTATTCAAGAAGCCGGGTCCTGGGACAATATTGCATACGCCTACTTTGCCTGAGGCTAGGTTATAGCCTAATGCCATGTAGCCTGCCCCTTGTTCGTGTCGGGTATGGATAACTCGGATTTCGTCTCTGTAATCGTACAAGGCATTGTAGAGCCAGTCGTTTTGTACGCCTGGTAGTCCAAAGATAGTGTCTACTCCTTCTTTGATTAGGCTTCTTACTACGGCTTGTCCTCCTGTTAATTTCATTTTTTATTTTATTTTGCTCAAGTCACATACGTAGACTCAAGCTGGAAGCTTGAGCTATGTGCGTGACTTGAGTTACATTTGTTTATCATTTTCTTAATGTCGCAATATCTACTAGAGGTCGAACTTCCATACCTTCAACGCCTACCACCTTATCTCCCAAGATCTGACGAATACTATCTGCCTTAACCAACAACTGTTCTACAACTTTAGGATGTTGATCAGATATATTTTTAGTCTCATTTCGATCATTAATTAAATCGTATAATTCCATATCAACGGAGATTTTTTCATATATCGCCAATGCTCCATCTTGCCCACCAGGCTTTCCGTTTAAAGAATTAAAAGAATGCGGTAAAACCAATTTCCATCGTTCAGTCATTACGGCTTCTAACTGATTTTTATTCATATAAAAATAATAGGCATCGTGTGCCATGGTATTAGACTCTCCGCTCAATTGGGAAATAATATCTTTACCATCAATTTTTTGGGTTGGTAGTTTTGCTTTTGCAAGAGCGGCGATAGTCGGTAGTAAATCAATTCCATTAATAGGTGTGTCGATGGTTTTACCTGTTGGAATTTTTTTAGGATACCGAATCAATAAGGGCGAGCGTATTCCTCCTTCAAACGAAGTTTCTTTCCCCTCTTTTAAGCCGCCTGTTGAACCGCCATGATTTCCATAGGCAATCCAAGGACCATTATCAGACATAAAAAGTAATAGGGTATTTTCATCAATCTCCAATTCTTTTAAGGTCTTTAAAATCTCTCCTGTTGACCAATCTAATTCCATCATCACATCACCGTACAAGCCTCTTTTTGATTTACCTTTAAATGCATCTGATACATATAAAGGTACGTGCGGCATCGGATGAGATAGCACGGTAAAAAAAGGTTTATCCTGATTTTTTTTAATAAAGTCAATGGTTCTTTGGGTCAATAAACGAGTCATGTTTTTTTGAAGGACTTCATCTACCGTATCTATAGCCGTCGCATTTTCTATGAGTGGTAAAGGAGGGAAGGTGTAATCCTTTCTTGGATTCAACGGCCACATATCATTGGAATATGGGATGCCGAGATATTCATCAAAGCCTTGGTTGGTTGGTAGAAATTCGGGATGATGCCCTAAATGCCATTTTCCAAAATAAGAAGTAGCATATCCTGCTGGCTGGAGTAGATCTGCAATCGTTTCTTCTGCTGGATTTAAACCAGTAGTAGAATGCGGTAGGAACACCCAATCAACCCCTACTCGATTTGGGTAGCAGCCAGTTAATATGCCTGCTCTGGAAGGAGTGCATTGAGATTGAGGTACGTAAAAGCGAGTGTATTTTGATCCTTCTTTTCCTAGTAAATCTATATTGGGGGTTGCAACATCTGCTGCTCCAAAAGAAGATAAATCTCCGTAGCCTTGGTCATCTGTTATGATTAAAATAAAATTAGGCGGGCTGCTATCTTTTGTATTTTTTTCTTCTAATGAAGGAGATTGACTACAACTAAAAAGAAAGAAGCAAAGGCTATAAATTGTATATCTTAGAATCATTTTTAACTATTTTTGGAAGAGGTTAACAGCTAAGGAATCAAGGTTCTTTATCTTGAGACTCGGCAACAAGTATGTTTAATTATGTTCTTTTTAGTGGGCGCAATTTTGTAATGCTTTTTTGAAAAAAAGCATTACAAAATTGCGCCCACTAAAAACTGTTAAAATCTACTGTTTGCCGAGTGCCAGAAGACACCTTTGCAAATATCTGATTATCAGCACTTTGATTTTAGCCTGACGACGATGGTTACAAAATTTGACGATCCATCAAAATAACTGGATTTGTCAAAGAACCATTTAATGAAAAGCAACTTAGTAACGACAAAAAAATAACTCCATCATTTGGACGGCTTCTTTTG
>CAYOBX010000461.1:0-5139 GCA_964402245.1 uncultured Saprospiraceae bacterium | reverse complement strand
CTGCTATGCAAGGATTTTTTCAAGAAAACTAAGAACAAAATAAGCTCGTCGAAATACGGTATTTATTCTTTCGTCGTTACTTAGACTGTATTCTTAAAAATTACCAATTCTTTCCAGCTAACCAAGCTAATAGCTTTTCTTCTTTAGTTTTAACGGATGCTTCTTTCTCAAATCGTAGTTCATCCTCTACTTCTCCATCTCTTATATAGACAATTCGATTGCCTCGGCAAGCAGATTTAATATCATGAGTTACCATGATAATCGACTGTCCAGCATCATAAAGTTCTGACAAAATATCTAATACCGCCTTAGAAGAATTGGAATTCAAATTACCTGTAGGTTCATCCGCCATAATGATCTGCGGATCATTGATGACGGCTCTAGCCATAGAGCATCGCTGCTGCTCTCCACCCGATACTTCGGATGGAAGTCGATCCGCCAAATTCAAAATGCCCATTTTATCCATTAATCCTTTGGCTTTACTTTGTAAAGCTTGTCGATCATTTTTGACTAAATAAGCTGGTATAAGGATATTTTCTAAAAAGGTAAGGTTGGGAACTAGATTGAAATCTTGAAAGACAAACCCGATCACTTCTCGCCTTAGCCTGGTCATTAGTTTTTCAGTAATACCATGAATAGCTTGCTGCTCCATCCATATTTCCCCAGTGGTGGGTGGTTCTAATCCGCTTAATAAATATAGTAAAGTAGATTTTCCTGATCCAGAACTTCCCATAATAATGGTAAAATCTCCTTTATATATTTCTAGATCTATTCCGTTAATGACGGGCACTTCTCTATTCCCACTAATATATTTCTTCTGTAAGTTTTTAGTATGTATAATCGTTTCCAAGGACGTTGTTATTTTTTTAGGTAATAAGTAAAAGGTAATAGGTAATAAGGGTTGCTAAGCTAGACTTATTACCTATTACTTCTTACCTATTACTTATAACTTACTTCATAGATATTTTCTTACTATCTGGTCGACTAGGTTTTCCATAGTGAAAGCTCATAAAACCTACTAGCATTTCATCAAATGAATAATCTCCAAAGTAGACGGTTTTTTCTGGTGCTGGATTGAAAGTATTCCTTGCGGTATTATCAAAAACAGCATCCACATAGACTACTGTTCTAGCTGGTAAGGTCTTAGGTTCTTTTAACCAGTAAGTTCGCTGCCAATTGAAATTATAGTTAGGAACATTTAACAATGTTTCTCTTTCTCCATTTGGATAAAGCGCAACATAGGTCATTTGCTTGCCTCTATAATGCATATGTGGCAATACAGAGTACAACGTTACTTCTTCATCGAAACGATATTTTGCACTATTTTCATAAAACTCATTCGGAAGCAATTTGATATCCCCTTCTACCGCACCTACTTGGAAGAATTCTTTTTCTGGTGCTTTATTAGTCGTATAAATACCTATTGTCGATTGATCAGATTGTGCTTTACCATTAGTTGTATAATGTAACTGAAAATGTAGTTTGGAACCTTTAGGTAAAATTCGTCCTGTATTATGTGGAAACTTTTCTGCACCTTGCCCAGGCGCCCAACCCATAAATAAACCATCTATCCAAGGGCTTCTTCTATCTATGGGTTCCACAAAGCCATCAGGATAAATTAAGCTTACAATAACATGGTGCAATACTTCATCATTACCTGCAATGACTTGACCTGCAGTCGCCCACACATCTTCCTCAATATCTATTTCTAACTCTTGGTAGCGATAATCTAAAATACCTGTAGCAGGTATCTCTTCTTTATTTAATTGAACCACTATATCTGGCTCTCCAAGAGTCCATTTTTTAGCATAGGTTTTCTTTTCTGCTAATGGATCTTCTTCTGCATCGTTGGTAGCTCCGGCATCAATCCAATGTACTATTGTTTGCAGTTCTTCTTTCGACAAAGACAAATCATCTTCAAACACGCCATAGTGTGGATCAGCATGCCAAGGAGGCATCCGCTTCGTTCTTAATACTTCCCGAATCATATGCGACCAACCTTCTACTGTTTCATAACTATCCATAGCAAAAGGAGCAATTCCTCCTTCTACATGGCAACGAGCACATTTTTCTTGAATAATAGGAGCTACATCATGAGCATAAGATATATTTTCAAATGCCGCTTTGTCTGGATGTTGTAAACGAATAGGGGAACCTGCTGATGTTTGTATATAATTTTCTGCTAGTAGTTCGCCATTAAATTGTGCCTCAATCGCTTCTTCTAGATTAGATACTGGTCCTCTATAAGAGACTGTCCATGATTCAGGATTTAGCAAAATCGCTTCTCCTGTTTTATGGATTTGCAAAGCCTCTGTGGCCAATTGTGTTTTGTCCATTAAAATAGGAAATTCTATATCATGTGCTTCTGCTTCTTCGAGAATACTTTCTCGATCCTCTTTCTCATTGGCATTAATCATAAAGAATTCTACGCCTTTCTCTTTGAAGCTAGATCGAATAGATTTTAAGGCAGGCATATCTCCTCTAACGGTAGAGCAGCCATTGCCTTGCGTATAAAGCACTATTGCTTTAGCATCTCCATAATAATATAATTCATGAAATTCTCCATTTTGATCCAATAGTGCAAAGTTGGGTACTTCTAGGTCCATATCCACCTTGGGTGGAACTTGTTGGCAAGCATTCATTAAAAATAGACCGAATAAGAAAAAACTATACTTAAGAACAGTAGAATGATTCATTACTTTCCAATTTTGTGAATGATGCCTTAAATATAAGGTAAAAGGAAGGAAGTAGTTGTAAAAAAACATAAATTAAGCCAACTAGTTAGATTGTTTTAGTCAAAGTGGTGTTTTTAATAGATGAAACGTGATAAAATGTATATGAAGTGGCAACACTTGTGGTTTCCCAAAATTTAGTTTCCATCCAATAAGGTGCAATTGACTATTTAAATGCATTACCTTTAAAACCATACAATATTTAGAAAAGAGAGTAGAGAAGCGAGAATAGAGATACAATCCGTTTCAAAAACGACGATAATTCGTTGTATGTAAACGAAATCAATCTCTATTCTCTGTTCTCGTCTCTCTATTCTTCAAGTTGTATGGTTTCAAATGCATTATCTACCTTCCAATTCCAGAAGGTCCAATTGACAGCCTAACAGCGCGTCATCGTTCAGCCCCTCCATTCCTGTTTCAATGCCAATATGGTGCAATTGACAGTAACTAAGACAGTCTATATACCCCCTTCGAAGACGAAGTTTTGAATCAAGTCGCAAAGGTGGAGTTCGGTGATTAGGGTGGCGGAGGTGGTATTTGAAATTGTATTCAATTATGATTATTTTTGTTTAAAAGGATCTTATGATTACAGATATTAATCAACTTGATTTAACTAAGAAATATACCTATGCAGATTACCTCACTTGGCAATTTGAGGAAATGGTGGAGTTGATTAGAGGAAAAGTTTTTAGAATGTCTCCTGCTCCAAATCGTTTTCATCAAGAAGTTTCTAGTGAACTTCATCTAATCATTGGTACTTATCTTCGAAAAAAGAAATGTAAAGTTTATCATGCTCCTTTTGATGTTCGGTTGCCTCTCCCTCCTACTCAACAAAAAAAGAAAAAAATAGATACCGTAATACAACCTGATATCTCTATCATCTGTGACCTATCCAAACTTGATATACAAGGTTGTAACGGTGCTCCAGATTGGATCATTGAAATCTTATCTAAAGGCACTGCCCAAAAAGATCTAAAAGATAAGTTTGAAATCTACCAACACGCTGGCGTCAGAGAGTATTGGATTGTCCATCCAACAGAAGGAACAGTATTGCCTTATCGCTTGGATGAAACGGGCAAATACCAATTATTTCGTCAAACTCCTTTTACGCAAGAGGAGGTTGTTCCTGTTGGGGTATTTCCAGGGTTTGAGGTGGATTTGGGGGTGGTTTTCAAATGAATACATTAATGGCAAAAGAAGTCAAAGAAAAATAGAATTTCTGATGGCCCAATTGTTTCTCTCAAAAAATTTGAGAGAATTAAATTATACCCAAACCCAAACAGTCTCCTTTGAATTGGATGCTGCTCATTTTTCTACTTATGATGATAGTTGTTGAATTCAAATTTGGGTATGCGTTTCTGTGGTATTCAGTTTAATAAGTAATATTTGAAGGAAAGCTCTAAAGCTTTTCAATTTCACTATCTGTCAATCCTGTTATTTTTTGAATCTGTTCATTTGTAAATCCTTCGGATTTCATTTTCTTAGCAGTTTGCTCGATTCCTTGCTCAATTCCTTGCTCGATTCCTTGCTCAATTCCGTCATTAAAGCCTTCTGATCTTGAAGTATCTACTACATTTTTAATATCTCGATAATATTTTAAACTCTCTTCATAGGCTTCTCTTTCTGTAGGAGTAAATTTAGCAATTTCAGCAGCTTCAAATAGTTTAGTAAAAACTCGCTCCTGTAGTTTTTTAGGGCGGTCCGTTAATTGGGAAAGTTGGGTAAAAATATACAGCCATTTATCAAAGTGTGTTTCCAATTCTTCTTCCTTTTTCTTAAATTTAGGAAGTTCCAGATAAACAAATTTCAACTTATCATAGAATACCTCTCCTCTTTGATTCTTTAATTCTACAATATGTAAAAGTTCTTTTTCTTCTTTATGGTCATCGAATATAAAATCTAAAATACCTACCGAATATACAGGGTCTAATTTATAATCCCATTTATTCTTCTTGCCTTGGTCTTGAATAGGGAAGGAAGCATAAAAAACACTTCGGTCTTTAAAATAATTTTGTTTGGCTTTTTGCATTTCGACTATAAATCGCTCTCCCTTGTCTCCAATACAATACAGATCAAAAATCGCTTTTCTATCTACTTCCGTTAATCCTTGCTTTTCTCCTGAGGAATAGGATAAATTTTTAATCTTTCTATCAGGGAGTATTTGGTTTAAAAAATCAATCAATAGCATTTTATTCGGCTCGGTTCCAAATAGCTTTTTAAAACCAAAATCTGTTAATGGGTTAATATATTTATCTCTTTGTTCACTCATTTTATGGCTATTTAGTTTTTCTGTTTACAAAAATAGCTGTTTTTTAGGGGTTTTCTTTTTTACCATTCTGCTTGTATTTTGGGGAAGGGTTTTCTTATAAAAAGAATATTGCCTAAAAAATCAAGTTACAAACTTGAA
>CAYOBX010000460.1:0-5140 GCA_964402245.1 uncultured Saprospiraceae bacterium | reverse complement strand
CTCACGCCTTGAGTAGCAACAAAATTACTTCGTTTTAGTGAGCATTTATTTCTGGCTTGCACCACTAGTAACTTTAATCCAGTCCAAAGATATAGTGGATCAATTAAAAAATGGTAATCTTAACCTAAGTAACGACAAAAAAAAGCCCAATTGCGTACCTTAGTCACAAAAGCATCTAATAAAAACTATTTTCAATCTCTGAATATATTTAATAGTACAATCTTATTTTCTTATTAACAATTCGTCCTAGTCACAAAAAATAATAAAAACAAAATAACAAGGGATTTTGGCAAAAAATGTCTTTTATTTTTCAAGAATATTTAAAAAAAATAAGAAGTGACAAGCTATATAATAGGATTCAACTCTGTTCTAGCTTATCTTTGAAGTATAAACTAATTTCTACCCCCTATATTCCTAAGTTCTCACCTCCTTTTCACCTCACCACGTTCTTAGGTTCTTCCCCCAAGTTTTTCCACACCTCCTTTAATTCATTTACAATGAACCATCTACAGCAGGTATGCACTAGCATCCTAATAGGATTGTTATGCATTTTATCAACTCATCAAGTAAAAGCAACGCACGTACCAACTGCGGTAACCAATCTATTTAAAATAGATAAAGCGAACATTGGTACAGGTGACTTTGTAGAAGGTGCTGTATTTGTTACCATTAACAAAGAGGCTTTAGCAAAAATTAGAAGAAACAATAAAGAGAACTTCCAATTGGTCATACCTTTTGAAAATGATACGAAGTTAACGCTTAACCTTGAAAAAGAATCATACACGGCTTCAGATTTCAAAATCACAGTAGCAGAAAATGATGCCTTAAATACCTTAGATTATAATCCAGCAGTTTTTTATAGTGGTGCCGTCAAAGGCCAAACAAATGCGCTTGTAGCATTAAACTTCTTTGAAGATACAGTAACAGGCGTACTTTCTTTTTTAGGTCAAAATTATAATGTAGGTCCATATGAAAGAGGTGGTGAAGATAGCTTTGTTATTTATAGAGAACAAAATTTAAATGTACCGAATCCTTTTGAATGTTCTACAGAAGATCCTGTAGATTTTGTTATGGAGCCAGCTAGTTCTTCTAGATCTAGTCAAAATAAAAAAGTAAGAGTATATATTGAGTGTGACAATCATTTGTATAACAATTTAGGAAGAAGTGCAGCAAGAGTGTCAGACTATACTACTGGATTATTCAATATCATTTCAACCTTATATAAAAATGAAGAGGTCGAATTAGAAATTTCTGAAATTAAGATTTGGTCTACTCCAGATCCTTATACAAATGCTTCCGCAAAAAAAGCACGAAACGATTTTGCCAGCAGATTAAATGGCAACTTCAATGGGGATATTGCTCACTTATTATCTAACTACAAAGTGAATGGAACACCACCCAATGGCGGCTCAGCGTACATTGATATATTGTGTAATAAGAACACTGCTGTTGCTTATACTAATGTAACTACTTCTTACTTAAATTATCCTACTTTCTCTTGGACTGCTTATGCTGTAACTCATGAAATAGGCCACAACTTAGGCTCTCCTCATACGCATAGTTGCTTATGGCCTACAGGCCCTATAGATAACTGCTGGTGTCCAGAAGGTGGCTGTTCGCAAGGACCAGAACCAACTTCTTCTGGCACAATGATGAGTTACTGTCACCTTAATCCGGGATGGACACGATCTTGTTCTTTATCTAGTGACAATCCAGGTATTAGTTTCTCAGCAGGATTCGGGCAACAACCAGGTGATCTTATCAGAAACAAAATTGCGAAGGCAACTTGCTTGAGTACTTTTACACCTGTTGTAGTACCTTTTAGTGCTACTGCTACTGTAAGAGATGAAACATGTTTTGACGAAAAAGATGGTAGTATTTCGCTAACGCTTGAAAACGGTACTAGTCCATATACCTATCAGTGGAGTACAGGTGCTAGAACAGCAAGATTAACAAATGTAGGAGGAGGTTCTTATGCAGTAACAGTTACGGATAGAAATGGTAAAATAGCAAAAATTAGTGCTACTATAAAAAGTGCAGATAGAATTGTTGCAGATGCAGGTCCAGATCAAATAATCGCTTGTTCAAATGGATCTTTAACTTTGACATCTACTAATACTATTAGGGCTGGATATTCTTACAGGTGGACAATGATTGGAGGAATACTAAATAATTCTGCTTCCGGAAATAGCATAAATGTAACAACTTCAGGAACTTATGTGTTTTCTGTTTCTAATAATAGTACAGGTTGTATCGCAAGAGATACCGTCGAAGTAAGACAAGATCAAGCACCTGTCTTTCAAATTAGAGGCAATGATATTAGTTGTACCCATCCTTTTGTAGAGTTAAAGGTAAATACCAATTTATCAGACCTTACCTATGCATGGACTGGACCTAATGGATTTACTTCTGATCTATCCTCTCCATCAGTTGATCAAGCTGGGGTTTATTATTTAAGCGTTACTAATACTAGTAACTGTATGAGCCAAGATCAAATAGTAATCCGTTCTGAAATTTACCAACCAGACGTACAAGCCTATGGTGGAGTGATCACTTGCTCTAATCCAAGTGTAGAATTATTAGGTGAATCTAATGAGCAGGTAAGTTATAAATGGACCGGGCCTAATAGCTTTAATTCAACAGATCAGAATCCGATCACAGAAGTACCTGGTATTTATACATTAGAAGTTACTTCTTTAAATGGCTGTATTAATACCACTACTGCGCAAGTAGGTGCAGCCACAGATCTTCCTTCTCTAAGAATCAATGGAGGTGATATTGCTTGTGGTGAATCCTTTGTCACTTTAAGTGCCATTTCTGATGCTAATAATATTATGTATCAATGGACTGGACCGAATAATTTTGAAAGCAATAATGGACAAATCCAAGCTACAGAAGCTGGTGTTTACTCGATTGTTATATCGAATGGTGCAGGATGTACCATGAGTGCTAGTTATACGGTAAACAAAATTATAGCACCAAATTTTGAAATCCAAGCAAGTTCATTTAGTTGTCAAAATAGTGCTACTGTTTTAAGGTTATCTAACTATGATAATATTTCTTTTTATCAATGGACGGGACCAAATAGCTTTCAATCTACTGATCCTCAGCCGACTATAACGATGGGAGGTATTTATACTTTGGTCGCAACTGGTCAAGATGGTTGTGTTACTACAAAATCATTTTCCATAGAAAATACAACTGAAACACCTTCTTTGGATATTACTGCCGAAGCACTTACCTGCGCAACTCCCTCTACTCAGTTAACTCCTCTTTCAACGGATCAATTTAGTAGCTACAAATGGACAGGGCCGAATAATTTTAGTTCAGAAGAGAAGGCTCCAGTGGTCTCTATAGCAGGAAATTATACCCTAGAGGCTGTAACAGCAGCAGGCTGTGTCATCAGAAGTTCCCTTTCGGTAGCAGCAAATAATAATCCTATTGCAATACTTACTTTGACGGCTACAGAATTGAGTTGTTCTCAAACTACTGCCCAATTAAACATATTAACCAATAAATCAAACGTTCAGTATTTCTGGACAGGACCAAATGGCTTTCAATCTACGGAACAAAACCCGATAGTGAGTGATGTTGGAATTTATGAAATAAGTGTTATAGGAGAAAATGGATGTACCAATAATAGCAGAGTACAAGTTATTTCTAAGTCTATTGATATTAATAATATTCTAGTAACTCAAGATGATTGTGGTCAAAAGGAGGGGCATATAAAAATCGAAGTAGCGGGCCAAAAAGAGGACTACTTCGTACAATGGAATACTGGGCATATAGGATTTGAAATTGGCAATTTAGCTGCTGGCATTTACTCAGCGACTATACAAGATCAGAACGGCTGTTCTGTTATTATTTCACAGGAAATAAAGTCAAATGACCCAATTATGCTCAATGAATTAAATGTGTCAGAAATAACATGTTCTGGAGCAGGTGACGGACACATCGAGGTAAGTGTGATAGGTGGTTTAGCTCCTTACCAATTATTTTGGTCAAATGGAGCAACAGGGAATGCTATTAGTGATTTAGAGGAAGGAACTCATACTTTAGAAGTAGTAGATGCAAGAAATTGTGTAAAAACTTTTTTCTTCGACATCACCGATCCTGAGTATTTAGAGGTGACAACAGAGCTAGAGGAAGATGGTGTGGACTTCTATGTGGAAGGTGGTAATCCTGAGTACACATATGAGTGGAGTAATGGTTTGACGGGTAGTAGTGAGAGAGATTTAGAGAATGGTGATTATGAAGTGACTATTTCTGACGCTTCAGGGTGTGAGGTCGTAGAAGAATTTACTGTGGAATCTATTGACATCACAGAGTCTATCACAGCAGACGTAGTTACTATTGACCCACCAGCCAATACGGAGCTTATACTCAGTCCTAATCCTGCCAATACTTTTTTTAATTTGAATTTTGAGTTTGAAGAAAATACATTAGTGTTTATTTCTATTTTTAATGAGCAGGGCTATTTCTTATACCGCACTACTTTGGAAACTACACTCGTAAATGAGACTTTTAATACTACCTCGTGGGAGAATGGGACTTACTACGTCCAATTACTATCTAAAAATGGCTTTGTGACAGAGGAGTTGAAGGTGGTACATAACTAATTTTTTTTCTAATTTTTTTCTGATTCTTTAGTAATTATCTACTCACTAAGCGATGGGACTTTTGTTCTATCGCTTTTTTTATGTCCGTAAGCTAAAATGTACTCAATGTGGAAAAGAACTATTGTGGAGGGAAAAACTATTGAGAGGGGATTTGTATTATATATAATTCAAATAATGTGCCAAAAATACTATTTTTTTGTTATTGATTTTAATTTTTTTAGAGGTAGAAAATGGAGGGAATATATGATGATTGGAGCGAACTCCTTGATAATTTCTTTTGATACTACAATATACGACTAAAGTCAAGTTGTTTGATCCTATGAAACTGCTTTTTGTGACATTGTTTTTTATTTGAAATTGATGCAACACCCTACATAATTGATTGATAATCAATTTTTTACATTTAAAAATTAATATTTTCTTCGCATTTAGTGATTAATTAGTTGACAATTTAAATTCAAAAGACTTAAAAGGGTTTTCTTATAAAAAGAATATTGCCTAAAAAATCAAGTTACAAACTT
>CAYOBX010000459.1:0-5157 GCA_964402245.1 uncultured Saprospiraceae bacterium | reverse complement strand
TTAAAAAATACTTCCGTAGCCCTGCTATGCAAGGATTTTTTAAGAAAAACGGAGAGCAAAATAACCTCGTCAAAATGACGGATTTATTCTTTTGTCTTTACTTAAAAATCGATTAAATCTTAGCAACATGAAATTAATAAAATATTTAGTAGTAGGAATTCTTTTTGGCATAGTCATGACTAAATCAGAGGCTGTCTCTTGGTTTCGGATTCAGGAAATGTTTCGTTTTGAAAGTTTTCATATGTATGGTATTATAGGAACGGCTGTTCTTCTAGGAGCTATTTTATTCGCAGCCATTAAAAAGTATAATGGACAGACTATAGGAGGGGAAGGCATTCAATTTACCCCTAAAGCAATGAGCATCCCAAGATATTTAATAGGTGGAACTATTTTTGGTTTAGGTTGGGCAATGACTGGTGCTTGTCCTGGTCCAATGTTTACTTTATTAGGGCAAGGAGTTTGGTCGATCCTATTAGTAATTATCAGTGCAGTATTAGGTACTTATGTTTATGGAATGCTAAGACCTAAGTTGCCTCATTAAAAGAGAACCAATAAAAATAACGGTCATAGAATTTGAAACCATACAACTTGTAGAAGCGAGAACAGAGAATAGAGAATAGAGAATAGAGATAGATATCGTTTACAAACAATGAATTATCGTAATTTTTTAAACGGATTGTGTCTCTATTCTCGCTTCTCTGCTCTAAAAAGTGTATGATTTTAAAGTCAAAGAATAACTGACGATGAGTCCACAAGCAGCAGAAATTCAAAGAATATTACACCAAAAATTTCCTCAAATAACGGAAAAGAAATTGCAAGAAGAAATTGCTTCCGTTGGTCAAATCCTTGATTTTGAATCTGGTGAGGTAATCATGGATTATGGTAGTTACGTAAGGATGGTACCGCTAATAATAGAGGGAAGTATAAAAGTATCAAGAGAGGATGAGGAAGTAGGCAAAGAATTGTTGTTGTATTTTCTAAATGGAGGTGATACCTGCTCGATGTCTTTTACCTGCTGTATGATGGATAAGAAAAGTGCAATACGTACAGAAGCATTAGAACCTACTAAATTGATAGGCATTCCCATTAAATATGTAGATGCTTGGATGACAAAATATCAAAGTTGGAAAAATTTTGTCATGATGAGCTACGATAACAAAATGCTTGAGTTAGTGAAAGTAATTGATAATATAGCTTTTCATGGACTAGATAAGCGTATGGAAAAGTACCTTCAAGATTTGACCCAATCTACTGGTAATAAAACGGTCCTAGCAACTCACCAAGAAATTGCCGATGATTTGAATGTATCTCGGGAAGCAGTTTCAAGGCTTCTTAAAAAATTAGAAAATCTGGGCACAGTAAAACTAGGGAGAAATCAAATTACCCTTTTGTAAAGGGAATGAGCAATCACATCATTATTAGTCTAATCAAAACCACTTTTCGATTCTATTGTAAACATTCTACGATAATAAATATCTATGAATATCAAAGCTATAATTCCAGCATTTGACTGGCTACCGCATTATAATAAGACATTATTTAAAGGAGATTTAGTGGCTGGATTAACCGTTGGAGTCATGTTAATTCCTCAAGGAATGGCCTATGCGATGATTGCCGGATTACCCCCTATTTATGGTTTGTATGCCGCTACCCTACCCTTGCTCATTTATGCTTTATTAGGAACGTCTCGTCAATTAGCCGTTGGGCCCGTTGCAATGGTTTCCCTATTAACTGCTGCAGGTGTGGGGACATTAGCAAAAGGTGGAACTGACTTATATATTTCTCTGGCAATCACTCTAGCTTTTATGGTTGGCGCAATACAATTTTTACTAGGCGTTTTTCGCTTAGGATTTTTAGTGAATTTTTTATCCCATCCTGTGATAAGTGGATTTACTTCTGCTGCTGCATTAATTATTGGTTTGAGTCAACTAAAACACTTACTAGGCATAGACATCTCAAGAACCAATTATGTTCATGAAATTTTATTTCAAGCAGTCCAACAATTTGATGCAATTAATTGGATGACTTTCGCTATTGGCATTGGTGGTATTATACTCATTAAAATAGCTAAGAAAATCAGTGCTGCTATACCCAGTCAATTGCTTGCTATTGTTTTTGGTATTTCTATAGTTATGGTTTTTGATTTGACGGAACAAGGTGTGAAAATAGTTGGAGCAGTACCAAGCGGTTTGCCTTCTTTTTCCTTACCTGATTTTAGCTTTACTACCTTACAATCTTTATTTCCAATTGCTATGGCAATTGCCTTGGTTAGTTTTATGGAAAGTATTGCGATAGCCAAGTCTATTCAAGCTAAACATAAAAATTATGAGATAATCTCCAATCAAGAATTGATAGCTTTAGGTTTAGCCAATGTAGGCGGTTCTTTTTTACAATCCTATCCTGTTACAGGTGGATTTTCACGAACAGCGGTTAATGATCAAGCAGGGGCAAAAACAGGAGTGGCAGCTATTATTAGTGCTTTTTTAATGGTGTTGACTTTATTATTTCTCACGCCTTTATTCTATTATCTACCTCAAACCATCTTAGCCTCTGTAATTATGGTTGCGGTGTTTGGCTTGATGGATTTTAAAGAACCCAAATATTTATGGAAGGCAAATCGATCTGATTTTTGGATGTTAATTGTCACTTTTTTTGGCACTTTATTATTAGGTATTGAAGAAGGCATTGGAATAGGTGTCATCTTGTCATTAGCCATGATTCTTTTCCGAACTACTCGACCCCATGTTGCAGAATTAGGTAAAGTACCCGACACTCATTTTTATAGAAATATTAACCGGTTTAATCAATTAGAACGAAAAACAGATAGGTTGATTCTTCGTTTTGATGCACAACTATATTTTGCTAATTCTAATTATTTTAAAGACAAGGTCAATGAATTTGCTACTCAAAGAGAGAAACATCTCAAAACGATTATACTCAACTTTGACAGTATTAATAATCTAGATAGTAGTGCAGCACGCATGTTAGAAGAATTGGTTAAAGATTATAGAAAAAGAAGTATCAAGACTTTATTTACGGGGGTAAAAGGGCCTGTTCGAGATGCTATGGATAAGTCTCATCTAATAACTATTATTGGCAGGGAGCATTTTTTTATGAGCATTCAAGAGGCAGTGAATTTTTTGGAAAAACGCAGCAATGGAACCCATTTAGAATTGAAAAAATATGTATTACAATCTAGCTAAAATTTTCTTTCCTGTGACCCACATCACAGATAGTTATCTTCCTTACTCCTAACTTTGTATCATCAATAATTAAATTACTAAGTAACGATAAAAAAATAAACTTACAATTTATTTCTACATCGTTCCTAAGGATTTTAAAATTATAAAAAATGGACTTACAACAAGTAATTAATCAAGAAAAAGTATCCATAGTAGATGTACGAGAGCCATTTGAAACTGTGTTTGGAAAAGCAGCAGGAGCAAAAAATATTCCATTGAGAACTATCGAAAAACGAATAGAAGAATTTAGACAAATGAGTAAGCCTATCATCGTTTACTGCCGCAGCGGTAACAGAAGTGGACAAGCCATGAATTACTTAAAGGCGCAGGGTATTGAGGAAGTGTATAATGGTGGTAGTTTGTCTGATGTAAAAGTTTTATTAAAGAATAAAATAAATTAACAATGAAAATACAACAGATTTATACAGGCTGTTTGGCACAAGGTGCTTATTACATCACTTCCAATGGGGAAGCAGCCATCATTGACCCATTACGAGAGGTACAACCTTATTTGGATAAAATGCAGGAAGATGGCGTGAAATTGAAGTATATTTTTGAAACTCATTTTCATGCAGATTTTGTAAGTGGACATGTCACTCTATCGGAAAAAACGGGTGCACCTATTGTATATGGACCAAATGCAAATACTCAATTTGAATCCATTATTGCCATAGATAATCAGGTATTTCAAATTGGGAAAATATCGATTAAAGTATTACATACCCCTGGACATACTATGGAAAGCACTACCTATCTTTTGAGAGATGAAAATGGGAAAGATCAGGCTATTTTTTCTGGAGATACTTTATTTTTAGGAGATGTAGGGCGACCTGACTTAGCTCAAAAATCCGAATCCATAACTAAAGAAGATTTGGCAGGTTTTTTATTTGATTCTTTGAGAAAGAAAATTATGCCATTAGCGGATGAAGTGACGGTGTATCCTGCACATGGAGCAGGCTCCGCTTGTGGGAAAAACATGATGAAAGAAACGGTGGATACATTAGGGAATCAGAAGAAAATGAATTATGCTTTAAGGGCAGATATGACTAAAGCAGAATTTATCACAGAAGTAACAGAAGGGCTTTTACCTCCTCCAACTTATTTCGCTTTGAACGCCGCCTTGAATAAAAAAGGCTACGAAAGTATTGATACCGTTTTGGAAAGAGGGATGATTGCCTTAACACCAGAAAAATTCGAGGAAATTGCCAATCAAGAAGAGGCATTAATTTTGGATGTTCGACACCAATCCCATTTTGCAAAAGAACATATTCCTGGGTCTATATTTATTGGATTAAATGGATCTTTCGCTCCTTGGGTAGGTGCATTGATTACAGATATTCAACAAAATATATTACTAGTTACGCCTGAAGGAAAAGAAGAAGAAACAGTGACTCGTTTAGCACGCGTGGGTTATGATAATACGCTAGGATATTTGGCAGGTGGTATTGCTGCTTGGCAAAAAGTAGGAAAAGAAACTGATTTTGTTAAGTCTATTAGCCCTATGGCTTTTGCGAAAAGTTTACAAACCGATACCGATAGAAAGGTCATAGATGTAAGGAAGCCCACAGAATATTTAGCACATCAGGTTATTGGCGCAACTAATTTTCCATTGGATTACATCAATAAAAACATGGATAAAATTGACCGAACTACTCCCTATTTTGTACATTGTGCTGGTGGGTATCGTTCTATGATTGCCACTTCCATTTTGAAAGCTAGAGGGGTTCATGATTTAGTAGATGTTCAAGATGGATTTAAAGGCATTGAGTCAACTGGGGCTATTACATTGTCGAATTATCAATGTCCTACAACCATTTCACAGGAAGAAATTGATGCTTTAATGTAGCATAAATACTTGACCTATACTCGAAACAGGATAAATTACCGAAAATGAAACTTCCCAAGTCTCGAAGAC
>CAYOBX010000458.1:0-5163 GCA_964402245.1 uncultured Saprospiraceae bacterium | reverse complement strand
AAAATAAACGTTACCTCTTAACTGGTCTTTTTTCCTTTAGAAATGCTTAAAAAAGGGTCACTTATCCAGATAAACTCCCATTTTTTAAGTTTCTTAGACTGGAAAAGAATAAGATGCTCAAGTTATTGTTTTGTCGTTACTTAATATTGTAACGTTTATTTCTACCCTATCCCTTAAATCTGAAAAAGGTAGGTATAATAAAAATGGAAGAACATAAAATGTCCTTCCATCATTCATTATTCTCTCTAAATTATTGAAAGTCAACCTTTTGAATCATAGTTCCCAATTAGAATAATAGAAACTTAGCTTCATCGATCTAGGTTCAATCAAATATCGATTACAATATACACAAATATATTGTACGAAAGAACATTTATTATTGTTAGAACCCTAATATTTTACCAGAAATAAAATACACGCAATAAAAAAGGGCCGGATTGTAACTTAACAATCTGGCTCTCTTTATTTATGCCTCCAAAGAACCCTACTTACAAGACGGCGACAGCTGTTGAGTAATCTGTCAAAAGTTGGCCATGTTGCACCAAATTGTCCGTTCCAAAGGATAGCTGATTGATAAGCCATATTCAATGCAGAAGGACTACGGATAGGTTGTACATTTATCATGGAGCCAGGATATAAACTTCCTTTTATTCTACCTTCTCCATTCCTGCCAAATCCCATTCCACTTTTTCCGATTCCTTGGAAGCGACCAGCTTGAAATCCTGCGCTTGCAAAATGGCAAGAGGCACAAGAAAAATTTTCTAAACTAATTTTGTTTTCTGGATTGATTGTCAACCCGGTTTCATGAAAAAGTAACTTTCCTAGCTCTACTTTTTCTTTGGTAATCGGATTGTTAGGGTCAATCTATACCACTAACAAAGAATCGTCTTAACCAATTGAAGAATTGATGGCTTTGGATTGATATTTGTGGCAATTAGAAATGAAAAAAGGTTATCTGTTCTTATGAAAAAAACCAAAAATAATTCGATAAATACTTGACATTCAATTCAAAAAATATCTAATTTTATTGAAATTTATTCGATTATAATTTTTATTATTCCGTATCACTATAAACAAAGTGTAAGTATACAGTTTGTAATTACATAATTACCCTCACCTTCCATCTAAAACTTCCTTTTCATGTGGAGATTTAAATATGCTTACTTCTGGTTTATTGGAGCCACTGTTTGTTGCTTTTTGTTGGCAAGGGTAGTTGATTATCAATATGATAATACAAAACACCTAGAGGAGTATGTTGAGGCAATTAACAGTCATATTCAGACTCAAGAAGCAGTAATTGAGGAATCTTTGAAGGATACTACTTTTTTAAAAATATTTGAATTTGGATCTGATGTAAGCTATACTAAATCTTTCTCTAATCAAAATCACCCTCTAAATTTATGTATTTATAAAGAAGGAATACTTTTCTTTTGGTCTCAATCTATGGCTTTTCCTACCGAAAATCTTTTAGAGGAATTAAAGACCACACCTATACTTTTTAAACAATTATCAAATGGATATTATCGCATAGCCAAGCACTCTATTCCTACCCAAACTTCTCCAGAAAATTTTGCGGTGTCCTTCATTCCTGTTAAATGGAGTTATCCATCTGCATTAAAGCAGATTAATGATAGATTTGAGCCAATAGCTAAAAATATTCCAAGTGATATACTTATCAGCCACACCCCTACTTCTTTTGAAGTTAAAGATGCAGAAGAAAATATTCTATGTTATTTACAAGAGTCAGAAAACACAGCTAGTAAAGTTCACTATTTAAGTCTTTTCCTATATTTCTTAGCCTTTTGTTTTTTAGCCTTTATTCTAAACAATATTGCTTTAGATTTAAATGGAACGAATAAAGCATGGCTTGGACCTAGTTTTCTATTATTCACTGTTTTTGGTTTAAGATACTGGAGTTTAGTGGATAATTGGACTGGGAAGCTTAAACAATTCGGAGTTTTTGAAGGCTCTTTCAATACCACTAGTATGTCTATAGGAGATGTACTTATTAATATTGTATTATTACTATGGGTGGTGATTTTCATACATCGCCATTCCAAAGCAAAAGCCGACTCCTCGGAATTACCGATCAATATTCGTTTTTTATTATCTACCTTAAATTACTTAGCAGTAATTCTGGCGCTCTTGTTATTGATAAGTATGCTAAAGAGTTTGGTATTAAATTCTAATGTACCTTTCGATTTTAAAAATGTATTTAATTTAGAGCCTTATAGTGTGGTGGCTGTTTCTTCTATTATATTATTATTGTTCTCTCAGTTTATTTTTAGTCATCGGATGATGCTTTCGGTAAGAGAATTTAAACTACCTTTTTTTAAGAGACTATTTTCCTTATTACTAGCTACCTTAATTGCGCTACCGATTATCTATTTTATTGATTTGAAAATTCATTTAGTTATTAGTGCATTAATAGCTTTTGTATTTATATTGACCTATGATATTTTTGCAGACTATACCAATCCAGGTTTAGTTTGGATGGTGGTATGGGTCATCTTTTTCGCAGTATTTTCTTCAGGCTTACTTAATAAATACAACTTTGATAAAGCGATAGCAGAAGAATATCGAATTGCCGAAATTATAGCCGAAGAAAATGACCATTATTCTGAGGAGGCATTATTGAGTCTGAATAATAATTTGAAATCGACTCTTGAACAGAATTTGTTGGACACTCAGTTACCTCTAAAGGAATTAGTTGTACAAGAGATTTTAAAAGAAAACTATATCTATAAAAATTATAAGTATGTTATTTATAATTCTTTAGAATATGACTCTATTACCTTAGCAGATTTTACTTTAAATTTAAAAGAAAGATTGGACATTGCTAACCCTATTCAAGGGTCGGAAAATTTATACTTTTATTCAAATAGTAAAGGGGATTTTTCTTATTTATTAGACTATTCTAAAAATGATAAAGCACCCATTACTATAGAATTCAAAAAAACAGGACAAAGTATACCTACCGTGTATTCCGAATTGCTTTCTGCTAAGAATTTTAAAAATATTAAAAGTATTGCTAAATATGATTATGCGATTCAAAAAGCAGGTAAGATTGTAGAAAGTAATGGAGTTTCCTTAAATAAACTCTCTAAATCTCTTGCCTCTCCTCCCTCGCCTAGTAACTATAAAAGAAGCTCTGATGAAACTTCCTATAATTTTCTTTATAACCACGACGATAATACCTATGTATTCCTAAGTAGACAAAAAAATGGTTTCTTACATCCTGTATCTTTATTTTCCTATATTTTTGGTTTACTCATATTTACAGTATTGTTGTTTTCTGTCATTAATATAAAACTAAAAATACTACCAAATAACCTGAATTTTAATTTAGGAGAAACAACCTCCTTAAAAAATAAGATTCAGTTTTCAACCATCATGTTGACCTTGATGTCTTTTGTCATTATTGCAATTATCTCGGTCATATTTTTGAGAAATAACTGGGTGGATTATCACGATAATCGCTTAAAAAGAAAGGTCCGATCTGTGCAACGAGATTCAGAAGAATGGTTACATTATATGAATAATTCTATCGATTCTATTAAGACTAGAGTACCTAGATTGGCGATCACACATAGTATAGATGTAAACCTCTTTGACTTAGATGGTAACCTGATTAATGCATCACAGGAAGACATATATAGTAGGGGGATCTTACCACCCAAAATGAATGCCAACGCTTTTTTTGAATTTAAATCTTCTCCTTATAAAGACTTTTATCAGATAGATGAAAAAATAAGTGATGAGATATATACTACTGCTTTTTTTCCCTTGAAAGATGAACATGATAAAAAACTAGCCTATATCAGTGTCCCTTATTATTCTAAGCAAGGTAGTTTAGAAGATGAAATTTCTGATTTTATGGGGAACCTCTTAAATGTTTATGTTTTTCTTTTACTGTTGGCAGGTATCATTTCCGTTAGTATGGCCAATTCTATTACAAAGCCGCTGACTGCTATGGGGATAAAATTACAAGAAACAAAACTTGGAAAACCTAATACCCCATTGGATTGGGAAACTAAAGATGAGGTGGGAACGCTTGTTGCTGAGTATAATAAAATGATCAAAAAGTTGGATGATAGTGCCAATCTATTAGCAAAATCTGAACGAGAAGGGGCATGGAGAGAAATGGCCAAACAGGTGGCCCATGAGATTAAAAATCCGCTAACGCCCATGAAGTTGAGTATTCAATATTTGAAACATGCTTTTCAATCAAATCCAGATAATATTGAACCGCTTATGCAGCGAGTGTCGAATACCTTAATTGAGCAAATTGACAACTTAGCACATATCGCCAATGAATTTTCCAATTTTGCGAAAATGCCTCGGGCAAATAATGAAGAATTTATAGTGAATGATTTGGTAGAATCTGTACACGATCTGTTTAAAGAAGTAAAAGATGTGGAGGTATCTTTGACACTTCCTGAAAAAGCCTACACTGTTTTTGCCGATCGAAAACAATTAATGCGCGTATTAAACAATCTAATAAAAAATGCAGTAGAAGCGATTCCAGAAGAAAGAGATGGGGCTATTAAAGTTTCATTATCTGAGCGAGATGCTATGGCCGTTATTAAGGTATGTGATAATGGAGTGGGTATTCCTGAAGAAATGAAGAAAAAGGTATTTGTTCCTAATTTCACTACTAAAAATTCTGGAACTGGCTTGGGCTTAGCTATCTCTAAAAATATTATTGAATCTGTGAATGGAAAGATCTATTATGAAACTACTCCAAATATTGGGACAGATTTTTATGTGGAGTTGCCAATTGAGAGTGTGGGGGAATTGGAAATGGCTTAATTAATTGACAATTTTATCCTGATGCTTGATAGTTGATTTTATATTAGTTAAACTCAAGTATCAAGTTCAAAACGCAACGCTGCTAGGCGTTTACGGACAACGTCACGGGTTGAACTTGATCTTAAAAAGTGTCAACTACTTTCGTTAGTTCGATAAACTTGTCAATTAATTAGAAGGAAAAGAATAAAGTCCATGTAACTTGTTAAAGAACTAAGTTTTATAAAACGGTGCTACTCATAAATAGTGAAACTTTGATTTGTGAAACGAGTTCGTGGTACAATCAAGCTTTATTTTTTCAGTATGTAAAAAATATGTTAGGAAAGTATCAAAAACGAGCGTTTTTTGTTACTG
>CAYOBX010000457.1:0-5181 GCA_964402245.1 uncultured Saprospiraceae bacterium | reverse complement strand
TTTCAATTGCTTTATGTGCATAGCGATCATTGATGACATCATGTAACACAATACCCCCCCATTCATGTACCGCTACATTTAATTCTTCTCTTGCACCGAGAGAGGTAATTACTAATGGTACTTTCCATTTAGCACAAGTTGCCATATCTTCTTCTAGTCGATTATTACTCCGATGAACAATTTGATTGACCGCAAATGGAGCAGCAGGTTGAGTTGGATTGTCCCGATTATAAGCCGCTAATTCTTCTGTAATTTGGTGCAGCCATTCATCCAATTGGGATTGTGGTCTTGCATTCAGCGCAGGAAATGACCCTACTATTCCAGCCTTACATTGTGCAATGACTAGCTCAGGACCTGAAATGATAAACAAAGGAGCACCAATGACTGGGAGTCTTAAATTATCAAAGATTGATGGTAGTGACATATTTAATTTTTATAATTTTTAATTTTAATTTGCATTTTAATTTTCATTGAGAAGTTACCTATTTCTTTTCAAGTATCTCCAAGGCATATTTTGCCATTACTTCCCTAGCTGCTCCAAAGTTGGCCATCCGCTTGTCTTTTGTATCTCCATCTGTATATCGCTTATATAATTGCTGGGAAATGACAGCCCCTTTCCAATAAGCGAAAGCTTGATACCATGCAAATTGGTCTAGGGAGAAACCAGTATATTCTTGATATTTTTCAATCAAGAATTCTCGGGGTGGAAAGTTGCCTATTAACCGAACGGCCCCATGATTACCGGTTTCTTTTTCTAATAGTGCTTCAAATTTTTTATCAGGATAGTAACTTAGTGTGGATGCAAAATCAGTCAGTGGGTCGCCAAGCGTACACATATCCCAATCAAAAATAGAAGTGATTTCATCTGGGTTATTGGGTTGAAATTGGCAATTATCTGGTTTAATGTCATTGTGAATAATCGAGGTCCTAGTGGACTGCGGAATTTCAGCTTGTAGGATTTTCTGCACCTGAGTCATTGCCTCTGAATCTTCTGTTTTTGATAATTCCCAGCGTTTGCTCCAGCCTCTTATTTGTCGTTCTAAAAAACCTGCTGGTTTTCCGAGATTTTCTAAATCAGCTGCTTTGTAATCTACTAAATGCAATTCTGCTTGTGCCTTAACCATCGAATCAATTAGGCGTTCTTCTACGTTGTCAAAGGATTTAAAACAGTCCAACACCTTGGTTCGAACGACGACTCCTCGACATCTTTCTATCACGACAAATTTAGACCCAATAATGGATTCGTCTTCGCATAAATGATAGGCGCGAGGGGCACGAGGATAATGCTTGTACAATTTGGATAGCACCCGATATTCCCGTTTCATATCATGCGCTCCTGGCGCAATTTTTCCAAAGGGTGGACGGCGAAGCACTAGCTCCGTATCTCCAAAACTTATCAAATAAGTTAAATTGGCATGCCCTCCATGAAATTGGGCAACCTTCATATCTCCTGATAATTCAGGAATTGCCGTTCTTAAATAGGACTCAAGGGTTTTCCAATTGAGCTCTTCCCCTTTTCTTATTTCTTTTGCTGTATCCATTTTTTTTGTCAAACTATTTTATTTTCTATTTGACTAATTTATTTTCTATAAACGGTCCCAGAGCTACGCTCTTTTGCATACGTTACAAAACCAAAACAATCCTCACTATCTCGGAGACATTCGAATAGCACCATCCAATCGTATTACTTCCCCATTCAGCATGGCATTTTCAATAATAGATTGTACCATGTGTGCATATTCCGCAGGTTTTCCTAGCCTGGAAGGGAACGGTACTTGTTTCTCTAAAGATTCAATCACCTCCGCAGGTGCCCCTTGAAATAAAGGTGTCATAAATAAACCTGGTGCAATGGTTAAACAACGAATGCCTGACCTAGCCAAATCTCTGGCAATCGGTAAAGTCATACCAACAATTCCTCCTTTAGAAGCAGAATAGGCAACTTGACCAATTTGACCATCAAAGGCAGCTACACTTGCCGTGTTCACAATCACCCCTCTTTCTCCGCTTTCATTGGGCTCATTCTTTTGCATTTGTTCTGCACATAAGCGTAACACATTGAAGGACCCAATTAGATTAATTTTGATTACTTTTTCAAAAGTAGCTAAATCATGCGCCCCTTTCTTTGAAACTGTTTTTTGAGCAGCACCAATACCTGCACAATTCACACAGATATTAATGGTCCCAAATTCTCGAACAGCTCTCCCAATGGTTTCTTTGACTTGACTTTCGCTAGTAACATCCGTCTTATCAAATATCACTTTATCCTTTCCTAATTCTTCTACTATCGCTTTCCCTCTCTCCATGTTTAAATCCATGATGAGCACTTTGCCTCCATTGGCAACAATGTTTCTAGCAGTTGCTTCTCCTAATCCGGAGGCGCCACCTGTTACGATGGCTACTTTGTTTTTAATATTCATTTCTTTATTTTTTATTTAAACATTGTTCTTTTGGCATTCTTACTTGTATACAACCATCTATCAAACAATCTCTTCACATCCCCTTAGGCTTCCGTTGTTTCATAAAGCCAAACATATAGCCTGCCACTCTTCGCATTTGAATTTCCTCCGTACCTTCGGTAATACGATAACGGCGATGGTGGCGATAAATATGTTCAAAAGGTTTGTGTCTAGAATAGCCTAAGCCGCCGTGGACTTGCATCGCTTGGTCGGCAGCTTGACAGCAAAGTCTATTCGACCAGTAGTTGCACATAGAAACTTTGTCGGATACAGTAAATGCACCATACTTATCCATTTGCCAAGCGGTCTGACGAATGAAAGACCGTAACATTTCACATTGGGTCTGTAACTCTACTAACGGAAATTGAATGCCTTGGTTCACCGCTAAGGCTTTACCAAATGGCTTACGTACTTGGGCATATGCTACGGATTCATTGATACAATATTGTGCCGCACCCAAACTAGAAGCCGCTTGACGAATGCGGTTTTCATTAAAAAAATGTTGAACGATAGCTAATCCTCTACCCTCTTCGCCCAATATTGCGCTATGCGGTACTCGTACGTCTTTTAAGGAAACAGTGCCATGGTCGCTGGGCATATTAAAAGTCCAAAGATATTCTTCAATTTTTAAACCTTCTGAATCCATCGGGACGAGGAAAGCAGTAATACCAAATCCATCTCCTGCTTTGCCACTTGTTCTAGCGAAAATCAAATCATAAGCGCAAGCATGAATACCCGTGTTCCAAGTTTTTCCTCCATTAATCACCCATTCATCCCCCTGTCGCTTGGCGAATGTTTCCATGTGGGTAGCATCCGAACCATGATCGGGTTCTGTTATCCCAAAGGCAAAAGATTTCGCAGGGTCCCCTGTGATTAATCCTTCCAAAAATTCTTCTTTTTGGGCTTTATTGCCATAGGCTAACATTAATAATGCACCCACCGTATTACCGACTATAGAGTGTTCATTCTGTAAGTCATTGTGTAAGCCTAAACCTTTTGCCGTTAGATGGTCTCGAATTATGGCCATCGCTAAATTAGAACCATCTTGACCACCATATTCTTTAGGCATGGCAAACCGATAATGGCCTGCTTGATCTGCTAATCGTTTGGCTTCCGCCAACAATGCTTCCCATTCTTCTTTAGGGATACCTCCCTTTTCCCAATCTGTTCGCTCATATTCTCTTCTGTGGTCAAAAAATCGTATATTATTATCTTTTTGTTCTAAAGGGCGAATAGTTGTCTCGACAAATTCATCGAGTACTTTTAGGTAAGCGGCAATATCTTCGGGTATATCAAAATTCATCTATTAATTATTATATTTTTGATGGATGTTCAGCAATCAGCTATTAACTGTCAGCCTTTAGCTTCTAAGTAAAAAGGATTAACTAAATTATTGTTCACTCCTCCAATAAAATTCTTTTTAACTGCTTGATTTCGGGTTCACCAATGTTAAGTGCAGTGGTTAAATAATTTTCAACCGTTTGATACTCGGTTTCGATGGCATCCAATGCCCCCTCTAAATAAATTCTCTTTGCTTGAAAGATAGATTTGATATTATCGGTATCAATCTCTAGCTTTTGGGACAATTTATCCAAATGTCTTTGCGCAAATTCGCCCATATATTGATTCGTTAATAGATAATCCTCAATAATGGTTTTTCGATCAACTCCCAAAGCAGAAAGCAGTAAAAAAGTAGCAAAGCCCGTTCGATCTTTTCCTGCCGTACAATGATACAGTAAAGGATAATTGTCTTCGTTCAACAAAATTTCAAAAAAAGCTTTGTACCTATGCGCTTCCCTTAGGACATAGCTTCGGTTGGCTTTGTATAAATAATGGTTTTTCTCCGTTCCTAAACTCTTTACTTTTAGCCAATCCAATTTATCCACCCTTCCCTCTCCTATCGGTAAGGGAAATCGGTTTAATGTTTCTAAATCACACCATTGGTCAGGCTCATTTGTTTGCTCCGCTATTGTTCTAAAATCACAGATAGATTGCAGCTGTAAGGCTTTCATTTTACGGATTTCCGAACTTTCAAATTCGCCTAATAAGCCTGCTCGAAATATCTTTCTCCATTTGATAGAGCTGCCGTCTTGTGTGCGATAACCACCCAAGTCTCGAAGGTTGTGAATGCCTTGGATGTCTATATGTCTTTTCATATTTTTAGTTTCCAGTATAACTTGATGGTTAGTCTATGCACTAAATAAAGAAGCAAATCGCTCTTTCTCAGAATATATTAATATAAAACCCATAATTAAACCAGCTATTGCACCTACTGAATTTATAGGATCATATAGTAAATGGATAATTAAGGCATTGAACATAATGGCCAACAACACAATCACCGCTAATGGCATAAATTTATTAACCAATAAAGCCAGTCCGCCTAGAATTTCTAATCCACCAATAATTTTCAGAAAATGGGATTTAGCATAAATTCTCATCAGTTCCCCTCCATCCCCCGGAATAGGAGGCACTTCTAAAAAAGGAACAAATTTGTCAATACCAAAGAGCAAACATAAAAGACCAAATAGGATGCGTGCTGCTATAGCAATTTTTGGATTCATAATCGTTATTTTTTAAGATTCAATAAACGGCGTTGCCAGTTTTTGCTGGCAATGAACGTTTTATTTTTGCCATTCCTCCCAATTGATTTCACGTCTAAGATAAGCTACTTTATTGAAAGGCCATTTTGTTCTTACACTCGAAACAGGATAAATTACCGAAA
>CAYOBX010000456.1:0-5184 GCA_964402245.1 uncultured Saprospiraceae bacterium | reverse complement strand
CAGATAGTTTGATTAGTTGGTGCAAACAAAATGAAATGTATGTGATTTTGGATTTACACGCAACACCAGGCGGGCAGGGGAGAGATGAAGGTATTTCGGACTACGACCCTAGTAAACCGAGTCTTTGGGAAAGTTCAGCTAATCGACAAAAGACGGTTGATTTGTGGAGAAAATTGGCAGAAACTTATGTGGATGAACCATGGGTTGGAGGCTATGATTTAATCAATGAAACGAATTGGGAGATGACGAATAACAATCCGCTCAAAGAAATATATTTAGACATAACTGCTGCCATTCGGGAAGTAGATACCAAGCATATTATCTTTATCGAAGGCAATTGGTTTGCGAATGATTTTACCAACTTAACTCCACCTTGGGATGATAATTTGGTATACAGTCCCCATAAATATTGGTCTATCAATGACCAAGCCTCGATTCAATGGGTGTTGGATATTCGGGAGGATCATAATGTACCTTTATATTTAGGAGAATGGGGTGAAAATTCTAACCCTTGGTTTAAAGATGCCATTGAATTATTTGAGTCCAATAATATAGGTTGGGCGGTTTGGCCAATGAAAAAAATTGATGCTATTGCAGGGCCTTTATCTGTTGTGAAAACTTCTGGCTATCAAACTTTATTAGATTTTTGGAATGGAAATGGAGAGCGACCTTCCGCAGCTTTTGCTAAGGCGGCTTTAATGGAAATTACGGAAGGCTTGAAAATTGAAAATTGCATCTATCAAAAAGATGTGATTGATGCGATGTTTCGACAGCAAACTACTACGGCAACAATTCCTTTTAATACGCAAACCATTCCAGGGGTAGTCTATGCAACAGACTTCGATATGGGAGAAGTTGGCGAAGCATATTTTGATGTTGATATTGCTGATTTTCGAGTATCCACAGGTAATTTTACCGCGTGGAATAGTGGCTGGACGTATAGAAATGATGGAGTAGATATTGAAAAGTCAGAAGATAATGTCAATTCCAATGGCTATAATGTTGGCTGGACGGCTAATGATGAATGGATGCAGTATGATGTAGATGTAGCAGAAAGCGGTGTTTATTCGGCTAATGTTAGAGTTGCTTCTGGTGCTGATGGTGGACAATTTCATTTTGCCATTGGAGAAGGAGCTATTTCTCCTATTGTCAACGTGTCAGGTACAGATGGTTGGCAAAGTTGGGAAACCGTTACTGCTAATAATATTGTGCTAACGCCAGCGGATAATAAAATCCGTTTTTATGTAGATGCATCAGGTTTTAATGTGAGTAGTTTTGAATTTACCAAAGTTGGGGAAAGCAGTAATATTCCAACGGAGTTTGTAGCGGCTACTACTTTAGATGACCAAACTATTCGATTGAGCTTAAATAAACGATTAGCAGAATTAGTTAATGCGAATAGCGATTTTCAGATTTTTGTTAATAATGTAGCTATTTCCATTAGCAACGTTGTCTTAGACCCTACTAATCCTAGAGTGCTTACTTTTACTGTTAATCAAACTTTTCGCTCAGAAGATGTGATTACTATTTCATATGTAGGTAATCAAATTAAATCAGAAGATGGAACGGATTTGAATGGATTTACTAGAAGACCTGTGCAGAATAATGTAGCGATTATTCATGGTATCCCCGGTAGAGTAGAGGCGGAAGATTATGTCGTACAATCAGGCATTCAATTGGAAAATACAACAGATACGGGTGGTGGTCGAAATATTGGCTTCTTGGATAATGGCGATTACCTAGATTATTTTATTAATGTCGCCGAAGCAGGTATTTATCAAGTTGATTTTAGAACTGCGGCTGAAAGCGAAATGGGAGGAGTGGAATTACAATTGATTGATAATAATGGGAATGCTGTTTCTTTAGAAAATCTTACGTTTCCAGCCACAGGTGGTTGGCAGACATGGGCAACTACGACAGCATCCCTTAGTTTGCCAGCAGGTCAATTACAACTAAGGGTGCTTATCAAGCAGCCGCTTTTTAATATCAATTGGTTCGAATTTTCTTTTTTATCCGCTCCTCTAGCAATTCAATTTCTTCCTGTCCCCGGAAAAATAGAAGCGGAAGATTATGAAACGCAAGTTGGTGTAGAACTAGAAAATACAACAGATACAGGTGGTGGACAAAATATTGGTTTTTTAGATCCGGGCGATTATTTAGATTATTTTATCAATGTCGCACAAGCAGGCACCTACCAAGTCGATTTTAGAACTGCCGCATTAAGCGAAATGGGGCAAGTGGAGTTGCAATTGATTGATGATAATGGCAATGCTACGCCTTTAAAAAATCTTACTTTTCCAGTCACAGGTGGTTGGCAAACATGGACTAATACCACGGAATCCATTTCCTTACCAGCAGGTCAAGTACAACTTAGACTCCTTATTATTGCGGCTCCATTTAATATCAACTGGTTTGAGTTTTCCTTTTTGACCAGTACCCATGATATTTTACCAATTACTGATTTTCAATTATTTCCTAACCCTGTTCAAGAGACCTTTATTGTGAAAGGTAATTTGGAACAAAAACAAAATATATCCTTACAATTAGTGAATGTATTGGGACAAACTTTATGGCAAAAAGATTTAGGGTCTATTCAACAGATTCAGGAAAGTATAGATGTAAGTCCGTTTCCAAATGGGAGTTATGTTGTAGTGCTTCAATCTGAAAATGGGGAGCGAATAGCTTATAAGTTGATGAAGCATAGAGAGTAAATATTGTTTTTTAGAGGGAGCAAATTCTTTTTGTTTTTTATAAAAAACAAAAAGAATTTGCTCCCTCTAAAAGATTATTATTTTACCTTGCAGCCATATGAGTAAAATATATTTCTTCCGCCACGCCCAAGCCTCCTTTGGAGCAGATAATTATGATGCCCTTTCTGAAAAAGGCATACAACAATCCATTCAATTAGGAGAATATCTAGCAAATAAAAAATTCAAATTTGATAAAGTATTTGTTGGACCCTTACAGCGGCAACAACATACCTTTGAGATTGTAAAAGATATTTTTGAAAAGAATAGCTTGCCAATACCCGAACCTATTCTAGTCGATGGATTAAGAGAACATGTCGGCCACACCGCATTAGATAAAATATTACCTCAACTAGGAAATACGTCCCCTTTTAAAGAAAGGATTGTCAAAATGAAAGAAAATCCTAAACGAGTAAGAGCCAATCGTTTATTATTATTTCAGGATTTTATGAATGAATGGGTAGAAGGAAAAATTAAAGTAGATGGCGTTGTTGCTTGGAAAGATTTTCGAAATAATGTAAGAGCGGCATTAGGTACTATTTTAGAAAGTACAGGCTCAGGCGAAACCAACGCTGCTTTTACTTCTGGAGGAACGATAAGTTCGATTACCGCCGAAGCCTTAAAAATCACAGATGAGAAAGTCGTAGCTTCTTTGAATTTTTCTATTCGAAATACTTCCTATTCTAGTTTTTTTTATTCTAAAGGTCGATTTAATTTATTGAGTCTAAATGAGCTGCCTCATTTGACAGAGGAGATGGTTACGTTTGTTTAGAGTTTAAAATTTGACGTTGACTTAAACTTTGTTTTTCTATAATTAACTCAATAACAAGTACATATACACTTTGCACGGTGTGAAAAAGTGATTTCGTAATCGCCAAATTTATTTGGCTGATTCTTAATAAACATTGAACCAGCCAAATAAATTTGGCGGTTACGAGTAGATTTTCAAAATCACTCTTTTATCCCGTTTAAAGTATAAGATGCTGATTTAACACATAGGCACATAGACAGGGACATCGCTATGTGAACTATGTGCCAATGTGTTAAAAAATTTGGTGGTGACTTTGCCACTGTAAGCCTTTCTTTCCGTGGATATTTATTCTCAAAACTCAATACGCTCTCCATCTTTAGTCCCTCGATAATACTTCTTTCCTTCTATCAACAATAGTTCTCCATACTCACCCAATTTAATACTAGAATCCACGCCATACACCTTACCATCATATAACTCCACCACCGTCTCATTAGAACAATGTCCAACCACAATATGCTTAGAACGTATACCAGAAAGTATATCTGATATTTCTTTATCAGGCAAATTATCATTAAAATATCCACGATACCAGACAGGACCATGATCCCCAAAATAATGATAAGCAACTCCAGTAGAATCCAATACTTCTTCTGGTATATCAATGGATTCCCGCATGATGGAATTAATTTGCTCCCTATTATAAGGGATACCTAAAAATTCCTTAGAAATTCCGCCATGCACAAAAGTATTATCATTGATTTTCACAATAGTAGATCTAGACCTAAGCCATCTGCCCATCACGGTATTTTCACCATATAAATCCGTATAACTAGTTTTTAATAAAGCAGAGACTATCTTGTATTTACCATGAATATATCGCAAATCACGACTAAGAACCAAGTATTCATGGTTGCCCAATAAAACATGGACTTTCCCCCCTGCATCCTTGGCTTGTTGTTCTAATTTATAAAGTAACCATAGGGTTTCGTTGACCTGATCGCCTCTATCAAATATATCCCCTACGATGATTAAATGCCCCTCTCCATAATTCCAATTTTGATCGGCATCAATTATTTTATGGTTGGTTAAAATTTCAACCGCTAATTCATGTTGCCCATGAATATCACTTAAAGCAGCAATTTTTTGCACTTTTTTAAATCTTGATTTTTCTTGCTTATATTTCGTTTTGAAAGCGTCTTCTGGTAAATTTTTGATAACAACTTCCCCATTAACGATCCTCTTTTCGACCAATTGATTCTCTTCAATAAAAATATATGGACCATCGTTTACCGAACTTAAGCCCCTTTTCTTAGGAGGCATGGTATCTTTTACTGTGTTATCCGAAACAGTCAATATAGTATCCACTTTTTGTTCTTGGCTCAACACCCAAAATGGGATGGTAAGCAATAGCAGCAAAACAATTGTTTTAAGATTCATATTTGCTTTGTTTTTGATTAGACTTGTTACCCTATAAGTAACAAGTCTATTGAAAATTAGGCAAGACAGGAGGATTTCCTTGCTATTCCCTTTACCTATTTGCTGTAGCTAACAATATAACAATTATAAATTTAGAGAAGTTTTAAAAATGTAAATTAAATTAAGTATCAGCAAGCAATAGCTTTTAATAATTTTTTAGAGGCAGCAATTTTGTTGGGCATTTTTGAAAAAATGCCCAACAAAATT
>CAYOBX010000455.1:0-5186 GCA_964402245.1 uncultured Saprospiraceae bacterium | reverse complement strand
ATGAAAGGTGCAAATAGAGCCGATTCCATGATATGGGATGCCCATAAAATGCTCCAAGTAAATGCTTTATGTGCTGCCATACTCTATAAGGATCAACAACATATGGGGGCTGCTTTTCAGCAGAAAGGTGCTTATTTATTTCACGAAAAAGAACAACCTGGTTTTGACTTAATGCCTTATACGATCGAGTGTACTAAATCTGGTTTAGGCGCAAAGCTATTTTGGATTTTAGCAGCAGAAGGAGAAAAAGGCATGGGGCAGTTTGTACATCAACAATATCAAAAGACTAAAGCGTATCATCAATTATTTTCTGCTCACCCAGACTTCTACTGTCCTTATGTTCCCGAATCGAATATTATTTGTTTCGCTTACACTAAATACGGCAATAGCAATGAGCTACAATTAGCTATCAGGAATGAAATCGTAAAAAGAGGTAATTTTTACATATCCTCCACAGAAGTACAAGGTCGTAGATATTTACGGTTGACCGTTATGAATAAATTAACAACAAGTGCTCATATTGAAGCATTGATACAAGAGATCATCCTTGTTGGAGAGATAATTACTACTCAAATTTAGTTATTTTCGTCGTTTTAGTAACGACGAAATAATAAGTTGGGCAATCTGGTTCTAAAAGGGGATTGTTTTCAATAGTCAAATTAGCAAATACTATACAATTAAGTTGATTTAACTATAATATCAATACGCATTTTTGGGTAAGACAAGAAGAATTAGCAATTTTGCTATACATCCAAATACTACTCACAGTCTTAATCTTAACCCAAATGGTTGGTTTGTACTGTCTCCAATAAGCGGTCATTTCTAGAGCTTGTTTAAATTTCTACTCCCTGATAACCAGCATTTATAAAAGTGGACAGTATTCATCACATTTTCGCTACATTCTTACACATCTTCATATTATTAGTAAAGAATATCTTTAATTCATTAAAATATTCAATAATCGGTTTGATTTTTGGACAGGTTAAAATAATAGTGATTACAATACCCTACTCCATCCATGATATTCTTAAGATTATGAAGTGCCATTCCCCATCATTAGACCATTAAAAACTTAGTTTATGAAAAAACAAAGCTACTTATTAGTCTTTCTTTTTTGCTCCTTCTTATTCTATTTGCCGAACTCCATTATCGGTCAAAATCCAACAGATAATAACGAAGAAGATTTTTTATTCATCAATTCATTTTGTGAAGGGGACGAATTAGTGTTTTTCCCAGATCCACCAATCATTTCAGCACCTTGTGTAGATGGTGCTTGTAGAATATTCTATGTAGACGTGGAAGGGTATTGGGCACCTTTTGAAGGCAGTGCAGCATTTCCTCCAATAGAAACTTCCAAGTATATTATTCAATACAACTCGCCTCCATGCCCTGTATCAGAATGTGGGTTTATTGAAGGACAATCTTTAGATTTAGATGCTTGGCAAGTTGCTCAAGAGGAATTTGAAAGTTTTAAGGCAGAGTTTGAAGGACAACTAGGCTTAATAGAAATTAATAATTGTGGAGCAAATGAAGAAGACGAAGACAATAATGTACCGGAGGAAGTAATCACGATTTGTAGCGGAGAAAGTGTCCTCTTAAAAGGTTGGAACAATGCTATTGAATGTCCCTGTGCAGTATCTCAACAAGGGCCTACAGATTGTTTTCCATTTCCTCAACCCAATGGAACATGGTTCGTAAATGGCGAAAGAATTTGCGAAAGTGCTTGTATTGACCTAGAGGTTCAACCAACAACAACTACCCTATATACTCACCAGACACCCGCCTATCAATGTCCTGCTATTTTTGATCCCAATGCTCCACTAGGTCCTCCACCACCTACTTTTCCTAATGGACCTACACTAACTGTTTTAGTAATAGTTGAAGACAATTGTGTGATCCAACCTACTAGTCCGCAAGAACCAGAAGAAACATCAATTACCAACAATCAAGTTTTTACAGACTTTCCATGGTTAGAGGAGATTATTGATAAAGGAGGTTGTACCATAGAAGCAATTTCTATCTATAAAAGTGGGCCATTTAGTTTCTTATATGCTCATAAAGAAAACGGAGGCACTTTGTATTTTGAGGACGGTACCTTTTATTGCGAACAGACCCCAAGCTACGACTGTATATCCGCTTATCGTTTAGAAAATCGGGAAACGGTTTGGACTTGCTCCCAACAAGCTAATTCAGAAGGCGAACAAGGGAATACAGAAGATGAAACGATTAGTAATGCACCTGTTAACTGTAATAACTATCAAGGAAAAATAGTTTTTGAAGCATGTGATGATGGCCGTATCTTTTTCTTTGCTCAAACAACAGATGACCGGCTATTAGATATATATTTTGAAGAAGGAATTAACTTTGATTATTATGAAGGACAGCCAATTCAATTTGATTATACTCCTGCTTCCTTTTCTTCTCCTTGTTCTATCGCTGATGAGGCAGTCATTGTAACTTGTATCGAAGAAATAATCGAAGAAGGACCTGACTGTTTTTGTATCACGGTATTTGATCCAGTATGTGGCGTAGATGGTAACACCTATAGTAATGCATGTGAAGCGGATTGTGCAGGAGTCGCAGTGGCTAGTCTTGGAGAATGCACTTTAGCGTTTTCTTGTGATATTTTAGATATAATCGATTTGCCAGAAGACTTGTGCGGCCAATGTATTAGTGAAATTGCCGTATATTCTTTTCAAGGAGAAACCTTCTTGGCTTCCATTGCAGACAATACCAATTGTGCGGATGGCCTAACAACAGTAGTAAATTGTTTAACTGGAAATACGCTCTGTTTTGATGGAGGAGTAGCAGGATTTAATCAATGCAATCTCTTCTTCGAAGAAGCAGTCAAATTACAAACAGTCATCAAAGAAAACTGTGGCAATACTTGTAATTGCCCTGCTGTAGTAGATCCAGTATGTGGATCAGATGGCATCACCTATAATAATGAATGTGAAGCAAGTTGTGCAGGCGTTCCTATTGCCTTTGAAGGCCCCTGTAATATTGATCCTCCAACTTGTATCTGTACAGAAGAGTTTGCTCCAGTATGTGGAGTCGATGGCGTGACCTATTCCAATGCTTGTCATGCGGAATGTGAAGGAGTAGCCATTGCAGCACCAGGAGAATGTGAAGCCAGTAGAGCGACCTGCGATTTACTAGCAAGAATCACTTTCCCTAGCGACTTATGTGGTACCTGTACTAGCGAAATTGCTATTTATGAATTGAATGGCGAAACTTTCCTTGTCAATATAGCAAGCGATAATAATGGACAAGGTGCGTCTTGTACGGACTTTGCAACTACCGTAACAAATTGTACTACTGGAACCATATTCTGTATGAATGGAGGAATTGCAGGTTTTCAACAATGTGAGCAATTCTTTATGGAAGCCGTTAAAACAGAGGTAGTACTAAGTAGAGGCGATTGTAATGATTGTGCTTGCGATCAAGAATTTGCGCCGGTATGTGGCGTGGATGGTAATACGTATAGCAATAGATGTGCAGCAGATTGTGCAGGAGTAGACATCATTGCTGAAGGAGAATGTGAACCTACTTGTCTTTGTCCAGCAGTAGCTTTACCTGTATGTGGAGTAGATGGTGTTACCTATGGTAATGCCTGCGAGGCAGCCTGTGCAGGAGTAGAAGTAGCACACGAAGGTTTTTGTGAAGCAATAGTTGATCCACTCTTTACAGAATATAAATGGTTAAGTGATTTTGTAAATCCATCTGATTGTAATGGAGAGACCATTACTGTTTATCAAAGTGGGGTTTACAATTTTATACATATCCAATCAGAAAACAAAGGAGTACTCTATTTTCAAGATGGTACTTTCTATTGCCAAGATAGTCCTGGTTTAGATTGTCGAATGGCGTATAATCTACAAAAAATAGAAGCTACTTGGTCTTGTGATAGTGGTCGTCCTGCTTGTGATGATCCATTAGCAGAAGATTGGCTTTTAAATCTTTTAGAACAAGATTGTACAGGAGATGTATTTGCTTTTGACTACCAAGGTCAATCTGCGGTATATATCCAAACACTTTGTGGTTGTGTAGACGATAATGATAAATTATTTAGTTGCGATGGCACTTTCCTTTGTGCGATAGGAAGGATAGATCCCATATTCAGTTGTGATCCATCTATTACAGAAAACTTAATAAAAGATAATCTTATTTGGTCACCAGCTTGTAGCTGTGAATGTCCAGTATTTGAACAACCTGTTTGTGGTATTGATGGTATTACTTATTCGAGTAAATGCCAAGCAGAATGCGCAGGAGTAGAAGTAATTGGGGAAGGGGTTTGTTCTGGTATAGATGCCTTAGCCCCACCTTGCTTTGATGTAGCTGGTGTAGACTTTGGGGAATGCGAAGCCATTATGGGCGTAGCTATTGTTAATGGTACTTGCCAAACAGTCAGTGGGTGCGGAAACTTTGACATTGCAGGTATTGGTTATAAAGAAGCCTTTTTCCCAACAGTAGAAATTTGTCAACAAACTTGTGGTGGTCCTCCAGATGATGGTGAACTAAATTCCGAACCAGATAATAGCAATAATGAAGCAGAAGAAAGTGCCAATACAGTAGATCCTCTATTCCAAGATTATGAATGGTTATCTGCTGTCTTAGATCCTTTTACTTGTAAGGACCAAGCAGTGAGTGAATATGATTTAGGACCCTATAAGTTTATTTATATTTTTGATCAAGAAAATTTAGGAACTCTTTATTTTCAAGATGGTACCTTCTACTGTCAAGATAGTGACGGTTACAATTGTTTGGATGCTTATAAGATCACGAGTGCCCAACGTTCTAGAACTTGGAAATGCGAGGAAGGTCTTATCTATGATGGAGAAGTTGCTGCTACAAAAAGAACTAAAGAACCATCGATCTTTTTAACAAGGTCTATGACTCTTTATCCAAATCCAACTGCTGGTCAATTTCATTTGACTATTAAATCTGTATCTAAAGAACCACAGCGTTTAATTATTTATGATTTATATGGCCGACAAGTTCAGCAGCAAATGATCCAATCAACAGATAAAAACATCAATATTCCTGTTGATTTATCAGAGCTGAAAGATGGTTTGTATATGGTGACGCTTAAAGCTAAGGGGCAAGCTATCATACAGCAAACTATTGTGAAAGCTGCATTGTAGGAGCTAGACAATTATTGAACACAGAGGCACGGAGGGCACAGA
>CAYOBX010000454.1:1797-5189 GCA_964402245.1 uncultured Saprospiraceae bacterium | reverse complement strand
TCTTTAGCTGTCCGAAAGTCTGCCTCTTCTAAATTGGCCCGTTCAAATAAAGCCCTATTCAATTGACAATTTTCAAAAACAGCTTGTTTTAAATTAGTTTCAATAAATGCTACCTCTTCTAATTGACAAGATTTGAATAGTGTTTTTGGCATCACTACTTTGGTAAATGATGCATAGGCCAGAGAGCAATCCTCAAATTTAACAGCAAATAGAAAAGGGTCACAGTCTTCAAATCGAAGTCCTAACAATTTACAGTCTTTGAATACTACTTTTCTCAATGCTGTTTTAGTCATAGTAGCCATACTCCAATCACAATTGTAGAAAGTACATTCGGTGAAACTCGTTTCTTTTAGAGTAGCATTGGCAAATTGACAATTGTAAAACTCGCAATGTTCAAATTCTTTCCCACTACTATCTAGTTCAGAAAAATCAACTTCTTTAAAAGTTTGGTCTGTTATGTATTGATCCATTGATGTTTTATCTATATTTGAGTGAAATATCAATCCTAATTATGACTTGTCAAATTATTAGTTATGAAAAATATACGTTTAGAAATTTTAATGATAACCTCAATAGTACTTCTTGTCTTATCGAGTTGTCAATCCGATAAAGCAGTTGAAACTAAATCAATGATTAAAATTGATTCTACCTATCTACGAAGCACCTTAGCAGAACTAGGGTCAGATAAATATTTAGGTCGAATGCCTGGCACTGCATCAGAGCCACTGACTATCAATTTTATTAGAGACCAATTTAAAGCAATAGGCGTTCAGGCTGGTAATAAAGATAGCTATTTCCAAGAAGTACCACTTGTTACGGTGACCGCTACGCCAGAAGAAAATATTGCGGTCAAAGGTACAAAAGGAAATGTAGATTTAAAGTTTAAAAAAGATTATGTTACCTCCACACAACGCGTACAAGAGAAAGTGGAAGTAGAGAACTCCGAATTGGTCTTTTGCGGTTTTGGTATTGTTGCTCCTGAATATGGCTGGAATGATTATGAAGGAATTAATATGAAAGGAAAAACAGCGGTTGTATTTGTGAATGACCCCGGTTATTATTCAGAAGATAGCACCTTGTTCAAAGGCAAAACGATGACCTATTATGGACGATGGACTTATAAGTTTGAAGAGGCAGCACGACAGGGTGCAGATGGCGTATTGGTGATACATGAAACGGGAGCAGCAGGCTATCCTTGGTTTGTAGTTCAGAGTAGTTGGACAGGTGGATTACAAGCATTGCAAACACCTGATGATGGACAATCTCGTTGTGCAATAGAAGGTTGGATTTCAGCATCTGCGGCTTCTAAATTATTCTCGAACTCGACAGTACCTGGGAAAAACATGATTCAACAAGCTTCCTCTAATACCTTTAAGCCAATCCCAATGGGTTTAGCTTACGACCACAAAATGGATATTACCACCAAAAAACAACTCTCTAATAACGTCATTGGAATTATTCCTGGTACAGAGCGTGCAGATGAGTATATTATCTATACTGCTCATTGGGATCATATCGGCATTGGGCCTGTGGTCAATGGCGATTCTATCTATAATGGTGCTTTAGATAACGCCAGTGGGATGGCTACTTTTATGTCTATAGCCAAAGCCTTTAGTCAAGCAAAAACGCCTCCTAAAAGATCGGTAGTCTTTTTAGCAGTTACTGCAGAAGAGCAAGGTTTATTAGGGTCGGAATGGTATGCTAAAAACCCTATTTATCCACTAGATAAGACCATTGCCAATCTAAATAAAGATGGAGCGAATGTTCATGGTTCTATGAAGGACCTAACAATCACTGGGTTTGGACATTCAGAAATGGATGATTTGGCTACAGCGGAGGCCAAGAAACAAGGTCGCTATATTTTGCCAGATCAAGAACCACATAAAGGGAAGTTCTTCCGTTCAGACCACTTTAATTTTGCTAAAGTAGGTGTCCCCGCTTTTTATGCAGGTGGTACTTACGATCATCGAGTGCATGGAAAGGAATATGCCAAAAGTAAAGTGAAAGAGTATACCCAAGCAAACTATCATCAGCCAAGTGATGAATATTCCGATGATTGGGATTTGACGGGGGCGGTGGAAGATGCGCAGTTGTATTATAATTTAGGGCATCGTTTGGCAGAAGAAGCTATTTATCCGCAGTGGAAAGAAGGGTCGGAGTTTCGGAATGCTCGGAAGTTGAAGGATTAGAGCGGGAGAGGATTTCTGGCGAAATTGTTTATTTAGAACACAGAGCCACGGAGGCACAGAGTAAGAATATTTTTTCATCTCACTCTATGCCCCAGTGCCTCTGTGTTTATTTTCTATTCTGTCCTTCTCAAAATGCTATCTGATAAAACAAGAATTGCATATCCATATCCAATACTTTTCGAGTGTCCACATATTCTAGGCCTAATTTGAGTAATAAATTTTGTGATTTAGTATTTTCGACTGTGGTAAATGCAACGACTGTTTTCAAATGGAGTTCTGATTTCGTATAATGCAAGATGGCTTTAGAGGCTTCGTAGGTATATCCTTTTCCCTCATAAGCTGGTAAGACGGCGAATCCTAAATCAAAATGGGTAAGGGTAGCTCGTTTAACCAAACCACACAACCCTATAGGCTGATTGGTTTCTTTTAAAATGACCTTATACATACCCACGCCATATTTTTTATAAAAATGAATATGAGACCGTTGAATGTAACCGATTGCTGCTTCTTTAGATTTCACGTCTCTATCGCCTATATGTTCTATCCAATTGGGACTGTTTAATAACTCTATAAAAAAATCAGCATCTTTGAATGTTGCTTCTTCTAATAGTAGCCTGTCTGTTGATAGAATGACCTTTATAGACATATTTTAACTTTAATTAATTCTTATGTACCGATACAGCTATTTCCTTTTAATCTTCTTCTTATTACAATGCTTCCCTGCACCAAAAGTCGCTGGACAATTTACACAAAATGAATTTGATGAAATGGCCAGCCTAATGGCTAAAGGATCGGTGAAAGATATGACCGTTCAAGAATTGATCCAAGTAAAAGAACAAGTAATCTTATTGGACGCTAGAGAAAAGGAGGAATTTGAGATTAGTCATATTCCGGGCGCATTATGGGTGGGGTATGATGATTTTACAACAGAAAGAGTCAAATCTATAGATAAAAACAAAGCTGTTGTTACCTATTGCTCGGTAGGTTATCGCAGTGAACGTATTGGAGAGCAACTACAAAAAGAGGGTTTTACTAATGTGCAAAATTTAGAAGGTAGTATATTTCGATGGATGAATGAAGGTCAAACGGTTGAAGATAAGGAGGGTCGAAGAACTAATAAAGTGCATGGATTTAATGAAAAGTGGGGGAGGTGGGTGAAGAAAGGGGAAGTGGTGTTTGAATCTATGTATTGATCTTTAAATT
>CAYOBX010000454.1:0-1697 GCA_964402245.1 uncultured Saprospiraceae bacterium | reverse complement strand
ATCTTTAAATTTCACGGATATTTTATGTCGGCTATTTGATGTTTTCTCATTAAGAAAATACTAAATATTAAAGAAAATTGTTAGTTTCAATGCGATAAGTGAGTTAAGCGGACAAAATCATGTTAATGTTTTTACTTGTCAATCAAACATTCTTTACAAAGAAAACTGAATGATTGTTTTGTTCACCTACTCTCTTAATTTTAATTATCACCCATTAAATTTTCTAATCATGAGAACATCCTTCTTGCTGCTGCTATTTAGCAGTGCCTTATTTTTTATTTCCTGTCAACAATCTACACCCAGTAAAGAATTGATCGAAAAAACAGCTACTGATACTAATGGATTTAGTTACGAGTATGTTGAAAATGACCCTTCTAATACTCGAATATACACTCTCGAAAATGGATTAAAGGTTTACCTTAGTGTGTATAAAGAAGAACCCCGAATAATGACCTACATTCCTGTAAAAGCAGGAGGCAAATTTGATCCAGCTAGCTCCACTGGTTTAGCGCATTATCTAGAGCATATTATGTTTAAAGGTACCTCCAATTTTGGTACAAAAAATTGGGCAAAAGAAAAAGAATTACTAGATCAGATAGAACAATTGTTTGAAGAATACCGAGAGATAACCGACCCAGATGAACGAAAAGCACACTATGCTAAAATTGATAAAGTTTCCAATGAAGCTTCTAAGTATGCAATCGCCAATGAATATGATAAAATGTGCTCCTTTTTGGGGTATACTGGCACCAATGCTCATACCACAGAAGACCGTACGGTATATGTCAATAACATACCCTCAAACCAACTAGAGAATTTCCTAAACATTGAATCTGACCGTTTTCAAATTATTGTCAATCGTTTATTCCATACGGAATTAGAAACGGTATATGAAGAAAAGAATAGGGGCTTGGATAATGATTATTGGAAAGTATATGAGAAGATGTACAAAGAGATGTTTTCTGAACACCCTTATGGTACTCAAACGGTAATCGGAACAATCGAGCATTTAAAAAATCCATCTATTACCGACATCAACGCTTATTTTTATAAATACTATGTGCCGAATAATATGGCTATTTGTATGAGTGGAGATTTAGACCCAGAAAAGACCATTCAATTAATAGATCAGTATTGGGGAAAAATAGCTTCAAAAGAGGTAGAAGCCTATACCTCTATTGTTGAACCACCTTTAGCTGCTAATAAAGAGGCAACCATTTATGGACCAGATATAGAACAAGTAAATTTAGGATTTAGATTTGGAGGAACGAGTAGTGATGATTACTACAAATTACAATTGGTGGACTATATGCTCAATAATAGTACAGCGGGCTTAATTGACCTGAATCTAGTACAAGGCCAAAAAGTATTAGGCGGGGGGAGCTACGTAAATTCGATGAATGATTATTCCATCCATACTTTTTGGGGAGAACCTAGAGAAGGGCAAACGCTTAAACAAGTACAAGCTCTTTTATTGGAACAAATAGACATCATCAAAAGAGGAGAATTTGAAGATTGGTTAGTTCCTGCAGTAATCAATGAATTCAAGAAGATGAAGATGGAACAATTAGAAAGTAATCAATCTAGAGCTTATGATATGGTCATGGCATTTACGAATGATGTATCGTGGTTAGAATATGTGAATATGGTTGATAAAATGGAACAACTAACCAAAGAAGATATTGTACAATTTGTTA
>CAYOBX010000453.1:0-5222 GCA_964402245.1 uncultured Saprospiraceae bacterium | reverse complement strand
AACGACGAAATAATAAGGTGGTCTTCTGGACGAGGTTATTTTTTTCTCAGTTTTCATTTGGAAGAGGGAGTATTGTTGATACTATGACCGATTTCAAAGGAAAAATGAGGACAAAAGAAACCGTCCTAGATGACCAAGTTATTTTTTTGTCGTTACTTAATTTAAAACTAAGAGTAACGATTCAGTAGAAGTCAGAAGTCAGACCATTTCATTGTCAGCGGTCAGATTTATGACGTTGACAACGTATTGTTCAAGTAATATTAGCAGTCTGTCAACGGAGCCATCTGACTTCTGACAACAAAGCGGTCTGACTTCGTTGTTTAGTTACTTTACCTATAAAGCATGAGCGACTCTATTAAACATGAATGCGGTATAGCAATGATCCGCCTATTGAAGCCAATTTCTTATTACCACAAAAAATATGGAACGGCATTATATGGCATCAACAAATTGCGGTTGCTCTTACAAAAGCAACGAAATAGAGGGCAAGACGGAGCAGGAATGGTAACAATTAAGTTAGATCCGAAGCCAGGCAATCGGTATATTAGTAGGAAAAGGAGTGTCTCCAAAAATTATCTAGACGATTTATTTAAAGGAGTCTATAATCACTTTAGAGATCTGACACCAGAACAATTAAATGACCCTAAATGGTTAAAAACTAACAAACCTTATATAGGGGAATTGTTATTAGGCCATTTGCGTTACGGTACTCATGGCGATAACACAATTGAAACCTGCCATCCTTTCTTAAGACAAAACAATTGGATTAGTAGAAATTTAGTATTGGCAGGTAATTTCAATATGACCAATGTGGATGAACTATTTCAACAATTGGTCAACTTAGGACAATTCCCTAAGCGAAAAGCGGATACAGTAACGGTATTAGAAAAAATAGGGCACTTCCTAGATGATGAAGTTCAACGACTTTTTAATTGGTATAAACCTGATGGCTACAGCAATCAAGAAGTCAATGAATTGATCTTTGAAAATTTAGATGTTCTTCGATTATTAAGACGGGCTTGTAAAAAATTCGATGGAGGCTATTCTATTATGGGATTAATAGGGCATGGAGATGCTTTTGTAATTAGAGATCCAAGTGGTATTCGACCTGCTTTTTATTATAAAGATGATGAGGTAGTCGTGGTAGCTTCTGAACGACCTGCCATTCAAACTGCTTTCGATATACACTTCTCTAAAATAAAAGAATTAAAAAGAGGTCACGCCTTAATCGTCAAGAAGAATGGAAAAATAATAGAAGAACCATATATTAAATTGAGGCCTTCTACGCCATGTTCTTTTGAGCGAATTTATTTTTCAAGAGGTACCGACCGAGATATTTATTTAGAAAGAAAACAATTGGGAGAGCAATTGACAGAATCGGTAATGAAAGAAGTCAATTATGATTTTGAAAATACTGTTTTTTCTTTTGTACCCAACACAGCAGAATCTTCTTTTTACGGATTAGTGGATGGTGTGTATAAATGTTTAAACCAAAAAAAGAAAGAAAAGATACTCAAATTAGGAGATAAGTTAAGCCCTAAGAAATTAGAAAAAATATTATCCCTTCAACCAAGGGTCGAAAAAACGGTTGTCAAAGATGCTAAACTCAGGACCTTTATAGCAGACGATGCTTCCAGAGGAGAAATGGTTGCCCATGTATATGATGTAACGTATGGGATTATAAATAATGAAGTGGACACTTTAGTACTAGTGGATGATTCTATTGTAAGAGGGACTACGCTGAGAGATAGTATTTTAAAAATAGCTGCTCGTTTGCGGCCAAAAAAAATAGTGGTCGTATCTTCTGCGCCGCAAATTCGCTATCCAGATTGCTACGGAATTGATATGTCTGTCATAGGTAACTTTGTCGCTTTTAGAGCCTTAATTGCTTTGATAAAAGAAAATGGAAAAGAAGATATTCTACAGCAAGTTTATAAAAAATGTAAGAAGCAAGAAAACTATCCAAAGAAGAAAATTAAGAATTATGTAAAGGAATTATATGCCTTATTTTCTTATGAAGAAGTGTCTGATAAAATTGCAGAAATCGTTACCCCAAAAGAAATCAAACCTAAAGTAAAAGTCATTTACCAAACGATAAAAGGATTGCATAAAGCTTGTCCAAATAACTCAGGTGATTGGTATTTCTCAGGAGATTATCCTACGCCTGGCGGTAATCGAGTCGTGAATATGGCTTTTATTAATTATATGGAGAAACGGAATGTGCGGGCTTATTAGCTATGAGCTATTGGCGTAAATTCTCAATATAATGTCAGAACAGGATTTATAAGATATTAAGATGAATAAGATTCACACTTAATAGCTATGCCTTAATCCTGTTCATCTTTACATCTTATATAATCCTATTCTGACATTGAGTAATGTATTGAGAACTTACCTAATGGCTAACTAAACGATTCCCAAAATAACCAGTTAATGCACCAAATCCACCAACAATTCCTCCGATAAGACTAGTTAATAAAATCATACTAAAACTAGATAAAGCACCAAATAAATTCCCCATTTTAGTAGATAGAAGATGGGCATTATTCGTATCTATATATCCAGCATAGCCTCCCCATAATACCGCAACGGCTATAAAGCCTGCTACATAACTCCAAAGACCATTATCGAATTTCATGATAAATCCAATGGCTGCCGCTACAATAGCAACACTCCACCAAGGGAAAAAGGTTTGAGCTAGAAATCCAAGAATAAGTAGTAGTACTATGCTTAGTAAGAATTTTTTCATTGTTATATCTTTTTAGAATAGAGAAGTGCGAGAGCAGAGAACAGAGATTGATTTCGTTTGAAAAACGATGAAATTTCGTTGAATGCAAACGAAATCTGTTTCTGTTCTCGCTTCTCTACTCTCTCATCTATTTAAATTGTTGGGTAAACAAAATAGGCTTTGATTGATCTTCCGAATCTTTCATGAAAAATAATTCATGGTATTGCCCATCCGTCCATTCATCCACACTATCATCGTAATAGGCACTACCTGGATTACCTGATTGCCCTCCTGGAAAAACACCATATCCATTCACTTCATCTCCTAGCTCGATAACCATACGCCAAGAGGGACCATGAATTCTACTGATGGCATTTAGTGCATATCTATACCCGCCATTATCAATCTTTCTAGCAAAAGAAGGAATACGTCCTAGATGTTGAACAATGGTTTCTTTTTGTTGAGACCAATTGAAACCCTCCTTGTTTAATTTATCTTTTAAATCGGCTGACATTTCTACAAAAGAAGTAGTGACGATCTCTGTTGCTGTTTCTTTTTCTATCGTTCTTTTATCATCAAAAAATGGATGAGTGGGTGTCTCTTCTAATAGCATAATAGTGCGCCAATTTTCTGGAAAGAGGATGGGCATGGAATCTTTGGTGGTGTACATTTCGTCCCAAGTAAGCTTATAAAATTTATCCCACCAATCAGTAAATAAGGCAGGAGCTATTTTTTCTTTATCAAAATGGTAGTCCCATTCCTGTAGGATTTTCACCAATTGTTGCTGCTCACTACTTAGTTTTGCTGTATTCAAATGGCTTAATAAAAGCGGTAATAGCTCTTCCGCAAAAATGCTGTAGTTGCTAGTTTGCATCGCCATCATATCCTCTACAGTACTGTTATTTAAAGAATCTAAAAAACGGTTGGCGACTCGTCCTCGATAATCCCCAAATCCACCATTATAATAATAAGGATAAGTTGGATCGGTGGAATGTTGATTGGCCGAACTCACATAGCCTCGCTCTGGATTTTTAATTTGTGGCACTTGGTTTTTTGGAATCCAACCTTTCCAAGCGTTCGCCGTTTGATCTCCTTCTTGTACAAATCTACCTTGTTGATTTTTCTTTACAGGTAATTTACCATTTACCTTAATAGCTATATCTCCATCCCTAGCAGCAAAAACAAAATTTTGCGCAGGGGTTTCATATTTCACTAAAGCAGAAGAATAATCCTCATAATTTTTGGCTTTATTCAATTCTAAAATAGAGGCTGCTTCTTGACCATTTCCTGGATCATGTGCGACCCAATGCATGGCTAAATCATGTCTGGGCAAACTATCTGCCTCATAGACAACAGGACCCCAATGGGTATATTTTACGGTGTCCACCAAAGCTTGTGATCTACCTTTCACCGCTATCGTTTCATATACATAGTCGACGGCTTGTTTTTTGTTATCCAACCAATAGGTTGCCTTCTTTTCATCTGTCCAATTGATTCGATACCAATCTAATACATCATGCCCTACATTGGTTTGTCCCCAAGCAATATTTTCATTAAAACCTATGACCACTCCTGGGAAACCAGGGATACAAACACCATAGGCATTCATTGTCGGCGTATGTAACTGAGACTCAAACCAGATGGACGGAAGGGTCAATTGCAAATGCGGATCACTAGATAAAATAGGATGTCCTTTTTTAGTTCGTTCCCCAGCTACTGCCCAATTATTACTGCCTAGATGTTCTGCTGGTTTGGTGTAGGGTTGATGCTTTAGAAAACCTATCACCTCTGATAAAGTAGGCGTTTTGTCGGGTACTTCTAATGCGGATTCCCATTCATATTCGGTGTCTTTGGGGATGATAGGATCTTGCTTCGGATTCCACTCTGGATATAAAAAATCGAAGGTTTCTTGTCCATATAATTGCAAGGCATTAGTCGCTTCTAAATCTGATTCCCGACCTGCCAAATTTTGAGCCATATATTTAATGACCAAGGCAGATTTAAGAGGGGTCCAATTTTCTGGTTGGTAGTTTAATATTTTAAACTCAATCGGATAATCGGCTGGAGATAGGGTCGCTACATAAGCATTTACCCCTTCTGTAAAAGCAGTTAGACTGGCATATTCTGCTGGATGTTTTTTCCAAGCTTCTACTGTTTTTTTTGCCGCCCATACCATACCCCTACGACGCTGTAAGCGATCGTTCGCTAATAAGCCTTCGCCCAATACCTCCGCTAAGCGACCGCCCGCAAATCGAGTCAGAAAATCCATTTGCCATAAACGATGTTCTGCCATGATGTACCCATGTGCGAAGGACAAGTCCACCTCATTTTGTGCGAAGATATGCGGCACCATTCGTTCGTCATATACCACCTTTACTTCCTCTTTTAAATTGGCAAAATTTAATACCTGATTTTGGGATAGGGTGGTACTTTCTGCATTTTGCCAAAAACCAGAGAATGGATTGAATAACTTTCCTAAAGGAGGAATTTCCGT
>CAYOBX010000452.1:151-5257 GCA_964402245.1 uncultured Saprospiraceae bacterium | reverse complement strand
AGACTGAAAAATAATTAGAACCAGATTGCCCAACTTATTATTTCGTCGTTACTAATAGAGAATTATCTAATATAAAAAATAATTTTAGTTAGGGAATTGGTAAGAAATAAAGTAACGACGAAATAATAAATCCGTCCAAATAGTGTGCTTATCTTTTAATAGATATCTTATCGGTTCTATAAAAGACAGCAAATAAACTAATATTGTCCCTGTCACTAAAGTAGTAAATAATGAGACTGTAAATGAAAAGCGATTCAAAGACCAGAATTATGAAATCTGTGACAAGACAAATTTTTATAAAAAAATGTGTTGTAGTATATTGTTTTGTAGCACTTTGAAGAATAAACCTTTAAACATTAGTTTTTATTTAAATACTACTTTTAGACCATTATTCTATGACAGTTTTCTTTCAAAAATGAATTATTTCCCTTAAATTTGAATTGTATTTACGACCACTTACTTTTAAAAAGGTAAGATTACACCTCCCGATCATAGAATTTCTCCCCCCTTTAACGTAATTCTACGAAGTGTTTTCTTTCATTCACCATTTTATTGTCAATACTGCCTCCTAGTATTACTACTAATTAGGCTTCCTCCAATTTCAAGTCACATATTGGTGGTTATCTATATTGATATAGTAACCAGGGATTGCTATGAACAAGATTAAAAAAGTATTGATCATTGAGGACAACGATTGCTTGTTGCGACTAATGAATCATTATTTTGGAAAACGATACACTGTTTTTCCTACCAGAAATGGTTTAGATGCCATGCGTTATTTAAATGATGGCATTTTACCTGATATAATATTATTAGACTGGGATATGCCTATAATGGGCGGCGAGCGATTTTTAGAAGGGCTTAAAACTAGCTGCTTTTTTAAAGATATTCCTGTAATTGTTATTTCGGGCAGTAAACCTATAGAAGAATTTGAAGATATAGAGGCTAATAGTTGTTTTGAAAAGCCATTCGATCCGAGAAAATTGAATGCTCAAATACAGCTAGCCTTATCTGAAGCGTAAACCCAACGCAATATCTAATAAAAACAATCTCCCTAGAAGTATTATTATACTATTAACCTAACTTTTGGAAAGACAAACAAACTATGAGTATTACAACTACTTTCGCAGAAAGCAATGTTCGAGAAGGGAAGTTATCTGTCCCTCTAACGATGCCAAGCGGATACTTGTTTCTTACACCCCCATATTTCAAGAATTTAATTAGAATTCTTGAAAACAGAAGTACCTTACCTAAATCTATAGTAGTGGATTTAGATACATTCAAAAAGGAACACTTCAGTTCAGCATTGAATAAACTAAGGACTCACACACAATTGTTTAACATACCAGTGATTGGAATCTCAAATGAGAAGCGTGAAGATACCGTAGCATTAATTGCTACTGGATTTGACGATTGCTTTTTTGGAGCACTAGACTGGACCATTATTTCTAAAAGAGTTCAATTTCTTTCTGAATTTAAACAGTTACAACAACAAGTACCACAGGCAGATGAGCTTAAGGAATACGAAATGCCTTTATTTAAAAGAATTTTTGATATCGTAGTATCTAGTATTGCTTTAATTTGTTTATCGCCATTGTTTTTATTGTTGGCTATTTTAATAAAATTAGAAGATAAAGGACCTGTATTTTATGCAGCTAAAAGAATTGGTACAGGATACCATGATTTCAACTTCATGAAATTTCGTTCTATGCGAATGAATGCTGATAAAGAATTACAAAAGTTGGCACATCTTAATTCTTATGAAGGTCAATTGGATAAAACAGATAAGAAAAACACTTTCTTTAAAATAAAAAATGATCCCCGAGTAACGCGGATTGGACGAATAATAAGAAAAACTAGTATAGACGAATTGCCACAGCTAATCAATGTTTTGAAAGGAGAAATGTCTATTATCGGTAATCGACCATTACCACTATATGAGGCAGAGCAGTTAACAAAGGATGAGTGGGCACAACGTTTCTTAGCACCTGCAGGAATTACAGGTTTGTGGCAAGTTGATAAAAGAGGAAAAGACAACTTAAGTACAGAAGATAGAGTAGGCCTTGATATTGAATATGCAAATGGGGTATCCTTATTTACGGATATTAAAATCCTTTTAAGAACAATCCCAGCTATGTGGCAGAGAGATTAAAGTAAAGGAGAATACAAAAGAGTATCCCCTATGGAACGATGTAGAAATAAATTGTAAGTTTATTTTTTCATCGTTCCTATGTAGTTAATCATATTTAAATAACTACCGCCCACTTATTAATAAACAATGAAATCAGATAAATTGGTGTCCTTCATTACGGTCAATTATAACCAAATGGAGCTTACACTTGAATTAATTGAATCCATCTATAAATATGCTACTGTTTCTTTTGAAATAGTAGTGGTAGATAATAAATCTAAATTTAATCCTAAAGAGACCATCAATAGGTTATATCCAGATGTAAAAGTAATTGTAAGTGGTGTAAACAGGGGCTTTGCTGGCGGTAATAATATTGGCTTAAAGGCGTGCAAAGGTGAGTATCTATTTTTTATTAATAATGATGCAGTATTGACTAAGGGAGCACTTGCCTCTTTATTAGAGACATTCAAACAGTACCCAAAATCAGGAATAGTATGTCCATTGATTTGTTACTATCCTGAAGACAATACTACTACAGACATTATTCAATATGCAGGTGCTACTAATGTACATCCTTTCACCGGGAGGAATAAGATTCTAGGTGAAAGGGAACTAGACCAAAGACAATACCGTCAGTCAAAGCCCACTTTTTATGCACATGGAGCAGCAATGATGGTCCCTAGGAAAGTGATCGATGAAGTAGGACCAATGTCTGAAGATTACTTTTTATACTATGAAGAACTTGATTGGAGTGAAAGAATTAGAAAGGCTGGGTATTCTATTATCATGGAACCAAAAGCCAAAATATATCATAAAGAATCGGTCTCTGTAGGAAAATTGAATCCTATGAAGACCTACTATTTAACTCGGAATCGTATCTTGTTTATGGCGACGAACAGGCGCAAAGTAGAGTTTATCCTCTTTGCCCTGTTCCTTTTCTTGTTCACCATTCCCAAGAGTGTGGTAAAATATATTATAAATGGACAAAATGCCCATTTAAGAGCATTTTGTAAAGCTATTTTGTGGCATTTTAGAGCGGAGCGATCCCCTGTTGCTAATTTATAGCTGAGGTTTTTTAGTCGTCAGTTGTAGATATTGACGACTAAAGTCCTTCCATTTGATTTTTGCAATTATTTGAATAGGAAGTCTTTTATTTTAGTTGTATCTTGTCTGTGCCTTCCAACAATTCCCCTGCCTTAGTTATTCCTTTTTTTAATTGATAATATCGTTGACTTAGGATCGTCGAAGTTACAGACCATAGCCGTCAGGCTAAAAATAAATATCTGATAATCAGAAATTTATGGCGGTGATTTTTGGTAATAGTAAAGCTACTGCTTGCTGAGTCTCAAGAGAAAGAATCTTAGCCTGACGGCTATGATTATAAACTTCGACGACCCACTTCATTTATGGATTTGTCTGAGAATATAATTTTTATTAAGAAACCCATTTATACTCAATACTTATTACAATGGAATTGATCTATCTCATTATTAGTGGTATCCTCTTCTTCTTTTTAATATTTCCTTTTTTAACGGTGTTAATTGCACAGTTTTTTAAAAAGGAAAACTTGACCAAGAAAGTAACAAAAGAGTATGATTTTGCTTGTATTATTACGGCCTATAAAAATAGTGAGATTACAAAGCCATTAGTACATTCTTTATTAAAACAAAAGCATCAGAATTATCATATCTATGTAGTGGCGGATGCCTGTGATCCAATTGACTATGGTATTGAAGATGACAGATTGACTGTCTTTTTTCCACAACCTGCCCTTAATCTAAAAGCAAAATCCATTATTCATGCGGTAGAAAACTTTGTAAGACCTCATGGGTATATTTCAATTCTAGATGCAGATAATGTATTAAAACCAGATTTTCTAGAGGAGATAAATCGCTACGCCAATCAAGGCTATAGAAGTATTCAAGGGCAACGAACGGCTAAAAATTTAGATACTGTTTTCGCTTGTGCGGATGCAATAGGAGAATTTTACAAAAACTACATAGAGCGATACGTACCTTATTTAATTGGTTCTTCGTCTGTTATTTCTGGTTCAGGAATGGCGGTAGAGACAGAGTTATATAAAGCCTATTTGTACGGAGAAGATATTCAAAAAGGGAAGCATCTTTGGAAGAAAATGCTCCAAGAAGATAAAATTTTACAAAACTTCTTGTTAAGAAGAAAAGAAAAAATCGTCTTTGCAAAAGATGCGATTGTATACGATGAAAAAGTAACAGAAGCCAACCAAGTAGAAACACAAAGAAGTAGATGGCTTTATTCTTATTTTCAAAACTTACCTAATTCTTCTGGTTTAATTGGTAAAGGAATTGCGAACCTAAATTGGAATCAATTCTTATTTGGATGGATTACCATAGCGCCACCATTATTCATTTTATTATTTCTTTCTGGAAGTATGATGCTATTGGGCTTCTTTTTTAACCCTTTATATAGTTTGATGATGTTCTCTGGCCTTGCTATTTTCGTATTAACGATATTTTGGACCTTATATTTATCCAAAGTACCCTCTGCCATATGGACGGGCCTATGGGGTATTCCAACCTTCATATTCAAACAAATAACTGCCTTATTTAAAATGGCAGATCCCAACAAAAATTTCAAACATTCCGAACACACTAGAAAAGTAAACATAGAAGAAATAATAGATTAAGTAGGAGTACAAAAATAAACGCAGAAATGCAGAATTTTGATTGTCAAGTTATTATATATAATGAATTATTGTATACAATTAGTTGTTAGCTTATTTTTGTCAGACTACTAAGTGGAAAATTAAAATGTAAATTAAAATTAAAAACGCCCTTGATTGATTTTTGACCCTTCACTAAAAGGACACCATTGCATCTAACCAGTCCCAACGGGACGACATCCTGTAGCCCATGGCGCAGCCATGGGAATTAACGCCATGTGGGAATTAACGCCATGTGGGAATTAACGCCATGTGGGAATTAACGCCATGTGGG
>CAYOBX010000451.1:0-5262 GCA_964402245.1 uncultured Saprospiraceae bacterium | reverse complement strand
AAAAAAGAATCTAACTCTGTGCCCTCCGTGTCTCAGTGTTCATTTTTTAACATCACAAAAAAAGAATCTAACTCTGTGCCCTCCGTGTCTCAGTGTTCATTCTTTAAATAAGTGGCGACAGCCACCAACTCAAAAACTCGCATTATGAAGTTAGAACATATAGGTATAGCCGTAAAGAACTTAGAAGAAAGCAATCAATTGTTTAAAAAACTCTTTGGCAAACGACATTACAAAACAGAAGAAGTCGCTTCAGAAGGCGTAAAAACCTCCTTTTTCAAAACAGGTTCTTCTAAAATTGAATTATTGGAAGCGAGTCGAACAGATAGTCCCATTGCTAAGTTTATTGAAAAAAAAGGAGAAGGGATTCATCATATTGCTTTCGAGGTAAAGGATATAGTTGCAGAAATGAAACGATTGGAAGAGGAAGGGTTTATTGTTTTGAATAAAAAACCAAAGCGAGGCGCAGATAATAAATTAGTGTGTTTCCTCCATCCAAAATCTTCCAATGGGGTGTTGGTTGAATTGTGTCAAAGTATTTCTGAATAAATTAAACGAAACTTTTTTTAATTAAAATGTAAATTAAAAAGCGAAATGTTGACAACGAGACGTGTTGCAACATCTCGGTTTTAATTTACATTTCAATTTTAATTGTTATAGTTTTTGCGATATTACCAAGTTAATTTTCAAAATGAAAAAAATATTGATAACTGGTGGGGCAGGTAAAATCGGAGCTCACTTTGTTCGTAACCATGCAAAGGAATACGATATTACAGTTGCGGACATCAAGACCGATCACATTAATTTTCCAGAAAATGTTCGAGTTATTGAAGCGGATCTTTCTAATTATAAAACCTGCCAAGAAGTAACGAAAGGGATGGAGGTAGTTATCCACCTAGCTGGACTTATTGATGAAACGGAAAATGACGATGCATTGGATATTAATAGTGTATTGATAAAGAATGTGTTCAAAGCAACTGCTGAAAATAAATGCGATCGATTGATATTTGCAAGTAGTGCACAAACTATTGAGCATTATCCAAATGATCTTCAAATTCATAAAAATAGACCTGTCCGTCCACATAATTTATATGGAGTGGCGAAATGCCTTGGAGAAGCACTCGCCTCTTATTATGCAGATCAACATGGTATTTCTGCAATTTGCCTTCGGATAGGCGCTTACTTATTTGAGGAAGAGCAAACGGAAATGAATACGCGGGATCTGAGTGCCTATCTGCATCCAGATGACTGTAATCAACTGTTGGTTGGGTGTATAGAAACGAAAGGGCTGCATTATGAAATTTTGAATGCCATATCTAATAATCGGTATAAGCGTTTAGATATATCCGAAACAATGGATAAAGTCAATTATCGTCCGAAAGCAGATGCCTTTGAATTATTTAAATGGAAATCAGAATAAAAATTGAACGTAGAGGTGCAGAGATGCAGAGTCACACTTATTCTCTGCACCTCTGCGTTCAATACAATCAACATAAGAAACGATGACAATAAAAAAAGAATTATTAAATCAAAAAGTCCAAGAAGCCTATTTAGGCGGTGGACAAACTAGAATAGATAAGCAGCACAAAAAAGGGAAATTGACTGCTAGAGAAAGAATCCATTTTTTATTAGACGAAGGATCTTTTGAAGAAATTGGGGTATTGGTGACGCACCGAACCACTGATTTTGATATGGACAAACAAATCTTTTATGGAGATGGAGTGGTCACAGGGTATGGTACGATCAATGGAAGATTGGTCTATGTCTTCGCACAAGATTTCACCGTCTTTGGAGGAGCCTTATCAGAAACTCATGCAGAGAAAATTTGTAAGGTGATGGATTTAGCCATGAAGACGGGTGCGCCTATGATTGGTTTAAATGATAGTGGTGGGGCTAGAATACAAGAAGGCGTCCGTTCTTTAGGTGGTTATGCAGATATATTTTATCGGAATGTAATGGCCTCTGGGGTAGTGCCTCAAATTTCAGCGATTATGGGCCCTTGTGCGGGTGGTGCAGTCTACTCCCCTGCTATGACGGATTTCACGATTATGGTGGAAGATTCTAGTTATATGTTTGTAACTGGACCCAATGTTGTGAAGACCGTGACTAATGAAGAAGTTAGTTCTGAAGAATTGGGAGGAGCTAGTGCACATTCTACCAAATCAGGAGTGACCCATTTGACAGCTAGTAATGATATTGACTGTATTGCACAAATCAAGCAGTTACTTAGTTATATGCCGCAAAGCTGTGAGGACAAACCTGCTAAGTTGCCATATGAGTTAGGCGATGAAGTAAGAGCAGTATTAGAGACCATTGTTCCTGAATCTGCCAATCAGCCTTACGATATGAGAGAAGTGATTGAAGGCATTACAGATGAAGCCTCTTTCTATGAAATACATAAGAACTTTGCAGAAAATATTGTGGTAGGTTTTGCAAGGTTGGGCGGTCGTAGTATTGGGATTGTTGCCAATCAGCCAATCAGTTTAGCAGGTGTCCTTGATGTGGATAGCTCTCGAAAAGCGGCTCGATTTACTCGTTTCTGTGATTGCTTTAATATTCCTTTATTGGTATTAGTTGATGTGCCAGGTTTTTTGCCGGGGACAGATCAAGAATGGAATGGGATTATAGTCAATGGTGCAAAACTATTATATGCATTGAGTGAAGCAACCGTTCCAAGAATTTCTGTCATTACTCGAAAAGCATATGGGGGAGCCTATGATGTGATGAATTCTAAGCACATTGGTGCGGATATGAATTATGCTTGGCCGGGCGCAGAAATTGCGGTGATGGGTGCTAAAGGAGCTAGTGAGATTATCTTTAGAAAAGAAATTAAAGCGGCCGATGATCCAGCAGCTAAGTTAGCAGAGAAAGAAGCAGAGTATGCGGCGAAATTTGCGAATCCTTATCGTGCGGCACAAAGAGGCTTTATTGATGAAGTTATTGAGCCTAAGCAAACTCGACGAAAGCTAATCAAAGCATTTGCTATGTTGGAGAATAAAGCAGTAAAGTTGCCTAAAAAGAAGCATGGGAATATTCCGTTGTAGATAAACTGTCCAATCACAAGTGTCTGAAAGAAGTTAAATTAATTAACAATATCAGAAAAATTAACATTTCATTTGACTCTAATATTAAACTATTATATCTTTGCTATGAATAAGAAATTACAATAACCAGTAAATAAATTGAGCTTTTCCTATCTCAATTTCTTATTCATGAGCGAGCAAATTTTAGTTAATTAGTAATTCATTATCTAGTATTCCTCTCATTTTTTTCGCTCGGTTTTTTAATTTTTACTAAAGTTTTCAAACCTACCTTGCCAGGCGTTGAGTTTTACTCCGTCTGGCAATTGTTTTTCTAAGAACTTCCTAATCTGCCAAAGCCAGTACCCTAAGGGATGGGATAGAAATAATTATTTGATAATCAATTATTTATAAAGATAATTTGTAAATTCTGGTAATCGGCAAGCAGTAGCTTTGAATTATTTTTTAGAATGCAATTAGCAAAAGATTATTTATATTAGGGATGGGTTAAAAATAAATGTTACATCTTAACTGGTCTTTTTTCCTTTAGAAATGCTTAAAAAAGTGGTCACTTATCCAGATAAACTCCCATTTTTTAAGCCCTTCTAAAGAAAAAAATCCTCCCTTAATATTGTAACATTTATTTCTACCCCATCCCTTAATTGGCAATTAATACATAATTATTCATTAATCTATCATTTTAGTCTTTCTCATATCCACCCGTACTAAAAAGAAAATTCCTAATAAGAAAAAAACAACTAGCGATAAAATGCTATTCCGCATCCCACCTGTCAATTGATCTATAAAGCCAAAAGCTAAGGTACCAGACACAATCGCCATTTTTTCTAAAATGTCATAGAAACTAAAATAAGAAGCGGTGGATTCTGTATCGTCGGGTAGTAGTTTTGCATAGGTCGATCGGGATAGACTTTGTACGCCCCCCATCACCAATCCTACGGCTCCAATAACAAAATAAAAATGAAACTGTTCAACGACCAAAAAAGCGGACACACAAATGGCAATCCAAATACATAAAATAATGACTAAGGCAAACTTATTCCCTTTTAGACTAGATATTTTTGTAAAAAGGTAAGCCCCTACAATACCTACTATTTGTAATAATAAGATAATAATGATTAGTTGGGTTTGTCCAAATTTTAACTCTGCACTGCCAAATAAAGAAGCTAATAAAATAACAGTTTGTACGCCCGCACTATATAGGAAAAAAGCTAAGAGAAAGGTTTTTACATTCGACTGTCCCATTACTTCTTGCCAAATGGATTTGAATTCTTGTATCCCCTTCCCTATCAATCCATTCGTATTCGGAATTGGTACATCTTGTGGGAGTCTTTTAAAGGAAATTGCGGCGAATATTAACCACCAAATCCCGACCGTCAAAAAGGAAATCCGAACCGCCAAGGTCCCATCTGGATCAATGCCAAACCATTCTGGTTTTTGGATGACTAACAAATTAAAAATCAATAAAAGAACACTACCCACATACCCATAAGAAAACCCTTTCGCACTCACGCTATCCATCTGATCGGTAGTGGCAATTTCTGGCAGAAAGGAATTATAAAAGACCAAACTACCTGCAAATCCTACGGTCGCTAATACAGATACCCCAATACCCAACACAATATCATCGGAAGATCTAAAAAAGAATAAAGCTAAACAACTGATAGCTCCCATCGTGCTAAAGAACTTCATAAATTTCAATTTCCGTCCTCCATAATCCGCAATACCTGAAAGAATGGGAGATTGTATAGACACGATCAAATATGCAAAGGAGAGCGACAAGGAGTATAAGGCGGTATTGGACAATCCCATAAAGGTCTCGCCTTTTGTAATGGCCTCGTAGTAGGGTGGAAAAACAGCTACCATTATCGTCAAGGCATAGGCAGAATTGGCCCAATCAAATAATGCCCAGCCGTTAATGGTTCTTTTATCGTTTTTTATGATGGCAGTTGACAAAGGCTATTAATTTTGTGATTCTTTGACAAATGTCGTGGAATGTATTGAATCATCGAGGTTTGTAATCTCGATGCTATATGATGATAATCGTATAGCATCGAAGTTACAAACTTCGACGAATTACTTCCATCACATGATTTGTCAGAGAACCAATTTTTTCAGGAAAGATACCTGCCAATGTAAGGAATACTTTAGGAAGAACCTAAGTAACAATGAAAAAATTACTACCTCATTTGAAGTAATGAATGTTGTCGTTTTTTCGGGGTCGTTT
>CAYOBX010000450.1:3955-5267 GCA_964402245.1 uncultured Saprospiraceae bacterium | reverse complement strand
TATTCTAACTTTTCTATTCAATCTCCCTATTTACTGTTGGAGTCAAACCACTACTTTTCAAGTGGTTACCAAAAAAATAGAGGAAACTAATAATTGGAATCCTAAACAAACACTAGAAATTAATGGAGAGAATGCTATTATACATATTACTACTTGGAATAAAAATAAAATTCAAACTACTGTTGAATTAATCGCAAAGCACCCTGAAAAGGAAATAGCAGAAAAAGATATAGAAGCGCTACAATATAGCATTACTAGCCAACGAAAACGAATAACCATTAACAATTTTTTATCTGTCTCTAAAGAGCGACCCAAGCCTACTTCAACCTTAAAAACCAAATTAACGATACTCGTTCCCTCCAATTGCCCTCTAGCCATTAAAAACAATTTTGGAAGTATCCATATTGAGGGCTTGCAACGGCGATTAAATATTGATACTCGATTTACTAAAACTTCGATAGAGAATATTCGAGGGGAGTTTAATTTAAATAGTCACTTAGGTGAGATTAAAGGAAAATCTATTTTTGCCAACACTAAAATTACGTCTAATCGGAGCGATATATACTTAGAGGAATTAGCAGGAGATATTACTATGAAAGCACAATATGGAAAGATACAAATTTTAGAGGACCATATCTATAATTACAACCTTGATCTAAAAGGGGATAAGTCAGATGTTACCATACTCAATGCCAATGCTAATTTAAACACCTATGCCCTGAGTACGAGCTTTGGTACGATCTCTATCCCTAATCAAACAGTATTTGATGTAGTGATGGACTCGGACACTTTAAGGCAGGTACAGTCACAGGCTGTCACTCCAGAATCTAATGTAATGGTCTCTCTGACCTATGGAAATATATTAGTACAATGACTCATATACATTACCTCATAAGACATTAATCTTTTCAACGATGGTCTGTTATTATTTTCTCTTATTGTCAATAATAGGTATTTAGAGCCCTCAACCAGAACAAATTTTATTTCATTTAGCCCGTAAAACTATAATTATGAAATATGCAATTATTCTTTTTCTAGTAGTTTCTACTTACCTGCTTTCTGCGCAAGAAATTGTCCATACTATAGAGACGAATCCATCTCAAAAACAAAAAATAGTTAATAAATACAGTTGTTTTTTTAGAACGATGGAAGATCAGGATCGGCTTTTAAAAGTTGGATTAAATAATTTTTCTACGACTCCTTTTCCAATATTTAATTTCTACACATTTAATCGGGATATTAAAGGAATACATATTAGTTTTGAAAAGAAAATAGCAACAGGATTATCAATTAATTACCACAGCAACTACAA
>CAYOBX010000450.1:0-3945 GCA_964402245.1 uncultured Saprospiraceae bacterium | reverse complement strand
GAATTTGGTGACCTAATTCTACCCACTACATTTTCTTCCTTTAATAATAGAATAGAGCCAAGATGGTATTTTAATAAAAATCGCCAAATCAAAAAAGGTTTATCTGGCAATAACTTATCCGGCTTTTACTTAGGGTGGAGAGGGGAGATAGATAGGTGGAAAATTCAAAGAGACGACGTCTTCTCTTTGAAAGGTATTACTTATAGAATAGGAATGGTAAGCGGTTGGCAACAACAATTCGGAAAGCGAGGTTTTATGAATTTTAATTTAGGAATTGGTACAGCTCATCAATCAGAAGGATTAGAAGATGTTTCATTTACTTTTGATGAGCGATTAGAGTTAGATCCTATTTCTTCCATGAAGAGTTGGAAAGGATATGTAAATTATGAAGTTACTTTTGGAATAACTATAGGAAAAGCTGTCTCAACTCAAGCTAAAGATTGTGATGTTCTTCAATACTTTAATAAAGAAAAATCGGTATGGAAATTTGATTTATTGAATATTGTTGATAATATAACTAAAGAATCTCTTACTGGAAAATTAACTGTTGAATATGAACAGAAAATGTGGAAAACTCTTTTCTCTCTGAATGCTGATCTAAGTTGGCACTACAATTTTCATAAAGAAAATTCAAATACTTTTTTTATACCAACTATAGAGGCTCGTTATTACTACAATTTAAAAAATCGTATTAGGAAAGCTAAAACAGGGAATAATTTTTCTGCTGATTATATAGGTGCTTATGTTACAAGAAATAATCCCACAACTCATTCCTATGGGCCTCAATGGGGAATACAAAGAAGAATATTTGGAAAGCTATATGTAGATTATAAGATAAGATACAACTTATGGTCTACAGAAATCGAAGGACTAGATCCACATTTTGCTAATGAAGTAAAAATTGGTTTTGCCTTGTGAATTAAATCTCTTATTTATCTAATGAACCACTCAATCCAATTATTATGAAACAAAACCTTTCAATATTTTTTTTCCTAGTATTAGTTTTGTTTTCTTGCAAGAAGGAAAAAATAGATACTGATTTGCAAATCTATGTTGACCAATTTTTTATTGAAGCAGAGAAGAGAAATATCAACCTAAAAAGAAGAAAATTGGAAGTTGTCTTTAATGATACCTTAAAATATTGTGGAGTAGGATATAAAGATTTTCAAGGAAAAGGAACAAGAAGAGTAGAAATAAATATGAGTTTGCCTTGTTGGAATGAAAAATCAGAACTACAAAGAGAAATATTACTTTTTCATGAATTAGGTCATGCTATACTAGAAAGAGGACACAAAAATAAAAGATTACCAAACAGAATGTTTGCATCCATAATGGCAGAAGATGATATTCAACATGGATTATATACAGAATATAGTTTAGAATTGAGAGATTATTATATTGACGAATTGTTTAACCCCGCTGAACCAGTACCTGAATGGGCTGAATTAAAGACAAATAAAAGGATTTTATTACTAGAAGATTTTGAAGAACCTACAGAGGAATGGATATTTTCCGTTTATCCAGAAAGTACAAAAAATAGTATTCTAGGAGAAATTCAATTAAATCAAGAAGGTGATTCAAAAGTTGCAAAGATTACCGCGCTTGAAGATTTGGATACAAATGATGGATTCTATTCTTGGAGTTTAGTTTTGGAACCTCCAGATTTGTTTATTGGAGGAAGTCTTCAATTGAATGCCAAAATTAAAACTAAAGATCTAAAAAGATTAAATGGAGCAGAAATTACTGTAATTACAGAATCATGGACCACAGACTCAACCAATACATCGTTAGTATTTGGATTGATCGACCGCCAGAATACTCCTGTCTGGGATAATACAGAAGGAAAACATACTGTTCAAATTGGATATTATCCTAGTTCAGTAAAAAGGATAGCAATTCATCTACATAAGTTAGGACCAATTAGAGGAGAGGTCGAATTTGACGATATAGAATTAGTTTATTACGAGTAGATTGGTCAGTAAATAGCGTTCACGGGATTTGTCAAAGAACCCAGGAACACATATTTCACATGGTGTGAAAATGGTTAGACTGTTTGATGGCTCGATTGTTTGTATGGCGTAGACCATCAAACCTTCAGGGCCATTAAGCCATCTTTTTCAAAATTACTTTTTCATTCCGTTTGAAGTATAATACTATATTCAGAGGAATTATCTTTTAAAAATCCTTCGCCAACTCTCCCAAGCGTTTGATACTAGCTTCGATTTCCTCCGTAAGCGGTTCTGCAAAACTTAATCGAATACAGTGTTTAAAATCAGGTTCAACAGAAAATATTTGACCAGGAGCAATACTAATTTGCTGGTCTTTAGCAGCTCTAAATAATTGATAGCTATCAAATTTCTTAGGAAATTCTATCCAAAAATTAAAACCCCCTTTTGGCATTCTGAAATACACATCTTTCGGAAAATATTGTAAAATGAGTTGACTATAGACTAAAGCTTGAGTGTGTAAAGCTGTTCGTAATTTTCGTAAATGAAAATCATACCGTCCTTTTTTAAAAAAACTTAAGAGGGCAGCTTGGGGTAAAGAACTAGTAGACAAAGATAAAATACGTTTTTGATGGGCAAATTGTTCTAGAAAACGACCAGGTTGACAGTAACCAATTCGATACCCAGGAGCAATAGTTTTCGACAGGGAGGAGCAGTATAAAACCCAACCTTCTTTATCATAAAACTTACAAGTACTAGGTCGGTTTTTACCGAAATACAATTCCCCATAGATGTCATCTTCAATAATTGGGATTTGTTTTTCGGTCATCAATTCTACTAATTCTTTTTTCTTGTCATCGGGTAAACAAGTGCCCGTTGGATTGTGAAAATTAGTTACAAAAAGGCTTGCTTTTATAGGGTATTTAGCAATTGCTTTCTTCAAAAAATCAATATCCAATCCATTGTCCCTAACAGGAATAGCAACCGCTTTTAATCCCAAACGTTCCACCGCTTGATGGATACTAAAATAAGTCAATTGGTCAATAGCAATCACATCTCCTGGCTCCGTCAAAATCATTAAGCTAATATTGAGGGCTTCCATGCACCCTGCGGTAACGACTAAGTCTTCTGCTCTAAAATTGCCTCCCCAATTCAATAATTGCTGGGCGATAACCCGACGCAATTCTTCATTTCCTTGAGGATGGGGATATTTTAATAATAGATGCTTTTCATTGCGCAATGCTTCAGCAACTGATTTATTAAGTTTGGCAATAGGTAATAACTTTGGAGAAGGTATAGAAGAGGATAATCGAACAATCGTTTCAGAGTTTTGCAGTTCTTCTAATTCTAAAATAATTTGGCTGGTGTCAACCGAAGTAATATTAGGTTGGCTTGTGATGTTTTTCTTGGGCGCAGGTCGTTCTTCGTGCCGAAATCGCACATAATAACCTGATTTTGGTCGCGCTTCAATCAACCCCTTCGCTTCCAATTGGTAATAAGCTTTGAAAATAGTGGTTGGACTGACGTTCTGCTGCTTACTTAGGAATCGAACAGAAGGCAATTTTTCTCCTATTTTCAAAACACCTGTTAAAATACTATCTTCCAGTTGTTTAGCTATCTGTTCATAGCGAAAAAATTTATTATTTGTATCCATTTAAATATTGTTCTTTAAACAATAGCTTTTTAATCTGATATGCTCAAAAAACTAAAAACTGAATCTGTTTTCTTTTTACAAACCTAATTACTTTTGTAGTAAGATGAAAGTATTGTTTTTTATTTTTTTTTAATATTCACGTTTCGCTGATATCATATTTAAAAAACGAAAAACTGTTTTATGGAGAGCGAATAAACTATAAGAGTCTAATTTGGCACTCGGAAACAAGTATGTTTAATATACTTCTTTAGAGGGAGCAATTTAGATTTGTTTTTTTATAAAAAAACAAATCTAAATTGCTCCCTCTAAAAATCTATTGACAGCTACTGCTTGCCTGATATTAAA
>CAYOBX010000449.1:0-5291 GCA_964402245.1 uncultured Saprospiraceae bacterium | reverse complement strand
TAGTGTCGAATAGAATTTGGATGAATTTTGAAACTGTACTAGGCAAAAAACGCAGGCGTAGCCTTAGTTACGACGAGTATTTTTAACGACGTACAGTTTAAAAAGTCGCCAAATTGTCAAACTAAGGCTACGAAAATAAAAAAGAGCTTCGTTCTAGAAATCAAGCACTTACAACTAATTACAGAATACATTTTTAAACAACTTCAAAATATACTTATTATAATGCTGGATTTAGAGTATATTAAGTGTATTTTGAGAGAGAAAACGATATAATACTACTTTTATTCATATGAAGATACATAAAGAGGGGCATAAAATCCTTATATTTTTAGCTTTTACATTAGCAATCATTAACTCCATAATGTGTTGGCTTTTTCCATCATTATTATTTGGATTTACGATTCTATCTGTACTTTTCTTTATTCTAGTACTTCAGTTTTTTCGTTCCCCCAAAAGAGCGATCATTATTCCGGATGATAATTTAATTTATGCTCCTGCTGATGGGAAAATTGTAACTATTGAAGAAGTGAATGAGTCAGAATATTTTGAAGATAGACGGATTCAAATTTCCATTTTCATGTCTCCTACAAACGTGCATGTAAATCGAAATCCAATTAGTGGCACGGTTAATTACTTTAAATATCATCCTGGTAAATACTTAGTTGCTTGGCATCCAAAGTCATCTACGGAGAATGAACGTACTACTACTGTTATTGATAATGGTCAAGTAGAAATACTATTGCGCCAAATCGCTGGAGCTGTAGCTAAAAGAATTGTCAACTACGTATCTGTTGGAGAGGAAGTAGAGCAAGGAGAAGAAATGGGCTTTATTAAGTTTGGTTCAAGAGTAGATTTGTTCTTACCTTTAGATGCCAAAATAGAAGTTTCATTGAATCAAAAAGTGAAAGGGAATAGGACGATTCTTGCTAAGGTATAGAAAAATTTGAACACGGAGGCACGGAGATACAGAGAGAAAATACTGCTCTGTGCCTCCGTGTTCATTCATTCTCTCCGTAACTCCAAAATAGATTGAGGCCTTTCTTCAAAATCCCAGCTAAAGCCATCAAGCGTTGGAGGGCTATCCTGAATCTTGACCATAGGCATCATGGTGGCATCAGGTTGACTAAAAAACTTGATTTGATCTACTTCATTTGCTCCGAAAAAAATCAACATCTCGCTAGAGGTTGTTTGATTCATTCCTAAATAAGCATCCTGCTCATCTCTAGCAAAATAAATTGATTCTGCATTTCCATTGACTTTCATTCTATTCAAATTCCCATAATTAAAGTAGGCCGTAATTTCTGTTCCTTTTATTTGATTAAAAAATTGGAAATCAGGAGTATTAATAATCAATCCATTTTGGTATAAAATAATCTTGTCTATTTGATTATTCGCTAAGTGCATATAGATCGAATCCGCTTTGAATTGGGAGGTATCTGACCATATAATAGGATCTTGATACAACTTAAATAGGGAGTCAGCAGCACTATAACTTAAGGAATCGCAGCTTGCTTGTAAGTTAGCCTTAAATATACGGACATCGGTATAGGCTTCTAAGATTTTCTTAGCCAAGCTATCTTCTGTTTCACTAGAAATCAAGGTGTCAGATGCTAAATAAAGCGTATCTTTTCCTATTTTAATAGATAATAAAGGTCGGGCACCACTAGCTTTTATATAATTTTTAGATTTATCATACGCTAGTTCTTCGCACAGAATGGCTAAATTTTCAATAGTATCTTGCCATTCTACAGTTCCTGTGGCAATACCTAAACCTTGCTCACTATCGAAATCAAATTGATCTGCTATTAATATTTGTGAACTATCTACTAAAACAGAGCGACCTTCTGTTTTGAAAGACCCTTTGTTCGAATCATATTGAATTATGTCTCCTTTCACTTCTTGTTGAGGGTCTTTAAATTCTGCATTTCCTTCTAAATAAGTAAGATTGGTATCTTCTTCATATCGAATGATCTCTGCGAGCGCTACTTTTTCCCCTTCAATAAAAGTCGCATTGCCTGTCAATCTAATTTCTTTTATGGTACCATCATATGTAATTAAATCTGCTGTTGCACGTTGTTCCTTTTTTTGATATTGTGCATTCTTTTCAAATTCTGCTAGATCAGTTGCTATATCATAAAACCCTGCTTCGCAATAGATGGTCGCACTATCTTGCTGTATTAAAGTAGGTCCTAAGAAAGTAGCAATTTGAGCCTCTGAATCAAATTCTAAGGTATCTGCCCGTAAGGTCATTTTTTCATTAGCTACGACTACACTGTCTTTGAAAAATAATTGTTTAGAATTGACAGCATAAACTCCTTTTCGACTAATGAGTTGTGTATTGCCTTGTGTTACTAAACCTCCTTGAGTATATCTTCCAGTCTTCGAGCTTAAATCATAATTAAGATAAGAAGTAAATAATTTTTTATCTCCATCCTGAAGCACTACTTCTCCAAATAAATCTGCGACTCGCTTGTCTCCCATATATTCCAATGAATCAGAAAAGACAGTTATGGAATCTCCTTGTTGAATGATTACATTGCCAAATGCTATGACTTTGTTGCCCTCCAATAAGGCTGTATCGCAATACATTAAAACACTATCTTGCTTCAATGCTACATGACCTGATAGCTTTTTTATCGACCGATTTTCTTCTTGGATAAATTCCATTAAGTCAGAAAATTCTATATTTACTTCTGTTCTATTAGTGGTATCTTGAGCAGGAATACTTTGTGCTGAAAGGAATATTGGAGGTAAAGAGAAGAGAAAGAGAAGTAAATAAAAGCGCCTTTGCATTGGATAGGTATGGGTGAGACTTTATTGGGAGTATAACGTGTTTTTATTCTAAATAGTATCTGCTTTATTTAATTAGGAACACGGAGACACAGAGCGCACAGAGTTATATTTTACTCTGTGCGCTCTGTGTCTCCGTGTTCCTAATTTCTTAATACTTCCGCTTCATTCTCCTAAGTTCATCTAATAGGTTCAAATCTTGCTCATTTTTTAACAGCGCATGTGTATGAGGCGGTAGGGTCTCTTTCAGATCAAAATCTTCCAACGCTCCTGATTGAATTTTTTCCATTAATAAAAGCTTGAGCCAATCAATTAGTTCACTGGTAGAAGGTTTTTTCTTGAGCCCACGGATGTCTCTAATATTGTAAAAAATGCTCATTGCATTTCCGACTAGCTCTTTTTCAATACCTGGAAAATGCACATCGACAATTTGTTGCATTGTCTCTTTTTCTGGAAAACGGATATAGTGGAATAAACATCTTCTCAGAAAAGCATCAGGCAATTCTTTTTCATTATTAGAAGTGATAATCACTATAGGTCTTATCTTCGCTTTGACGGTTTTTTGAGTCTCATAGACGAAGAATTCCATCTTATCTAACTCCAATAATAGATCATTTGGAAACTCTATATCCGCTTTGTCAATTTCATCAATTAATAAGACCACGCTCTCTTTCGCCGAAAAGGCTTCCCACAATTTCCCCTTTTTTATATAATGCTCTATGTTATCTACGTTTTCTCCACCCAATTGAGAATCTCTTAATCTAGACACTGCATCATATTCGTACAAACCTTGTTGGGCTAAAGTAGTGGATTTGATATGCCAAGTGATTAATTGCTTCTTTAATGCTTTGGCTATTTCATGTGCCAATAAGGTTTTTCCAGTTCCTGGTTCTCCTTTAACTAACAATGGTTTTTGTAAGTGAACAGCAGCATTTACCGCTATTTGTAATTCTCTGGGGGCAACATAGTTGGAGGTTCCTTTAAATTCCATTAATTCTTAGTTTTTCTGTAAATACTCATGGAGAACTCACGTTTTTATAGCTAACAGCTTATTTGAAAGCCGCAATATATATAAAATCTACTTATTTTTTTAGATCATTTGCAATTTCTTCGATTGCAATGACGAGCCTATCTAAATCCCTTTTACTGGTATAAATATTAGGAGTAATTCGCACACCATAAATATTATCTGTTTTAGAATTAGTAGTATGAATTTTATAATTTCTGTGTAATAATTGGGCTGTTTTTTCTGGCTTTTGTCCATCTATGGCTATTAAAGCGATGGCACCACCAAAATCAGGAAGAAGAGAGGTTAGCAATTGGACACCAGGAATATGCTGAACCTTTTCAGCCCAATAATTTTTTAAATAATGTAATCGTTTAAATTTTCTTTCCGATCCGATCATCCAATGAAAATCTATTGCCTGACCTATCGCTTGTTCGATGGCAAAAGAACGCGTTCCTAGATTTTCAAATTTTCTAATATTGTCTTGTTCTGGATCTGGTGCAGCAAAGAGTGGGTATAGATTTTTAATTTTTTCTTTCTTGACATATAATAAGCCTGTACCGAAAGGTGCGCCTAGCCACTTATGAAGACTTGTACCCCAATAATCACAATTTAAAGCAGGGATGGTATATACCAAATGAGCAAAAGTATGAGCAGCATCTACTATAACTTCTATGCCTCTCTTTTGAGCCTCTAAAGCAATGTCTGCGACTGGTAAAATTTGTCCATTCCAATTAAGCATATGCGTCAGGTGAACCACTTTGGTGTTTTCTGTAAAAGCAGATACATATTGCTCAATTAAGTAGCTTTTGTCTTCTGAAGGGTAATTTATATTTAACCATTTTAACTGGATACCATCTCTTAAAGCTCTTTGTTTCCAAGCATTCCTCATATTAGGATAATCTTGCTTAGATAAAACCACTTCATCCCCCTCTTTTAAGCGCAAACCAAATATTACGGTTTCTAATGCTTCGGATGTATTTCTATTAATGGCTAATTCTTCAGCGGAACATCCTGCTAATTCGGCTAACTTATTTCGCAATGGTTCTCGTCCTTGATCCAGTGTGCGCCACATATGAAAAGAAGGGACTTCATTACATAATTTATTATATCGTTCTACTGCATCTTGAACTACTTTAGGTTGAGGAGAGACACCACCATTGTTTAGATTCAAAAGAGTAGGAGATACCGTATAAGCTTGTTTGATCAGTTGCCAAAAATCTTCGTCTGTTGTTATGGTATCTATAGGTAAAGATTGCTTATCTTTTATGACTCGTAGTAAGTCCTTTCCTTGTGTCGTCTGAAAAAAAGGCAAAGGGGTGATTCCTAAACTCAAAGCTTTCAACTGTTGAAGGAAGCTGCGCCTATTTTTCATATTTATATTAGTTTTTTATTACAAAATGTGGCTACCTATTTCTAGCGTAAAATATACATGTAACATTGCGTCTCTGCTTTCAATTATAGACGGGTAGCCCCAAATGTCTTCACCTCATTT
>CAYOBX010000448.1:0-5352 GCA_964402245.1 uncultured Saprospiraceae bacterium | reverse complement strand
GCTGTACAGCAGATGTAGACAAAGATGGTATCTGTGATGATATAGATGAATGTGTCGGCACATTGGATGCTCTAGGAGTATGCAATGGCGACTGTACTGCAGACATTGACAACGATGGTATTTGTGACGATGTAGACACATGCCTTCAAGGAGCAGCAGAAAATTGCAATCCTGAACCAACAGGCAAATGTGGGGTAGGTATACACCTAGATAACGGAAGTATCCGACTTACAGGAACAAACCAAGCAGCAACGGAAGTTACTATTTTTAAAGGGTATCATGCCGAGGTGATATACCATTGTTCCTATGGAGAAACTTGTGATGCTACGATTAATTTAAATGGATTAGATGCAGGTATTTATACAATCAAGGTCTTAGTAGGTTGGGGTGCGTGTCCAATAGAACAATATGTAACAATTGAAGCGGGTGATCCAAATTGTACTGACAATGATGGCGACGGCTATTGCGCTGCTCAAGATTGTGATGATAACAATGCAGCCTATCCTGCTACGCAAGGTGAAAAGTGTGACGATGGAGATGCATCTACGGAAAATGATGTCATTCTAGCAGGCGGTTGCTCTTGTGCAGGTACACCAATCGTTCAGGTAGCACCATGTGAATTAGTGGATATCAAAACCTATCCTACTGGCATTATTATTACGAATTTAACTACAGCAAACGAGCAAGTAACTATCATAGATGAGTTTGGAGCATTGGTATATGAATGTTATGGTGATTGTGCGGATTGGGAAACGATTCCGTTATCATCAGGTACTTATTCGATTAATGTACAAATGTTTACAAAAGAATCGGACTGGATTTGTTCAATCGAAAATGATGTAACAATTGAGGGAGAGGAAGAGGAAATAGAAGAAACAGAAACAGAAACAGAAACAGAGACAGAGACAGAGACAGAGACAGAGACAGAGACAGAAACAGAAACAGAGACAACTCCTATAGGCAGCACAGCAGAATGTCAAGAAGTTGAAATTACCTATGGCAATGGTGAAATTCATATTGTTGGAGAAGCAGGAGGTAATTACTTCTTTAAAATACAAAGGCAATTTGGTGATTGGGCAACTTTCTTTGACTGTACAAACAATTGTGGAAATGAGGTATATTTAGAAAACCTAGAACCTGGTAACTACTTTATTAGAGTTTACAATGGAAGTTGGAAAAATATTTGTCCTATAGGTGGCACAAAAAAAGAAGGTGGAGTTGAAATAGTATTAGAAGGAAGTAGCTTGACTTCTAAAAATACTAGAAGTGCAGCAAAAGCGTCTAATTGGAATATAGTAGCCCCTACTACCTTTAATATTTACCCGAACCCAACCAGTCATGAATTGACCATTGACTTATCTGGCTTTACAGGTCAGACACTTGACTTAACTATTTATAACAGTTTGATGAAAGTGGTCAATCAAGAAAAGATAACTCCTACCGATCATCAACAAAAAGTAATACCTGTTGATGCTTACAAAGGCGGCATTTATTTTGTAGAAGTACGAACAAAAGATGGTTTGCCGATGACGAAAAAGGTATTAGTAGTTAGATAAAAATTACTAGTCTTTTAAAGATTTTTTTGATTTTTTTGAACACGGAGGCACAGAGGCACAGAGAATTATTATACTCTGTGTCCCAGTGCTTCTGTGTTCCTAATTCTTAATCTCCCAAATTAGAACTCAATAGATCCACTGAAAAGATTATCTCTTTTGTACTTGCCATTTACCTTAGCGCACTCCTCTGATTTTAAGGGACGACCCAATGCAGCTTCATAAATACGCTTATATTTTTTAGTAATCGCTTTAGATTGTTTTTTACCATTTATATAGAAATTATCTTTTGATAGTTTATAAGAAAACTTCTTTCCATCTTGTACATATCCATCATTTATTAATTCCTCGTAGATTAATCTGTTTGCTTTGAACGGTAAATCTGATACAATATTAGCAATAGACTTACCCAATTCTGCGCCGAATTTACCCATTGATTCACCAAATTCTCCCATTTCTTTTTCGAATTGACTCATTTCTTTTTCAAACGATTTTTCCCATTCTTTCATGTCTTCTTCATGCTCTTTAAACTCTTCACTATGTCTAAATATCTCTTCTTCATGTTCGTGAAGGGCATCTTCTAATTCCATTTGATATGCAGTAGATTCTTCCTTGAACGTTTCCATAGCATCGTTATAAGCTTCTTCAGCAAATAGTCCCTCTAAAGAATTTTCAACATCCTCGTTGATGATAATATCTTTTTCTAGTTCTTTTCCATTAATAGTGATAGAAGATTGATCCTCTGCATCTACTTTAATTCGGATAGGTTCTTTAGAATCTTCTGATTGTATGACTATAACCGTGTTACCATCCCGATCAATCTCTTTTGTAATATGACTAGATCTTGTAGAACTGCCTAATAGTCCTCTCGGTGGCGCGGGCGGTGCTGGTGGCGCAAATCTAGGGGCAGCAGGAGGTGCAGGCGGCACTGGTGGTGCAGGAACATCCTTTAAAGAAGCCAACTCTTCTTTGTAATTTTCCCAATCATTTTTAGGTATTCTTTTTCCATCAATCTTCAAGGTGTTCACCTCTCCATTCTTTGATTCAATCTCTACTGTTTTTCCATTAGAAAAATGGTACGAATAATGAGAAGATTTTTTTGATCTAGTTGGTATCGTATCTATCGAAGAAAGGATCGCATCTCCAAAAGGGCGTATATTATTAGTTAAGCGTTGTAACAAAGGAGTCTCGTACTCACTAAAATTACTATTCGTATTTTTATCTACATTCGTATTGTGATTCTTATGATTATTTCTGTTCTTTTTATTATTCGAATTTTTGATCCTAGTAATTTTTGTTGTTGGCTTTGGCTTTTTCTCTGTTTCCACTATTTCACTAGTTTCTTTATCAAGTGGAGCAGTAGAAGACTTAGCATTGACAGAAAAGAACAGTACCAAAATAGACAGCAAGCTAGTTGCAATTAATTTTTCCATGAAGTTGGATTTTTTTTGTGGGTGATTTAAAACACGTTGAATTCGACCTAATAGTTGATTTTTACGGCCAGCAAAAGGCATAGCAAAACTGGGGGTTGGTGCGTGGGCTAACTCTTGCAATCGCACTAAAGCTTTTGCATAACTCAAAGAGTTACCATTTAGTCTAATAGCAATATCATCACAGCAATGTTCTCGTTCTGTTTGGATCTGCCAAGACAACCACCAAATAGCTGGATGATAATAAAATAAAGTTTCTATAATGGATTGAATGATATTGACTAAGTAATCATTCCTATAAATATGGGCTAGTTCATGTGCTAGAATAGCTTCTACTTCTTGTGGGCTAAGTTGATTAATCATTCCAATAGGAAAGAGAATCAATGGCTTGAGATGCCCAATAACTAGCGGCACTTTTACTAATTTGGATTCTGCTAAGGCAATAAATTTATCTCCTGGTAATTTTCTAGATAGATTACTCAGCGTATCCAACCATACGTTATCCATTACTTTAATACAATGATGTCGTAAGTGTTGGATATAGATCAGACCACCTAATAAGCGAAGAAAAAACACAACGGCTCCCATTAACCATAATGTGACAATCAGAGGAAGATGCTGGTTAAAATAATCTTTGAAGCCTTGAATAGAAGTAGTAGAAATAGTTTCTAACTCTATCCCTTCCACTGCTTCTACAAAGTTGGCGGTGATGCCTGCCGTTAAAGGAACAGAAAAACTAGATTGATATAAATACCAAAAAGTACCAAAAGCCGCAATGAAAATAGAAAACATTCCAAAGGCCGCAATTTTATATCGAGTATGCGCGCTTTTCTTGCGGCAGACCAATAGCAAAAAACCGGTTATGATAGCAATCACAGTAGCTTGCCAAAGAGAATGTAAAACCGTCCAGCCAAAGGCGTCAATAAAGGAATCTGAAAAAAATTGGTTGATAACTTCCATTGTGCGAAAATTATTTTGTTTTGATTGAATGTATTTGAGAAGTCAGATCGCTACGCTGTCAGAAGTCAGACTTATGACGTTGACTGCGTGACGTTCAAATCACGCAGTCAACGTCATAAGTCTGACTTCTGACCTCTGACAGTTCCGTTAGCGTAAGCTAACTAGAACGGTCTGACTTCTTTTGAGGGCAACCACAAGGGATGCCCCTACTTCTCGTTCTCAATTTTGTGAATCAAGACTTTAATCTGATCCAACTCTTCTTTAGAGGCCGTATTATTTCCTAAAGCTTGCATGACTAACTTCATAGCAGAACCACGAAAAGTACCTTCTACAAACTTGTCTAATAATTGTTGTTGGGTTTGTTCCTCGCTAATAGCAGCTACATATATATGTGTCCGATTAGTGGTATCTCTATTAACTAAGCCTTTTTCTGCCATAATCTGCATTAGCTTCAGTGTAGTCGTATAGCCCACCGCTTTTTGCGTAGCTAATAATTCATGCACAAATCGAACAGGCACTGGCCCATGCTCCCAAAGAATTTGTAAAATTTCCAACTCCGATTCTGTTGGTTTATTGATTGCCATAGTGATAATTTTATATCTACGAATGATTTCGTATACAAAGATATACGAAGACATTCGTATATGCAAATTTTTATACGAATTTTTTCGTAGATCTGTTTTCAAAATCCAAGTAGTGAAAAGGTGAATGTAGAATTAAAAGATCATAAAATGGAAGTTTTACGATTTACAACGTTATGCATAGATTTATATGAAGAGTCCTATGATTATAAAGTAAAAGGGAATGGCGAGAAATGGAATAAAGAGGTGAGTATTATTCGATGTAGAGAAAAGAAGATTGAGCTACGGGAGGAGGTGATTTGAGAAATAATGAATGAGAAATGATGAATGATGAATACGTCACGCGTACATCAAGTATTCATCATTCATCATTCATCATTTCTCATTTCTCATTATCTCCTATCCAATAGTAGTACTAGCAATCAACCCTCCATACTCCAAAGCAAATTTTCGATCTTTGCTAATCTCTTCATATTCGGGTGTAGTAGACATTGCAATAAATTTTTCCTTACTAGGATAGGTCACAATGAGAATCATATCTGGCTGGGATTCATAATCTCCAATAATAGTTTGGTTCATGTTGCCCATCCAAACAACCTTTCCTTCTGCGGCCTCCAATAAAGGTTGCATGTTTTTACTATACTTTAAATAGGCTTGTTTTCCTGTCTCTTCTCCTCGACCAGATTTGTCCTTAAATTTTAATATGTTAACCATCGTAATAGGCGTGTTAGATGGGTAATTTTCAATAAATTTTACAAACTCTTCTTTAGACGGAGTGATTTGATTTGTTAAGTTCATTTATTCCAATTTATTAGATTTTTATAATAG
>CAYOBX010000447.1:1731-5382 GCA_964402245.1 uncultured Saprospiraceae bacterium | reverse complement strand
TAAGTAACGACAAAAAATAGGGAACTTTTATCTTTGGAAGAAGGTTGTAACATCGCAAATCAAAACAAGCAAACTACTCTAAGGAACGGGAAAAAAATAACTGCTAAGTTTATTTTTCCCGTTCCTAACAGCAAAACCAACAAAATGAATATAGTCAAAACGATTATCGAGGCTATAAAAGGAACAGAGACCGACTATACCAAAGGAGATATTAACAGAGCCATTGTCTTACTCTCCATTCCGATGATTATCGAAATGCTAGGAGAAAGCTTATTCTCTATAGTAGATGCTTATTATGTTAGTCAAGTAAGCAATGAAGCCTTTGCTACTGTCATATTAACGGAGACGGTATCCACCATTATTTATTCCTTAGCAGTCGGCATTAGTATTGCTGCAACCGCATTAGTCGCTCGAAGAATAGGTGAAAAAAAGCCAAAACAAGCAGCCGAAGCAGCGGCGCAATCCATTCTAATTGCCTTAGTAGTTTCTGTTATTATAACTTTAGTAGGGATTTTTTATTCCGCAGAGATATTAGCAATAATGGGAGCTACACCTGCCGTCATTGAGCAAGGTTTATTATATACCCAGATTATCTTAGGCTTCAATCTGGTAATCATGTTGCTATTTATTTTAAACGGGATATTTCGAGGGGCAGGAGATGCAGCGATGGCAATGCGTGCCTTATGGGTAGCTAATATTTTTAATCTAATCTTAGATCCTCTTCTAATATTTGGATTAGGACCTTTCCCTGAAATGGGCGTAGTAGGCGCAGCAGTAGCCACTACAATCGGTAGAAGCTTAGCTGTTTGTTTTCAGCTCTATATTCTATTTAAAGGAAGTAGTATTATCAAACTGACCAAAGACTACTTTCAACCTAAAGTGGCTCTTCTAAAGAAGTTAACAAACATTGCTATCACAGGAGCAGGGCAGCACATCATTTCCTCTGCAAGTTGGATCTTCCTAATGTATATTGTAGCCAAGTATGGCACAGACGTAGTAAATGGATATGGTTTAGCAATCAAGTATATAGTACTCGCTATACTACCTGCATGGGGAATTGCTAATGCTGGAGCAACCTTAATGGGACAAAATTTAGGCGCTAAACAACCTGATCGAGCTAGTAAATCTGTTTGGTTGGCAGCTATATATAATGGTATACTGTTATCGGCTGTAGCAGCTATCTATTTCTTCTATGCAGAACCTTTAATTCGTTTTTTCAATACAGACCCTAATGTAGTAGCGGTAGGTGTGGAGAGCCTAAAAATATTTTCTTTAGGATATGCAGCTTACGGAGTAGCAATGGTTATCAACCAAGCTTTTAGTGGCGCTGGAGATACACGTACCCCAACTGTTGTCAACATATTTACTTTTTGGGTGGTACAAATCCCATTGGCTTACTATTTATCTACTATACTTGACTGGGGTCCAACAGGCGTTTTTTGGGCTGTCATTCTTAGTGAAACTATGATGATGTTTATCTGTATTTGGTTATTTAGAAAAGGAAGCTGGCGGACGGTGGTATTGTGATTGATCTGATTTTTCTGATGACCTTGATTGCTTAAGAGCACCGTTCACCGCAGAGCTGTTAAGTTCTGCCATCCACCGTCAGTGAAAACTGGACTCTTTTTGCCTCTGGGCAAAAGCCAGCTCAGTCCATCGTCCACCGAATAAAAATCTACTACGCTGCTGCCTTATCTGGCTGCATCAAACTAAATATATGTTGGTCAGGCCCTCTAAAATAAGCCAACCAGCCTATCCCAGGAACTGCCGTTTTTGGTATTACAATTTCTCCGCCTTCTGATTCAATTTTTTCAACAATACGATCCACATCTTTGACTTCTATACTACCAATTGTAGGATCACCATCCCCTTCATCATCTAGATGTACCACCTGAAAAGGGGTCGCTTCTTCTTGATCTGTTACAGAGAGAAAAGTTGTTTGTCCAATTAATTGAAAAGTCCAACCAAAAACTTGGTTGTAGAATGCCATCGCATTGATAGGCATATTGGAAGGTATTTGAATTTGCGTTAACTGATACATAGTACGTTTGTTTGTAGGTCTAAAATAATCTATTGACACAAATATCAATAAATTGTTTTAAAAATGCAAACAAATACTATTTTTTGTTTTAAATAAAACAGAAAGCTATCGAGATAAGCAATGCTAACTAGACAATCTCAAAACTCAATCCAGCATTCGACTCCAATCGCTCCAACAAAGCATCGCCCATAGCAGTAGAAGGTGTCAACACCCCACTAATATCTGACAAAGAATCTTTCGCCAAACAAACCGCACTTTCTCCTAACATCTTGGAAGTAGAGCCATAGCCCGGATCTCTATCCCCTTTCACTTTTGCAGTTAAGGTAGTACTATCAGCTAGTTTGCCTAAGAGTAATATATTATAAAAACCATTTTCCCGTTCCTCTTTTGTTGGTCCCTCGCCTGGTTTAGGTAAGTAGCGATCAGCAATTTTTTTCAAAAATCCACCACCCATTACTGCCCCTACTACCCCATTAGCTATTTTAGCGGTCATTCTTTTACCAAAACCATCCCCAACTAAAGTAGCCTCCTCATAGCGAAAATCTTTGCCATAGGGGTAGCCTGATAAGGCATGACTTCTACGCACTACCCTAGTATTAATACCCGCCATTACAAATGGACTGATATAGCTTTTCATATCTTCATCGTACATGACCTTCGTAATATCTCCTACATCTGGACCGCTGCGCTCCCCTTCGGGATTAATGCTATAAGGATTGCCAAGTTGCTTGTAAATATTAGGATCTTCTTTCGCTTCTGCCAATACATTCCCTAAACTAGCATAAGTCCCCCCACTCATCCCTCCTTTCATTACTTTCACTCTTAATTTGATATGATTACAATAATTGGATTTTCGAGCCTTAGCTTCTTTTTGTAAATAGTAAACGCCCATATCAGACGGTATAGAATCAAAGCCACAGCAATGCACAATCTTTACCCCTTTGGCTCTTGCCTCCTCGTGATGCTTGTCTACCATTCTACGAATCCATTGTACTTCTCCTGTTAAATCGCAGTAATCTACTCCATGCTTCACACAAGCCTCTACTAGATTAGAACCAAATTTAGCATAAGGCCCTACGGTTGAACAGATCACTTTGGTTTGCTGTACCATTGCATTCAAAGACCCCATTTTCATACTATCTGCCACCCAAAATGGAATATGCGTATTGCCCAATTCTTCTCTTAATTTTTCTAATTTTTCCTTATTTCGGCCCGCTATTGCCCATTTCAGGTCTCCATCTAGTCCATATTTACCCAAAAGGTATTCTGCTACTAGCCTGCCTGTGAAGCCTGTTGCGCCCCAAACGATTACATCAAATTTTTGGTCGTTCATATTGTTTTTGTTTGTATTGCTGCACGAACGTTGTTCCTTAGAGGAACGACGTTCGTTTAATAGAGCGAATATGTTTTTAATACTTATCTTGATAATAAGAGCCGTATACGAACAACGTTCCTTGAAGGAACATCGTTCGCTATCTTATCAATTAGTTTAGAGTTCTACAAAGATAGGAAAGTATCTGAGTTCTCCACGATTCTTTATTTCTAATCCAAGGGCTTTCTTATAAAAATTCATTCCGTATCCGTAACACGGAATTCATTCCGTATCCGTA
>CAYOBX010000447.1:0-1631 GCA_964402245.1 uncultured Saprospiraceae bacterium | reverse complement strand
CACGGAATTCATTCCGTATCCGTAGCACATAGATAGAACATAATTTACCTGCCCTACGCTCGGTAGTCTCTCAGAATGAATTCCGTGCTACTGCTTAACAACTTTCTGAATTGCCCGCTTGCCATTCTGCAACAATTCCACATAATATAAACCACTTGCATATTTTTTCATATCTATGTCTTTAGTATGCAATCCACTTCCTTGAATTGTTGTTTCATAAATTGCTTGTCCATTCCAATTGTACATCGTCAATTTAATAGGAGAAGGGCTACTCGTTGATAAAGATAGACTTAGGTTATATTGAAAGGGATTGGGTGTTGTGTGAAAAAAATCAATAGAGGGTAGCTCATCAATTGAACTTATGGGGTCACTCAAAATTTGAAATATTTTTCCCTGCATATGTGCGGCCATATAGAGTTCACCATTTTGATCTTCTCCAAACGTACTAATAAATACGCCGCTATCTAATAGTTCTTGATTGATCGCTTCGCCAGAATCATTCAGCGTCAATGAAAATATTATTTGAGAGACATAATCTCCATAAATATAATGTCCTTCTAAATTAGGACTTGTTGTCCCTCGATAAACAAAACCTCCTGTGATAGAGGCCCCATCTGAACTGCCCGTTCGATAGACATGAACAGGATCTGTTAATAATTCATCCGTGGCACAACTATTAGGTATAAAATTTTCAAAACCTTCCATACATCGCCATCCATAATTTTCCCCTCCTTGACTAGTGCTAGCTTGAAAAGATATTTCCTCCCAAGTATTTTGCCCTACATCGGCTATCCATAGATCATTGGTTGCTCGATCAAAGCTAAATCGCCAAGGATTCCTTAATCCTGTTGCCCATATCTCATCTCTAATATTGGAATCATTGACAAAAGGATTGTCTGCAGGAATAGAAAAAGGGTCGCCATTATCCACATCAATTCGTAACATCTTCCCTAATAGGCTATTATCATTTTGACTATTATTTTGAGGATCTCCAGCAGCACCACCATCGCCCAGACCAATATATAGAAACCCATCTGCACCAAATTGAAGATCTCCTCCATTATGGTTAGGAAAAGGTTGGTCTATAGTTAATAAAATTACTTCACTATCTGGATTTGCCTTATTAGGGTCTTCCATTGTCCTAGTATATCGGGCGATTCTTGTATCACCATTCGTCCCTGTATAGTTTACAAAAAAGAACCCATTATCTATATAATTAGGATGAAATGCCAATCCCAATAAGCCTCGTTCTCCAGCACTATTACCGACTTTATTTTCAATATTTAAAAAAGCGTCAGATACTCGTTCGCCTTGCTCATCGATTATTTGTATCCGTCCTCGCTGCTCTACTATGAATAGTCTTGCATCGCCTGCATTCGTTATGTCTACTGGTTTTGAAAAACCTTCGGCTATCTCCATTAATTGTAATTGTATACTTGGTTGTGCCATCAAAGAAATTGCACAAAGAAAGTAGAATAGGGAAAATGTAGATAGTTGAATAATTGATTTCATTATTTTGTTATTTAAAATATGGATACAAAAATTTTAAAACCATACAACTTGTAGAACAGAGAATAGAGAATAGAGAATAGAGAATAGAGATAGATTTCGTTTACAAACAATGAATGATC
>CAYOBX010000446.1:0-5389 GCA_964402245.1 uncultured Saprospiraceae bacterium | reverse complement strand
GCCCAAGCTGCTAATTCTTTGGCCTCTTGAAAAGCTTCATTCCTTTCCATTCGTTCTTTATGTCCAAACTTTCTTTTAAATTGACGTGCTTTTTTTCTAGCTGCTGCTGCTTGTTTTTTTACCTTTTTGATATTCTTACTTTCAGGGTGATGAGAAAGCCTAGCCTCTAAGGTATGCCTAATAATGCTCTCATCTACTCTGGAGATATTGCCAATCCGAACGACCGTCAGTTCTTGTTCAGCTAGTCGTTCTGTTAATAAATCTACAGCGGCATTACTAGGAGCACATACTAAAATTCCATGCTCTTTTTTAGACAAAGCTTTAATAGCTTGCACTAAAGTTGTTGTTTTACCCGTACCAGGAGGACCATGAATAATCGCCACATCTTTAGCACCTAAAATTTGACTGACCGCTTGATTTTGATGAACATTAAGCGTACTAATTTGGGTAGGAGCACCTGTGTAGAAACGAGCGGCTAGATTACCAGTTAGTACAGATCTGAGTTCTGCTAGGCGATCTTTATTAGCTTTCATTACTGTCTTGACCGCTTTTTCCATTTCTAGATAAGTACGCTCATCAAACTGCAAATCAATGCCAATCCCGCCTGCATTTAACCAATCTGGTAGATCTTTACTATTAAGAATAATCTTGATCTTATTTTTCTTTACATAATTGATGACGCCAATCTTTTCTGGTTGATAAGCACCTGCGGCAAGGGTGAATAGTCTTACCGTCTTGCCTGGCCTAAATTGTCGGGGTGCACGAAGAACATTTTCTTTTTCAACAATGACAAAGGAACGATCTCCTATCGTATAACCAGATTTTGTAACTATTAATGGATGCCAAGTAAAGCCTTTCTTCTTTCGTTCCTCTAAAGGTAAATTTTCAATTAGTTCTTTATGAGCTTCAAAGTCTGTTTTCTTTTCTTTGGCTACTAAATCTAGTAGACTTTCAAAATATTTTTTTTCGTTTATCAAAATTAGATTTTATTATTGATCTATTTGTAATGATGACTGAAATCACAACTACATTTAGATAATTAGTCGTAACTATTATATTTATAAATTCGTCTTAGAATTGGGATTAAGAATTGTAATCCTTAGAACTCAGCGACAGCTAGTAAAAATACACAGGTGGCAAATTTTAGAAATAAAAACCACGAATTCACTAATTTTTGCCTAGCTCGTACCTAGAATTCGTGCATTAGTATTTAATTCGTGAATTCGTGGTTAATTTCCTTGAAGAATAAAACGTAAAAGTAGGATGTTTTACGGCTTGTTTTATTTTTTTGTATCATTGATAATTAAAATTGCATTAAATTTAATCAACATATTTGAGTACAACACCAGTAGAGGATTTTTCTGAGGAGCAACAAGAAGTCTTAAAATCCATAAGAGTCTCTAAAATAATTTTGCCTATTCTGATAGGAATAGCAGTGGTATTGTATTTACTATGGCAACAGTTTGATCCTGTAGCTTTTTCAAAAATTAATTGGAATGGACATACGTTATTTTGGATTGCTGCTTCCATTACTTTATTGATTATTAGACATATAGCCTATGCTACTCGTTTAAGAGTCCTATCTGGAGGAGCATTTAGTTGGAAAAAATGTATAGAGCTAGTATTTATATGGGAATTTAGTTCCGCTGTTTCCCCAACAAGTGTTGGAGGAACCGCAACGGCTTTATTTGTTTTGGCACAAGAGCAATTATCTACAGCCAAGACCACCACATTAGTAATATATACAGCAATATTAGATACTGTTTTTTTCGTAGCAACTTTGCCTATCTTATTAGCAGTATTCGGGCCAGTAATTATTCGACCTAATCTAGTTTCATGGGATAATTTAGATCGTTGGGGCTACGCTTTCGTAGGAGCCTATATATTAATGGCGATCTATGGAACTATATTTTTTTATGGTTTGTTTATTAATCCAAATCAATTAAAACGTTTTTTAAGTTGGATTACCAAATTCCGACTTTTGAAACGATTTCATAAGAAAGCAGTGAATTTGGGTACAGATATCGTAGTGGCTTCAAAAGAAATGAAGAATGAGCGATGGCCTTTCCATATAGCAGCATTTTTAGCAACCGCAACAGCTTGGTCTTGTCGATTTTTACTACTCAACTGTTTGATTATTGCTATTGTAGATCAAACTCCTACAGATTTTTATACCCAAGCTTCCTTGTATGGGAGATTAGAAACGATGTTTGTTATTATCGCTTTTAGCCCGACTCCTGGTGGATCAGGTGTTGCCGAAATAGTGTTTGGCGGCTTTTTAAAGGATTTTGTGCCAGAAGGAATTGCTTTAATCATAGCATTTATGTGGAGAGGGCTTACGTATTATGCTTATCTCATTGCAGGAGTGGTCGTTGTCCCGAATTGGGTAAGAAACTTGATAAATAGACGAAAAAAAGGAATAGATACTACAAGTGGCAAAAAATTGTAAATGGCTTTATCTTTGTACCCTAATTGACCAATAAAATCGTATTTTCTAATAGTAACTATTTTATAAATAGGTTACACAAAAATTGAATAGCATGAAAGTTGCTGTTGTAGGCGTTACAGGATTAGTAGGCACGGTGATGTGCCAAGTATTAGAGGAACAAAAGTTCCCAGTAACAGAGTTTTTGGCAGTTGCCTCAGAACGCTCTATTGGAAAAGAAATTACTTTTAATGGAAAAAAATATGCTTGTATAAGCATGGCTACAGCAGTGTCAGAGCGACCAGATATAGCTATCTTTTCTGCTGGAGGAAGTGTTTCTAAAGAATGGGCACCTAAGTTTGCGGAAGTAGGTACTACGGTGATTGATAATTCTTCTGCATGGAGAATGGATCCAAGTAAAAAATTAATTGTTCCAGAAATTAACGCTGGAGAATTAACAGAAAACGATAAGATTATTGCCAACCCGAACTGCTCTACGATTCAAATGGTAGCTGCATTAGCACCATTACATGAAGCTTTTGGAATGAAGCGATTAGTTATTTCTACCTACCAATCTATCACTGGAACAGGCGTAAAAGCGGTGAATCAATACGAATCAGAAAAAGCAGGCAAGAAGCAATTACCAGATGAGATGGCTTACCATTACCAAATATTAGATAACTGCTTGCCACATTGCGATATATTTTTAGACAATGATTACACCAAAGAAGAAATGAAATTGGTGCATGAAACTAGAAAAATCTTAGGAGATGATACCTTAGGAATCACAGCAACTGCCGTACGTGTGCCAGTTCAAGGAGGTCATTCAGAGTGTGTCAATGTAGAATTCCATAAACCTTACACAGTAGCAGAAGTGAAGAATATCTTAGAAGCTACGGATGGCGTAATTGTTCAGGATGATATAAAAGCTAACAAATACCCAATGCCACTATATGCAAAGCATAAAGATGAGGTTTTTGTAGGTAGAATCAGAAGAGATGATTCCGCTGAAAATGCTTTAAATCTTTGGATAGTAGCAGATAACTTACGTAAAGGTGCAGCAACCAATGCCGTGCAAATTGCACAATATTTAGTAGCAAAAAAGCTTGTTGGAGCACAAAAAGTAACTGTTTAGTACTGGTTACTATACTTTAATATATTAATAATTTGGTAATTACTAATATATATTGTTAATTTTACGTAACAGGTAAGCTGTTTTTCAGTATCTACTTTCAGACCTTTTGATGTTTAAAATTCTATGGTTCTTTAATGAATTCAGCTAGAGTTGGTCTATAAAAAGTGAAATCAATGCTACTACTGGTAGTTTTTGATCTTCTTTTTTTCAAAGATCATTGGTGATTTATTAAAGAGATGCATCTGCATTAAAAAATAGAATTCAAAATTATTATGAAGCTTATTTGGACGTGTATATTTAGACATTTTGTCGAACTATACACACCCTTACAGACGTTCCGATTAGTTGTTTAAAGGATAAAGTTTCTGCATCAATGGATGAAATCATCATCCTAGTGCTTGAAATATTAAACAATACTTATATACTAACGTAATTGAATAGACAGAGATAGGATGTAAATTTTCTATTCTGTTGAATGTTTAACACATACATGATTATATGAAGACTAAACTTGTTTTGTGGGGCTATAACGAAAAAGAAGAAAAAGTACTAATTGCATTGCAATTAAAGCCTAAAGATAACAAGGTAGATATTTGGACTTTTCCAGAAACCGTAGCCACAGATGAATTTGCAAGACAGTTGATGGGAGATTGGCGAAATAATAAAGAAGTCGCCTTCCCAGATGGAAATGTGCATACAGAAAGAGAACTTTCTGTAACAGAAAGCCTTTTGCCAGCTGATTTGAAAGTAGAAAGAGGAGATATTGTTCAACGTGCCCAAACAGAATGGCATTTTGTTGTACTTTCTTCTAAATTAAATGATGTCTATAAGAATGAACTTAGCGATTTGCAAGGCAAGGTAGCTAGTTTAACGGCTTATAGTGCAGATGTTTGGGAGGATCTGAAAGGCTTTTGGGGTAAAGTGCAAGATCAAGTAAAGGAACGTAATCTTTTAAGAGAGCATGCAGATATATTAAGAGATGAGACGAATGTACTCTTTGGAAAGCTCAAAGAATTACGTAGTGCATTAGATGATCAGTTTCGAGAAATGTCTAAGGGACATATGGATAGTTTTATGTCAAAACTAGATGATATTGATAAGAATGTTGCAGATGGTGTTCGACTACCAGCAGTATTTGATCAGTTGAAGGGCTTGCAAAGAAACTTCAGAGAAATTAAACTAACAAGAGAGCATCGTTCTAGAATATGGGCTCGATTGGATGGAGCGTTTAAAACGGTAAAAGAAAAACGTTTTGGGCCAGAGGCTAATAGTGAATCTTCTGCAACAGAAAGATTGACACGCAGATATAAAGGATTGATGGGAGCGATAGAGAAGATGGATCGATCTATCGGAAGAGACGAGGATGAATTAAATTTTCAGCAGAAGCGTATTAATAATACAGATGGTCAATTGGAAGCGCAACTTCGTCAGGCTAAGATTGGCATGACAGAGGAGCGTATTCGTTCTAAGAAAGAGAAGTTTGAGGAGATGTTGAAAACGAAGGAAGACCTAGAACGAAGAATTGCTTCTCAAAAAGATAAAGATGCCAAGCGGCAAGAAAAAGTAGAAATGGAGGCGGCAAAGGCGGCTGCAAAAGAGAAGATTGCTAATGAAATTAAAAGCCAAGCTGCGGCTAGAAAAGATACAGAAGGTAAATTAGAAAAGGCTGCTGAGTCTATCGTATCGCCTAAAAAAGCTACTGCTGCTGTAGCTGCAGGATTAGCTGCTACAAGTGCAGCGACACCTGAAACTACAGAACAAACTACAAGTGAGAAAGCATCGGAAGTAAAAGAAACAGTTGTAGAGAAAGCATCTGAAGCTAAAGAAGC
>CAYOBX010000445.1:0-5396 GCA_964402245.1 uncultured Saprospiraceae bacterium | reverse complement strand
TCTAGACCAAGCACGGTTGTTTCCAGCTCTGAGTACAATTCTGTCAAATTCATTTGTAGCAGTTTCCGAACCGACTACAGCATTTCTAAATATATCTGAATCCCAATCACCAGCGCCATATATATTCTTAAACGATAGTCTATAAGAACGCTTTAATCGATCATGACTATGCCCTTCTATTCCTCCATCTTCTTGTTCGTTCTTATTAGGATCATCAGCGTAGAGTAACTCTATGGATGTCTTCTTCTCAGCCCTACCGTCATTCATTTCCCAAAAATCATCTTTAGGCATTACAATAGACATACTCGGTATTTCGGTGAGTCCCTTAATTAAATCCTTATTATAGCGCGACGAGTTGACTATGGCAGGATCCATCTCATAATCATGCACAGCGGTACTGTTGCCAGATCCGAGATCATATCTATTTTTGGGCCAACCAGGTATGTTTTTTGGTTGATTAATTACATCATCAATAAATATATAGGTATGGGTATAGATTTTTGAAGTATCCACTCCTTTAATGTAACCGATAGCCCTCAATACGGTAGTTGTTTGTACTAAAATACTGCCATTATATATTTCTCCAGAATTTATTGATGGTTCCTCTCCATCTAATGTATATCTAATCGTGGCTGAAGGATCTTCAGCTGTAATTGTTAGATTGAATGGTGCATCGCTAAATCCTCTTTCCTGTGAGAAATCTAATTTTGCTTGTGCTGTAACCTGTTGAGTAAATGATAGAAAAAGTAAGCAGGTAAGGATACTTATTAATAGATTGCTAAAATTAGTACGAGTGTTTAAATTAAAAATCAATTCTGTGTACATAGTCTTCTTTCGTATTAAGAAAATATATTTTCTGCGGGAGAATTAGAGGGGGAAGTAGTTTATTATGCCTAATCTGGCAAAGCCAGTATTAAAGGAAGTCAGAGATCAGATACTAAATTGATCTTAGTCGTAATTTTAAATATCAGTGTTGGGAAAAGGGAGGAAAAGACATAAATTAAAAAGGTCAAAATTTAAAAAGAGAAGTATGGTAAAAGGCTTTCTCGAATGGCTGATGATGCCTTCACTAGCTCACAACTAGCTTACATATCGCTTTGAACTCATCATTAAATATTGATAAATAATAACTGCAAGAATCATACCTTAGTAAGGACAAAAAAATAACTCCGTCATCTTGGGTGCGTAGGATGACGGGGTCGTTTTCTACGCCCCCGTCATTTAAAGGATTGATTGTCAAGAAGTTAATTTTCGGGGGGCGTAGAAAACGACAACATTCAATTCTTCAAATGCGGAACTTATTCTTTCGTCGTTACTTAGGCAAATTAAAATAATAAATTAGCCAATCAGATTATTTTTTATACCATTTTTTAACAACCTTTTGCGCTTCTACTTTAGGAGTAAAGCTCAAAGGAGAAGATTTTCTTCTACGTCTAGTCTGAATTTCTATTCCATAATTTTCAGGAGTCCACTTCCAAATATATACGCCACTTAACCAATCTTCCTTCCAAAAGGTTTTAAACATAGCTTCATAACATACTGCTTGGGTAGGAATAGAAATTTCTGATTCATCTATGTCTCCCCGTTTTTCCCATTCCCAAGGTCGAATGGCCGCATCCTTTGCACTCCTATAACCAATTTCAGTAAATACAATTTGTTTTTGCCATTTATCATGCAACTTTTTGAGTTTGCGGTGATGAGGAATCCATCCTTTTTTTAGTTCTTTTAAGGAAGGATTTTCTTGATTGCTAAGCGGAAAATATGCCTGTATTCCAATATAATCTAGTGCATCCCAAAATTGAATTTCTTCGTATTCTTTATAGAAATTCGCAGCATAGGTCAATTGCCCAGAATAAACCTTTCGTATTTTAGCAATGATATTACGCCACTTTTGTTCATGTTGACTAGTAGTAATATATAATTCGGTGCCAATACAAAGACCTTCGAAATCATATTGCTCCGCCAATCTAGCATAATGTAAAATAAAAGTCTCGTAATGATCAAACCAGCTATCCCATTCTTCTTCTGAATTCATGTTAATATCAGATCGCCACTTCCCGTTGGCATTGGTGAGCCAAATATGGGGTTTGAGTAAAGTCTTAATTCCTTTTTCTCTAGCGACTTGTGCAGTATTTGCTAATCTATTTTCTCGCTCTTCTGAAGAACTTCTATTTCTTTGAAAGTTGATTTCAGGATTTTGGTGTCCATCTTGCCACCCAAAGGGTGTTTGGGATATCCAGTTTACATGATGGCTTACAAGGCTTTCCATATGCTTGCCCTCAATGTTCATGCGAGTTCCCTCCCAGCAAACACCTCTTATTTTATCCTTCTTAATAATAGCACGATTTTCTAGTATTGCAGGAGCCTGGCCTAATCTAAACAAGACTACTCCACCAATTATAGTGAGAAGAGGTAGAATTAATACAATTTGTATTTTGGAGTATTTATCAGAGAACATCATTTAATTACTTTTTGTATGATGGGGCATACCAATCCCTTCATTAATTCATATCTCTTGATAGTGGAACGAGAAAACAATCGAAATTAGGGGGTAACGGAAAGCTAACTCACCTTTACCCCGTAACTTCCCGTTAGGGGGTAAATTAAATGTCAACTACTTTCTATATGGAGATAAACTTGTCAAATTTTGAAAAGTATTTGTTGGTAAACATAAGAAATACTAAAGAAAATTTAAATTAAAAAGTATATTTATATTAAGGAATGACAAAAAAATAAATGCAGGTTCTTGACTCGTTGTTTTTCCTTCTATCTTCTAAAAGAAAAAATCCATTGTTGCCATATGAAATTTAACAAATCACCATTACTGTTATTACTTACATTATTGTGCTTATATGCCTGTAAATTAGATGCTCCTTTGGGCCCAAGTCAAATGCCTATCTCCACACAACCACCTTCAGATGGTCCTTTTGCGGTTGACATAGGTACTAGTGAAATTCCTTATATCACCATTACTACAAATGGACAAGGTATCGAAAACGAACCTAAAATAGCTGCTGATTTAAAAATCTATATGGGGGAGACAGAAATTCAAAGCCAAAGCATTGGTATAGAATTTCGAGGGTCTACTTCTTTTAGGTTGTCTGATAAAAAATCATTCGGTATAGAAACTTGGGATGCTTCTGGAAATGATGTAGCTGTACCTTTCTTTGATTTTCCTGCCGAAGAAGATTGGATACTAATAGGGGATGTGGTCTCTGAAACTGAAAATTTTACTTTTGATCGTACTTTGCTCTACAACCATTTTGCCTATCAAGTATTTAGAAAAATGGATCGATATGCTAGTCGTTCAAAATTGGTAGAATTAGAACTCAATGGAGAATATTTAGGTATCTACGTCTTCATGGAAAAACTCAAACGAGATAAGGAACGAATCAATATTAAAAAATTAGAGCCAACGGATACCGATAGTACAAATATTACTGGTGGTTATATTTTAAAAATTGATAAAACGGCAGGTGGGGATTTGAATCTAAATCAACCACTCTCTTATTTTGAATCCAATTGGAATGATGATGCCACCTATGTACCTAATATTAGTTTCCGATCTAGGTATGATATAAATGGTAATGAAATAAATTTTTCTGCCTTTAGGCCCGCCTTTCATAATCGGCAATTTTTGGAAACGTATTTTTTGTATGAATATCCTAAAGCAGAAGTAATCACCAATGCTCAAAAACAATATATACAAGAATATATCTTCAATTTTGAAACAGCTCTATTAACGGATGATTTTAATACAGATACTAGAACCTATACCGATTTTATAGACCTCAATAGCTTTGTCGATTTCTTTATTATCAATGAAGTTTGTAAAAATATTGATGGTTATCGCTTAAGTACTTATTTGCACAAAGATCGGGAAGGGAAATTAGCTATGGGTCCTATTTGGGATTTCAATATTGGTTTCGATGGCAGTGACCGAGTCCCTGATAATGATTGGGTCATTAATTATAGCAGGTATGTAGATCAAGATGCTTGGATGGTTCCATTTTGGTGGCCAAGACTCCTATCAGATCCAATATTTCAAACAGCCTTAAAATCTAGATGGCAGGAGTTGCGTGGCTCTGTTTTACAGACTTCCGAGTTAACGAATCTAGTAGATCAAGATGCTAATTATTTAATTAATAATGGAGCTATTGATCGTAATCAACAAAAATGGGGTTCCGCTAATTATCGGGAAAGTATTGAAAGTCTAAAAAACTATTTGGAGCGCCGTACTACCTGGATGGATAGTCAGATCAGTTCTTTTTAAGACCTAATAATTTTATTTTCTACTATTTTCAATCCAATCTTTAATATAAAATGCAGCACTTTGCCAATTTTTATCTAACATCATATCATGTGCTATATTAGGTAACATCATAGAGTCCGCTCTACACTTTTTGGCGATCATTTCATTTTCTTTTTTTGTAAAGAATTTATCCTCGTTAGCTCCCAAAGCCAACATTGGAATTTGCAAATGTGGACTTGGTTTTATATTGGGGAAAAGCATATCTATGAACGCTCGAAAGGATTCAGAGCAAAGATTATTGAAGCAATATTGAATATCTTCATTTGGCGCATCTTCTGAGAAAAATGACCACTTTACTTTTACTTTACGATTGACTAATATAAACAAATCCTTTACCAATAAGCAAGCAAGTGTATAGCTTGTTGTGAACACTAATTTTATAGCTAATCTCAAAACTCCACTTGGAGGAACAGCCGCCAAAAAAATAGCTTTTTTGCAACTATTTTCAGCTAAGTATTTTTGTAAGACAAGTCCACCCATAGAATGACCAACAATTATCGGTGGTTTCTTTAATTGATTAACTGCTTTAATCAAATCCTCCATATAATCATTTAGGCTTATATTATTGATTCCATCAACTCTTCCTGCTTTATCATGATTTCGAAAAGTTAGTGCGTAAGTATCATAGCCCTTGTTTGCAAAAAAAGGCATAAAATACTTTTTCCAACACCATGCTCCATGCCATGCTCCGTGGACGAAAAGTATAATGTCTTCCTTTTTCTCGCCTTTCCCTTCCATTGATATTAACTTCATGATTTTTTTTTATCCAAGTTTTATACCTAAAAATATATTAAAAGTGGTATATGTTAATTTAAAATTTGTATAATATTAAACATAATTTTAATATATAACTACTTTATTTATTTTTTTATAAAAAAAGAGGACATAATAATGTTTATTCGAAAAAAAATCGTATATGACATTTTAAATACTGAATATCAATATTTTATAGGTACTTAAAATTTATCATGCTTGATGGGTAAGGAATTAAGGAATAGAAGATATACAATGGAAAAAATTAAATTTAGCAATTGAAATCGCAGAAGAATTATGGTAATACGTAGATCTAGCTGGCAGCCTGAGC
>CAYOBX010000444.1:0-5437 GCA_964402245.1 uncultured Saprospiraceae bacterium | reverse complement strand
ACCATCAATCATAGCAATCAAAAAGTTGTAGGAGTATTTTTGTCACAATATGTCACAATATGTTAGTTTGTTTTTGGATTGATTAAATCTATCTCTATTCATGAAATTCAAGATTCTCGTAAATAAAAAAGGCTCATTCCATTGGAATGAGCCTTTTTTATTTAGACTACATAGTCATAGTCTACAAATTATGGATAAGAGATTTTCAAACGAATCGTTTTTAATGTTTGCTCTCGCTTATTAAATAGTCGGACCAAATATATACCAATTGGTAACTGACTAACATCATATTGATTATCGTTATTAGCTTTAAATTTTTTAACTGGTCGTCCAACAATATTATAAACAATCAATTGATCTACATCTGACCCATCCATAGTAGAGATATATTGAGCAGTTGGATTTGGATAAATCTTAATGTCTGATTTAGAGATATTGTTAGTACTAGTTACAACACCTTCAGAGCGAACATCATAAGTTGCAGACACAGTGTTATTTGGATCAGCCGAATCGGTTAGAGTCAGTTCTACTTTAGCACGTCCTTCAATACCTCCAGGGTATCCATATACGTTTATTGTACCAGTTTCTCCTGCCGTTAATTCAAATTCGAAAGCATCAATAGAAGGATCATAGCAAATATTTTTATCACAGATGGCAGTTCCCCATCCCTCTGTTAAGGATAATACATTACGTTGCCACAAAATCAACTTTGTTTCACTAGATTCATTTTTTACAGTTGCTTGTGCAATAATAGCATCATCATTTTTAGTACCAATCTGAGAAATAACGGTGGCATCGAGCACAAGGCTCACTTGCGCAGGTAATTGAAAGAAAAGAAGGCTGAAAAAAATTAGGTGTAAAATCTGCTTCATGCAATGGGTATTAGATGTTGTTAAATCGGTTTGTTGTGCCTCTGAGTTCGAATAGGTAGAATTTTTTTTTAAATAACCCTTCCCCCTACCTTAGGGTTAATAGTCAAAGTTATTGCCAAAAAAGGAAAAAATATATATTTTATACAATATTAAACTTTATTTTAACTAGATTTTTAACAAACGGCATGAATTTTCGTCTCTATGTAGACAGTCCAATTGATTTGAGTATATTTTTTTTTTATTGCTAAAAAACAAAATTGTTTATTTGACTAAGTTACTCTTAGGGAGTAATCTCATCTGTATATAATAATGTTTTTAAAAATGTTTTTGTTCCAATATTACTTGGTTTTCGCTAAAATTAAAATTAGAAAAATTAATCTAATTTAGTAGAATTCTAAATTATTCAGAATAAAGTCCTTAGCACTCGGCAAGTGGTAGTTTCTATATATTTTTATAAAAAAAACAAAATGAAAGCCAAGATATTAGGAATTATTTTATTAAAATAATTCTTCGTTTGCTACTTAAACTTCACCTACAATTTGCTAATATAATTATATGTTTTGAAAATAATAATAAGTTAATTAGCCAAAAAATAAAGTGAAATAGCAATAGGAGGTAGTCAGATTATTAAAGAAGCCAAATAAGTAAACTAGTTGAAAAATAATAAATATAATTATATTAAACTATGCATATAGTAATTATCGGAAACGGTATTAGTGGCGTTACGGCAGCGCGCTTTATTCGAAAATTAAGCGACCATAAGATCACGATCATATCTACAGAGACAGATCATTTTTTTTCTCGTACTGCATTGATGTATGTCTATATGGGACATATGCGATATGAAGATCTTAAGCCTTATGAAGACTGGTTTTGGACAAAAAACAAGATTGACCTAAAGCGAGGATTTGTATCTAAAATTGATTCGGCGAATAAGCAATTAGAGTTAGAAGGACAAGATTCAATGACTTATGATAAGTTAATTATTGCTTGTGGCTCTACTCCTAATAAATTTGGCTGGCCAGGGCAAGATCTGAAGCGGGTACAAGGTATGTATACGTATCAGGATTTGGAAGGTATGGAAGTAGCTAGTGAAGGACTAAAGCAGGCAGTAATTGTAGGAGGAGGATTGATTGGTATTGAAATGGCAGAGATGTTTCACTCTCGACATATTCCAGTTACTTTTTTGGTAAGAGAAAAAAGCTATTGGAATGCTGTATTACCTGCGGAAGAGTCAGCAATGATTAATAGACATATCCTAGAAAATGGTATTGATCTACGTTTGGAGACAGAATTAAAAGAAATTGTGGATGATGGAACGGGTAGCGCTGGTGCAGCTATTACTAATAAAGACGATAAAATTGACTGTCAATTTGTTGGTCTGACCGCAGGAGTTCGGCCCAATATTGGCTTTGTAAAAGATAGCGCTCCTGAGATAGAGATAGGAAGGGGTATTGTTGTTAATGAACAGTTAGAAACTTCGGTTAAAGATATATATGCTATTGGAGATTGTGCGCAAATGAAAAATCCTCCGCCAGGTAGACGACCAATAGAAGCGGTTTGGTATACGGGTAAAATGATGGGCGAGACAGTTGCTTATACCGTTTGTGGAAAACCAATGACTTACCAACCTAGAAGATGGTTTAATTCTGCCAAGTTTTTTGATATAGAATACCAAGTATATGGAACCGTATTAGCGAAAGCTCCTGAAAATCACCAGTCTATTTATTGGGAACATTCAGATGGTCGAAAAAGTATTCGACTAGTCTATGACAAAGACACTTCAGAAATAATAGGCTTTAATTTAATGGGCGTTCGATATAGACATGAAGTTTGTGAAAAATGGTTAGATGAAAAAGCATCTATAGAAACCGTTCTACAAAACCTTGGACTTGCCAATTTTGATCCAGAATTCTACAAAGAATATGAATCAGAAGTGGTTGAAATGTATAATAAACAGACGGGTAAAAACTTGCAGCTAAAGCAAAAAAGAAATTTAACAAATGCGCTTAAATTTTTAAGACAAAAAGCTGGAGTATAAATAAATTAAACCCTTACTAACTTAAAAAAGTAATGTTCTTTGACTCACGTTCACAGGATTTGTCAAAGAACCAAAAGTAATAAAGATATATGCATATTATTCAAAAAATAGGACTAGGATTATTCGTTATAGCATTAGCTATTTTTACTTTATCCTTAGGTTTAGAAGAATATCAACTAACACCATCCACGGTGAGTACCTCTAAGATGTTTCAACAAAAAGAGGTCTTAGAAATTGCAGAAGAAAAAGGTTTATTAGGAAAGACTTATAGTTCCAATTTCGCTTTTATATCAGATTTGAAAACGGTGTTGAAAGAAGCACAAACATCCTTGGATACAAAAGCTAAAGATGGTCTTCCAGAAGGAGTCTCAGAATGGGATTATAGAATGGGCGACGGGGATGTAAAGAGTATGCTACTTAACACCACTAAAGCATCGAGTATTGGACCTATTGCAAAAAATCCAGGTCGTTATTGGCTTTCTACGATTGGTTTGGGGATACTTGGTGGGTTGTTTTTTATTATACCGTCTTTCATTCCATTACCCGGTATTAAAAATAATCATATTTACCATAGTTCAATGACTAGAGGACTTGTTGTGAATATACGAAGTGTATTTCTCGGCTTGACAATAGCGGGTATCCTCTTATATGGAGTATTCTATATGAATCAAAACCTCTTTTGGCCGGTCGTTACTGCCTTGATTATGGGGTTAATTATTTGGCTAGTCTTGTTTTATGAAAAGCAAAAAGTCAATACACCTACCCGTTCAGCCTCTCCTGATATAACAGGTTGGTTGGGCGTTATTACAGGTATCTATTTAATCGGATTCTATATTTTATTATACTGGAGTCCAGCCTATATTACGCCTTGGATCATCATCGCCGATCCAGTGAGTAGAGCCTTGAGTGGCAACCCTGCCAGCCAGTGGTTTTTATATGGTATGTTATATACGATTATAATGTTGGTGATGGGGATTAGAATGATTGCAAAGTACCGACATAATAACTATCAGATAATTCGGACGCTTTCTGTTATGTTTTTCCAAACGGCCTTTGCATTTCTGATACCAGAAATCTTAGTTAAATTAAACCAACCTTATTACGACTTTAAAAATATATGGCCACTAAACTATAGTTTCTTTTTTGATTGGAATCTAAACAATCTATTAAATGGAGGAAACCTAGGTTTGTTTATGTTGGTTTGGGGGATTGCATTAGCTTTGATAGGCGTACCTGTGATTACCTACTTTTTTGGTAAGCGTTGGTATTGTTCATGGGTATGTGGTTGTGGTGGTTTGGCAGAAACAATGGGCGATCCTTATAGACAATTATCTGATAAAAGTGTAAGAGCTTGGAAATTTGAAAGATGGATAATCCATGCTGTTTTAGCTTTTGCAGTGGTCATGACTTTACTGACTTTGTACACTTATTTTACGGGTACTTATCAGATATTAATTTTCAATAGTGATACCGTTCGTACTTGGTATGGCTTTTTAATAGGCTCTGCTTTCGCAGGAATTATAGGAACTGGATTTTATCCTTTAATGGGAAATCGGACTTGGTGTAGATTTGGCTGTCCACTGGCTGCTTATCTGGGCTTGGTACAACGTTTCAAATCTCGTTTCCGTATTACGACGAATGGCGGACAATGTATCTCTTGTGGTAATTGTTCTACTTATTGTGAAATGGGCATTGATGTACGTCATTATGCGCAACGAGGACAGGATATTGTGCGGGCTTCTTGTGTGGGTTGTGGGGTTTGTGCAGCAGTATGTCCTAGAGGGGTTTTACGTTTAGAGAATAGTGCTATAGATGTGGATACTCGTACAGATGATTTGAGAGCGATTCATATTGGAAAAGATGGTGGGATACAGTTGATGCAGTAAGGACTAGGATTTATAGGATTATTTGATTGATAGGATGCTGTAGGTGACTTTGACAAGTGCCACTTACAACCTAGGGTATGTCTAATTGAGTATAATCCAACACGGAACTACTTCGTAGTCACGCGGATGGCAAGGATTCTATAAGTCATGAGCGATTTTGACTAATAGAATATAAAAATCAAGATAAGCGATCTAAAGCGGCTAGTATAGAAATATGCTAGCCGCTTTTATTATGTAGTTGGAAAGGTAGATTTTGTATGAACTGTACCAAATAATTTCGGCGGTGTATCGAATCTCACGAATTAGAAAATAAATCACGTTTGTAAATAAGGATTCTTTTAAAGAATAAAAATCAAGTAGAACGTTACAAGTATTCCAGCATTGTTCCGGCTCAACTCTCAGACCATGAATTATACTTATTATTTTAGGTTCTTGGACAAATTGCGTGTAGCGAATAATAATGCCACTAATGCACGAATCAAGATTCTAATGAATACACTTACTTTAGTATTCGTGCATTCGTGACTAATCAGTATATCACGGGATTTGTCAAAGAACCTTATTTTATAATTGTCTTTCTGTAAACGGAGTAGATAAGTTCAAACTTATAATTGAAAAATATGCTATTTTTGATAACA
>CAYOBX010000443.1:0-5444 GCA_964402245.1 uncultured Saprospiraceae bacterium | reverse complement strand
ATGCTCAAGTTATTGTTTTGTCGTTACTTAGTTTAAAAAGTATTCAGTTATCCAATATGCAATCAAGAATTAATACTTTTATTATTATAGGTGTCTTTTATTTCCTCCTTGATCTCTTGACTTATTTTGGTTTAAAACCCCTATTTATTGGCAAATGGTTTCGCTTGTACCAATTCGTATATATTGGGTCAAGCCTCTTTGTATTGTATAGTTTTTTTCGGATGTATCAAACCTTGCAAACAGGTAGTTTTTTTCGAGATGCTTCCTATAATTTTTATTTAGGAATCGTTCTTACCGCTATTATTTCCAAGTTTGTTTTTTTACTAGTCACTTTAGTTCAAGATGGAGGACGATTGGTATTTGGGGCAGTCAATTTTCTGTTGGATGCAGTAGGTATTCGGGAAGTGGCAAGTGGAGATTCGTTTATCCCGAAGCGTCGAAAATATATGACACTTATTGCTGCTGGAATAGCTAGTATTCCGCTAAGCACTATTCTATATGGTGTTACTAAAGGAAAATATAAGTATACCGTCAATAAAGTAAAACTAGCCTTTAAAGATTTACCAGCTGCTTTTGAAGGATTTACTATTGCTCAAATTTCTGACATACATGCAGGGAGTTTGGATAGCTTGGAGGAAGTAGCCAAAGGGGTGAAAATGGTGAATGACCAAAACCCAGACTTGATCCTATTTACTGGAGATATGGTGAATTCTAGCAAGGACGAAGTGAACCCTTTTATTGATGTGTTTAAACAATTGAAAGCTACCTATGGGCAGTATGCGGTGTTAGGCAATCATGATTATTATGGCGTACCCCGTCAAGGTACAGCCACGGATGTAGATAATTATTGGCAAGACTTTTTTGCCAAGTTTAAACAAATGGGCTTTCAATTGTTAACCAATCAAAATACCCGTATTGAAAAGAATGGGGAATATATACAGTTACTGGGGGTAGAGAATTGGGGGGCAGGGAGATGGTTTCCTAAGAAAGGAGATTTGGATAAAAGTCTACATGGTTGCTCTGCTGATGACTTCTGTATTTTAATGTCTCATGATCCAACGCATTGGGATGAGAAGGTACTAGATCATCCACAACATATTCATCTTACATTGAGCGGGCATACGCATGGGATGCAATTTGGTATTAATCTTCCTGGCTTCAAATGGAGTCCTGCAAAGTATCGGTACCCTAGATGGAATGGTTTGTATGAAGAAAAAGGGCAATATCTGTATGTCAATCGAGGCTTTGGTTTCTTGGCTTTTCCTGGCCGGATTGGGATGTGGCCAGAGATTACGGTGTTGGAATTGACTCGGGCTTAGACCCTAATTACTCTATCCACCAATCAGGTTGTTCAAGTATACTATTTTCATTTTCTAGACAGTTACAGCATTCAGGAGGAATACCACCACCTGGTAAAGACGTTTGTGGTGGGCAAACCTTTTTAGGAAGACCTGCAAATTCAGGAGAAACAAATATGCGTTTTACGGCTTTTTCACTTACATAGAAATACCCAAAAACTCTTTCTTTTGGATTGTTAACATTTTTGAAATTACTGATTAAATTTCCTTGCGGATTATTAAAAACAGTGGTAGATGGAGTAGTATTTTCCTCTACTTGGGACCAATATTCAAATGCAGTAGGACTAAGGGATAATTGATTCAAAATAAATGTATTACCCTCGGCATAAATAAAGTTATTGGCAGCTCGTTCAAATATTGGATAATCTTTAATATCTGTTCCAGTAAAATTAGAACCATTTATTAATGTAAAACCTCCAGGAGGAGTAGAAGTAACATAACAGGTTTTAGGAAATCTAGAAGTAAAGGATTCCGAAACACAAAAACCTAAACTAAATGCTGGGGTGTCCGTAAATTTAAATACTTGCTCAAATTCCATTAATAAATAGGATTTAAACACTTCATTGTCTATGCTACTAACTATAGGGGTACTAACCGTATATTCTAATAAATTATCTATAGATACAGTTACGTTCGCATCATTTTGTACAAATTTTTTACTGGTAACTTTTAACTCTGTAGGTTCTGGAACAGGATACAATACTTCAAAATCTGATTCATACATTTGATTGCTAAAAGTTTCAATTTGTACCTGATAGGCGATTCCATAATCAATTTGAAAATCTGTTTGATTTTCTGGAAATTCTCTAAAATAGAACCCATTTAAACCAAAAGGTATTTCTATCTTTTCACCTTGATTATTTAGCAAAAAGACATTTTTTACGCGTATCTCTTGAGGCTTGTCCCGAAAGTTAAATAACTCAGCAATCTTTAAGGAGACAAAACTGGTATCATCTTTTATCAACTTTCCTTGAATGGAGAAAGAATCTATTGAATTGGAGGGTCTTGCAAATTCAATTTTGTCTAGACATCCATAAATAAAAATGATAGAAAGGGTACCTAAAATAAGCAAATGGTATTGGGGATTGTTTTTCATATTGTTTTTTTATTCTTTCATCATTAGTACATAATTCTTTTTATAAATATTTAGCAATAGATTATATCTTTAAATAGGGTTTTCTCATAAAAATGAGTTCGCTAAAAATTGGGCTGAAAACAAAAAAAATAAGAGTGTATAACAGATCGAGGGCGTAACTGAACGCAGAGGCGCAGAGGCCGCAGAGAAAGATTTGAACTCTACGCCTCTGCGTTCAATACTTTATTTTGCTTGCAAATTTCATTTACATCGTATTAGACAAACTCATGTGTTCATTTACACGCCCCCAATTGTTATATACTTAAAAAATATTGGGTCGAAGTTACAAACTTCGACCATCGCACACTCTTAAGAGTTCGTGCTGTGTCGATATTTGAAGTTTGTAACTTCAAATGGATATCCTTCAAGTTTGTAACTTGATTTTTTAGATAATATTTTTTAGGAGAAAACCCTTTATTTTTAAAACCTTTCCTTGGAGTCATCTAAATTCCAAATATCTCCTTTTAGTTCAAATTCAAGGAACAGTTGTTTAGCTTCTTCAACTGTCCATTTTTTCCATTCTGGATCTAAATGATTTCCGTACCATTTCTTTGAAAAATTCCAAATATTTTCAATAGACTGAATATCTCCCTTCGGAATCTTATGTTTCTTAGACCAAGTATCTACTTGTAATTCATCCTCAAAAATCAACATATTACTACATGTATAGATCACATTGTCCCAAGCATTTTTCATTGGTATTGGGAAGTGCACCAAATAGTTTTTTTCTTGGATTGCTCCATTGATAATATTGATTTCTATCCGCTTGGTTTCTCCACCAATTGAGGTGCTTATTTTTACATCTTCTTTAAGCAGGGCAGCTACTCCTAAAGAACACCATGCACAGTTGCCCCACCATTCCCCTTTTTGAGATTGCACATAAAAGTTGGTTGGTGCTAAGGAAAACGGATGGATGACCCAAATTTTTGGCTCATTGGGATGAAGGACGACGCCATGATATTCTTGTAAATTATACAATCCTTCGACAATTTCTTCTCTGTTTTTCTTGAGCAGTTTAGAAAGTTCATCCACACTTGGTGCATATCCCCTCTCAATTATTTGCCTGATTATTGTATAGTGAAGTGTTGAATTTGTTACCATTTTATTTGTTAGTATTTTAGGGCATAGTTAGGCTTGATTCAACACGGAACTAATTCGTAGCCACGCGGATGACGCGGATTTTTTAGGTCGTGAGCGTGATGTAGTATTGAACACAGAGGCACAGAGTGCACAGAGTTTTAATTTTTCTCTGTGCACTCTGTATCTCTGTGTTCATTATTTCTCACTTATATCGCTTCCCATGCTTCACCACCATATCCACATCCTGCAATAAACTAATATATCGAAGTACATCCCCTTTCACCGCAATAATATCTGCATACTTCCCTTCACTAATCGTACCCACCTCTTGATCTACGCCCATTGCTACAGAAGGCCAATAAGTAGCCGCCTTGATAGCTAGCATTGGATCATACCCCAACTCATTCACCCATACATCTAATTCATGCCAAGTGGATTGACTATGGAATTTCATAGGAATACCACTATCTGTGCCAATCATTAAGACTACGCCAGACTCGACTAACTGCTCAAATTTTCTTTTTAAAGTAGGTTTTCTATAAGGAGTAATTTGAAAATAACTTAATCTTCCAGGATATTTTATAGACTGTTGAATGTCTTGTATGATAGAGTCTGGTAATCCTAAATGCCAAGAATCATTATCTAATAATTCTGGATTATCTCTAGTGTATTCATAATTCCAAAGCCCTTCAATAGTAGGTGTCCAGAATAATTTTTTGCCGGTGGCACTTCGCTCTTTTAATAGCTCCATAACATCGGCAGGATATTCTGGTGCGGTAGCATGACCTGTATGTTCAAAGCAATCTACACCTGCTGCGATGCCCCTTCTAATTTCCTCTGGTCGATGAGAATGGGCTACTACAGGTAAGCCATGCTTATGCGCTTCTTGCACCACCGCATGTACCTCGTCCATCGTCATTTGATCTTGATCGACTAATTTGATACAATCGACTCCAGCATCGACTAATCGCTTAACTTTCGTTCTAGCATCTGATACGCCTGATATACCCCAACGAAACTGCTCCGTACCTGGGTAGGGTTGATGTTGAATGAATGGTCCTGACATATACATCGTAGGGCCATCTAAGGTGCCGTTATTAATAGCATCTCTTATATAAATGCTTTCTTCTAGCGGTGCGCCTAAATCTCTTGCACTAGTCACGCCTGCCATTAATAACTGTTTGGCGGAAGAAGGCATGATAACATCTTTGAATAATGGCGGATATTTTTTATCCCAATGACTATAGTTACTATGTCCATTAATCATCAGATGGACATGCATATCCCATAAGCCTGGGAGCACATCCATGCCTTCAGTAGAAATAATTTCGGTGCCTTCTGGAATGTCCATTCTTCCAACTTGACCGATGGCTTTGATTTTTTCGCCTTCTATGAGAATGACACTGTTGGCGATTGGTGTACCACCGAACCCATCAATTAGTCGACCTCCGACTAAGGCTTTTAAGTTGCTTTGGGTATAGCTTGGAATGCTGAGTAGTAGCGCGAAGAAGAGAATTAAATTTTTCATTTTTGTTTATTTTTGGAAAGGTACGAAAATGATGCAATAAATTTTAAAACCTTCTAATAAAGAAGCTTGATAGGTCTTGGTTAAGCTTCCTAGTATACATAATTCAACACGGAACTACTTCGTAGTTACACGGAAGACACGGATTTTGTAGGTCGTGAGTGATGCTAGTATGATATGGTATTGAACACGGAGACACAGAACGCACAGAGAATAATAAACTATGGTATTGAACACGGAGACACAGAGCGCACAGAGAATAATAAACTATGGTATTGAACACGGAGACATAGAGCGCACAGAGAATAATAAACTATGGTATTGAACACGGAGACACAGAGCGCAC
>CAYOBX010000442.1:0-5450 GCA_964402245.1 uncultured Saprospiraceae bacterium | reverse complement strand
AGCTATCAAGAACAGGTTGTAAATTAGCAATTGCAGGATCTATAAAACTCCATTGTGCAACCATTAAAATCATTGAGGTAACAAAAGCAGATGCTGCAATTGTAATGTAGGAATGCTTACCTAATAGTAAACCAAATGTTATTGTTGCAAACGCAACATAAATCATGGATTCATAAGCATCACTCCAAGGTGCATGTCCTGATAAATACCACCGCCATACTAAACCTCCAAAATGAGCAACCACCAATCCAAATATCATCCCTTTTAACACATATGCTATCCTTTTGACTAAACGATTATCCAAAAGAATATTTATTATTGCTACCAATAGTAATACTATTCCTAAGAATAAGTACCCCTTAAATAATTGTTTAAATAGAGCGAGCTTATTGTATAGTATTTCGGATTCAATTTTGGTTTCAGAAGGTATTATTGCCCTACCGTATTCTTCTTGTACTTCTTTTAGCTTATCAATAAAATTGTTCAATAATATTGGTGCAGCTCTTCCTTTATTAAAAATTAATTTACAGTTTTCTACAAATGCTGGATCCCCATAGTCAATACGGGAGTCTATAAAGTCATGATAGGAAAGCCATTTATTGGAAGGGTCATTAGGTATTGGAAATATTCGCAACAGCCTTCCCTCAAGTGCTTGTCCTAATAAATATTGATTTTGATAAGCTCTAAGAATATCTTTTTCAAATTGATTAGGGTTAAACCCTTTCGAGATTTTCTGGACAAGTTGGGGTGATATTTTTAACTTTTTATCATTGGTATAAAAATCATTGAGTGAAGCAAATTTTTTGTCTGGTGGAATTTGTAGCACCTGCCGAATACTATCGTTTGCCCGTTTGATATAGATAAGGTCGATCTCAATCCATTCCTCTGGGAATTGCATCATTGAGAATAAAACCTGATCAGATGTAAGCACATCAAAATAGTTTTGCTTACTTATTTTATTCAATAGTTCTGCCCCATAGGTATTGATAGGTTTCATTCTTCCTGCTTCGTCTTGGCTAACTAACTGGCCATACTTTTTAGCCATTTCTGAGTTAATAGCAGACTCTTTTATGAAATTATGCGAAGGATTAATCCTATTTTCTTCTGAGGAAGAAGCATATATATTCGAACTTGATATAGTCAATAAGAATAATAAAATAATGGGAGTATTTCTAAGTTTCTTCATAGATTTAGCTATGTGCTGAAAACGGGAAGAAGAATTAAAAAGGGAGACAATAAGTGCAAGAAAAAGCACTACATATCCAAAGTAACTTACCCAAGTACCCCAAAAGTCATGGTTGACACTTAAATAAGTGCCTTTTTCATCATTATCAAAACTCGCTTGAAAGAACCGAAAACCTTTATGATCAAGAACTTGATTCATAGCTATTTCTTTTTGAGTATCGCTTTGATCTTTATCTTTGAGCGTCACTTCGCTACTAAAACTTTTATAAGCAAGCTCATTGCCTGGAAACTTCTCCGCTTTGAAATCATCTAATTTTAAGGCAAAAGGAAGTTGATATTCCCGAGCACCATAAGCAAGATGAAAATAATACTTACCAATTTCTATTCGTTTATATACCGGTGGAACACCAAGCGCACCATTTAATAGATTTACTATTTTTCTTTCTTGATTTAGCGCTACTTCTAGTACAATACCACTTGTTTGACGCTCTGGGGCTCTCACCATGACTTCTTCTATATTTCCAACAAGCGTCTTTTCTGGGATGACAAAAGATACGGAACCAATACGGTATAATTGTAAATATTCTAGCGGATACAACACCTCAGGTATAATGTCTGTTACTTCTCCAGATATCATATTCATCGTACTACCCCCTCTGAATGATTTTATAAATAGGGTGTCTCTTTTTTCAATGAATTGAATGGATGCAGTACTCAAGCTATCTTCGAAGGCTATAATTTCTCCGTTAATCAATAAGTTCTTGTTTTTTTCGAGAAAGTAGTCTATTCTAGTCCCCGTAATCCCTTCTACAATTTTTAGATAGGTTTTTCCTGTAGTATCCAATATGAATTCTTTTTCGATGCGGACGTTTTTCATGAAGTCCTTAAGCGTTACTGTAAATTTCTGATTATCAAAGGTTGTAGAAATGTTTACTTCATTGCTCATTCGCTCAGACAAACGAAGTAAAACTGGTTCCTCTACCATTCTTAAAGCCTTTCCCTCTACAAAACCATCTATCTTTTGATGAAGGAATTGGTCGTAGGAATAAAATACGTTCGATTCTTGTCCTTCTCTGATATTCATAATCCCTTCATAGCTCGTATATCTAGTAATCGCTGCCCCAATTATGATGATGCCAAAACCAAAATGAAGGAATAAGGTGGTCCATTGCCTACGCTTAATTAATTGAAATTTTAAAGAATGTGCAAAAAAGCTAAGTACAAATAGAAAGAGTACTACTTCAAACCATTTAGCTTTATAAATTAGCTGCTCGGTATAAGGGGAAGGAGATTTAGGTGCAGATGCATCCATAAAAGTTCCGACCATCAAAGCCGAAATAAAAATGCCGAATAACAAGGTCATCAATGCAGGTGAACCTAAAATTTTTATTATTTTCTTTATCATTCTCTGTAGTACATTTAACTTTTTTATTAAAAACAACAAGCTATCAAATTGCTCTTAAAACAAAACTACCACCTATTTATAAAATAGGTGGTAGTACTTTCAATCATTTAAATTGAGTGGTTGAAAGCAGCTATCCAGAAATTTATGAAACTGGAAATAGCTAAAAATTAATACGCTCTTATTAGTTTGAAGGTGTTCTTTTAGAAGCATTTTCTGGGTTGACCGATTTGCCAACTCCTTTGGCAGCAGTTAATACTGGATAGTACTGAGTAAAAACGAAATCATCAGCAGCACTTGCATTATGACAAGCATTACAATCTTTAGTTGCAAAAGCTTTTGCCTTAGCTTTTAAGATACCGTCCGTAGGGCTTGTAAAACTAAAATAAGACCAATTGCCTGGTTCGTTTGAGAAGTGTTTCTTACTTTTTATGGTAGCCTCCAATCCAATAAATTCGCCCATAAAATAACCATTACCGCTAACCTCCGCCTTCTTTCCTACAGCAGAAAGTTCTTTTATTATAATAGTCCCGTCTCTAAATTTACCAGTTTCTTTCCAATGACGGTAACTCATAGGGTCGATGTAAACACTATGGAATTCAGGGAAAGCAGCCTTCCCGTTATTCATATCATTAGGGGTTAGAGGCGTACCAATAAACACCCATGACCGATAATCTGTTGGACGGATTAGTTCTCCGTTTGAGTCGATTGTAAAATATTCTGGGTCAGCAGAAATAGTAGAAGGTGCCTTATCCCCAGCAGTAAAAGCGTATGCAAAAACGAGCGCTAATAATAGCCCACCTATGATAATAGAATTTTTCATTATGATAATAATTTTATTTTTTATAATAATTGGTTAAACCAATCCTATACATTCTGAAGATGAAATTTACTAAAGCTTAGATATGATTTAACAGATAGAAAAAACTTATCAAACACCTAAGATTTGTCGATTAATAAAACTTATTCTAATGGAAATCCAGTCCGAATTTGGTCAATGCCTACTCGATGACAATCGATACAACCTGTAACCCCATTTCCTATTGCAGGAATTGCATTGGCATCAGAGGTACTTGTAACTTCATACCAAAACCACCCTTTTCCATCATCATTTGTCGCCTGAGTTTTTACCATAACTGCCCATCCTGCTAAAACGTTGCTCTTGTCAAACATCTCTTTCACGATAATAGAACCTTTAGGATGCTCCTTATTCTTTTTGGTGAGAGAGTTTGCAATAATGTCATTCATAAAGACCTTTACAGGGAAACCTAATTGAGTATGAGGGCCTCTTCCTGGGTGTGATTCTGACTCTTGGTTTTTAAAATTCTTATAGGTTCCTTTTTTTAGGTAGGCGAATAAACCTGCCTTATCCAGAGGAATACCCAAACTTGGGTCATTAGGTGTTTCTACTGTTGCAGCCCAGATATCTGTTTCTTTAGGTGCATTCATCGCAATTTTTGCTCTTCTGGCAGCATTTTCAGGGGTGCTGTTACCTACAGCTTTCGCAGCCGCTAAAACTGGATAGTCCTGCGTAAATACAAAATCATCAGCAGCACTTGCAGCATGACAAGAATTACAATCTTTAGTTGCGAATGCTGATGTCTTTGCTTTTAGAATACCATCCGAAGGACTTGTAAAACTAAAATAAGCCCAATTACCTGGTTCGTTCGGAAAGTGCTTTTTACTTTTAATAGTGGCTTCTAAACCAATAAAATCCCCCATGAAGTATCCATTACCACTAACCGCAGCTTTAGAGCCTACACTTACCAATTCTTTCATTAAAATAGTTCCGTCTCTAAATTTACCTGTTTCTTTCCAATGCTTATAACTCATTGGGTCAATATACACATTATGAAATTCAGGGAAAGCAGCCTTTCCGTTATTCATATCATTAGGAGTAGTAGGTGTACCCACATAAACCCATGTACGATAGTCCGTAGGTCTGTCTAACATTCCTGAGGCATCTATTTTGAAATAGTCTGCTCCACTCATGTCTTTGGAATTATTCCCTACATCAGTAGTTAATTTTTGTGAACAAGCTACACCGATTAATAGGATAGCTACAATTGCCGTGAAATAATAATATACCTTTTTCATACTAAGTAAATTTTATAATAAGAATGAAGTGATTGTTTGTCAAACAAAGGCAATATTATTACTATTCTCGATATATATTCTTATATGAAATTCCCTATTGATTGCAAATATTTCCTTCGAGAGTTATTTACTTATTGTATTAGATAGATTAAATCATTTCTGAGAAATTTTTAATAATAAGTCCCTTTATTCTGATACGTTTTAATAAAAGGAAATTTGTCCAAGTAAAAGGGAAGTATGTCTAATGTAGGTACTCCTTTTCTAAAGTATTTTTGCAGCATAGGAATGGAATAAAAATTTATATTTCATTCCATAATTATTTAATCAAAAAAAATTAGCAATCATTTTAACAGCGACTAGTCAAGAAAAAGAAATTTTAACAAATATAAATGCAGTTTTAGCATTACTAGCTAAAGGAGAATTTATAAAAGCAATGGATACTTATTTGGACGATGACGTAAAATTATGGGAAGGCAATAATCCAGCGAAAGAAGGTAAAGCACATTGCCTTAAATTAGAGGAAGAATTATTAGCGACGGTAACCGCTTTTCACGGATATGAAGTAAAAAGTGGCCCAGCTGTAGTTGGAGATACCTCATTTTATGAGGCTGTCATGTCATTTGATACTAAAGATGGTGCTAAACACCGTTTTGAGCAGGTAGTTCGCTCTAAATGGAAAGACGGTAAAATCATTGATGAAAGATATTATCATGCCTAATATTCCGTTATAAAAAAGACTCATCTAACAAACAATTAGATGGGTCTT
>CAYOBX010000441.1:0-5463 GCA_964402245.1 uncultured Saprospiraceae bacterium | reverse complement strand
CTTAGACTGAAAAATAATTAGAACCAGATTGCCCAACTTATTATTTCGTCGTTACATTAGTATGTATTCTCTGCATCTCTGCGTTCAATACATTATTTTGCTTGCAAAATTCACTTGCGCCTTATTAGACAGCTTCAAATGGCAGTTAGTTTTTTTAATAAATTTTCGCAACCTACTAATTCGCTTCCGCAATAATCTTCAACCCATTCATCGTTAACTCCACGTCAATGTCTTCAAATTCATTTTCTAAAGGATGAAGAATAGATGAAAGTCCACCTGTAGCAACAGCAATAAAATGCTGGCCTACTTCTTCTCGAATACTAGCAAGCATATAGATAACTAGTCCGACATATCCATTTAATACTCCACTTTGAATGGCATGAATTGTATTTTTTCCAACTGGTAAATCAGGCATTTCTAAAGGCACTTCTGGTAGTTGGGCCGTTTTGGAAAATAAAGCATTAATGGCTGTTTTTAAACCAGGGGCAATAGCTACTCCCAATATTTCCCCCTTTTTAGTAACAGTGGTAAATGTGAGTGCGGTACCGAAATCCACGACAATACAATCTTTTTTGTAAATCGTATGTGCGGCCACTGCATTCGCGATTAAATCACTACCAATTTCATTAGGGTTATCAATAGCCAAGGACAAGCTAGGAAAAATATCTGGTCCGACCACTATAAAAGGTGCAGGAAATATTTCTGGCAGTATTTGTCGGAATACAGGAGTAAGCGGAGGCACTACACTACTCAATATTATTTTCTTTACTTTATTAATATCAATATCGTGTTCTAAGAGATGATTTCTAATTTTTAAACTATAAAAAACAGGAGATTCATCTCTAATCGTAGGATATCGCCAAAAGTATTTCCATTTATTTTTGATATTAATGGCAAGAGATACATTTGTATTACCTATGTCTACTGCTACAAGCATGTGAAGTGTTGTTTTAATACTTTATGAATTAAGTTAAATGGAATCCTTGGTAATTATAATTTATTTTATACAGATAAAGCGAATTCTTATACTAACGACTAATTTTTATTAAAGTAATATCGATTTAATTCATCAGAATTACTTTCAATAATATCCAGTTTATTATCTTTATTTAGATCAGCGGTCATTATATCGTAGGTATTATAAGTTTTCTCTTTTAGGGTTATTTGTTCCCAATCTTTACCATTCTCGATATTTTTAAAAATAGTATTAGGGGCACCTGCATTCGCAACGATAATATCTATTGCACCATCATTATCTAAATCCCCAACAGCTAAAGCATAAGACCTATTTTCACTAGAATCAAATGTTATGGAAGTCGAATAATTTAACTGATTATCTCCAAAATAAATACGATTAGGCATTCTAATATTAGCGGTAATAATATCCAATATACGATCATTATTTAGGTCAGCAACAGCTACGGCCCTAGTTTCGTCCATACCTGTACCAAAAGGAATTTTCGTATCAAAGCCTAGGTGTCCATCATTTAGATAGATGTAATTTTGTTGTCCATCTCTATTCGCTAAAATCAGATCATAGTCCGTATCTCCATCTAAATCCGCTACTTCTACATCAATAGTTGAATCTTCTTTAGTTCCAAAATTGATGGATGTAGAAAATTTTCCCTTACCATCATTGAGACAGATTTCATTGGCCCTACCTCTATTCGTTATTAAAATATCTGCATCTCCATCTTGATCAATATCTACAACTGTTAAATTTCGAGTGGGTGAATAGCTTTCCCCAAAACTACCATTTCTTGTAAAATGCCCTTTGCCATCATTGAGATATAGAGCATTAGGCGCCATATCATTTCCTACTGCCACATCCAAATCTCCATCCCCATCAAAATCTGCTAACTCTGTAGCGTAACTAGTTTCACTAATAAGATCTAAGGGATAGGAAACGGTAAATTTCCCATTCCCTGCATTCACAAAAACACGGTTTTGTTCTGGCCAGTGTCGACCATTGGCTGCTATAATATCTAAGTCTCCATCTTGGTCAATGTCTCCGATGTCAATAGAAGCCGTTTTTTCTTCTAGTGTTCCTAAAATAAGTCGACCATTGGTTTGAAAATTTAAGGATTGACTATAGCTGGTAGCTAAGAGGCAAACAAAGAGGCATATGGAAATATATTTCATCAATAGTTTTTCTAAGTGGAATGTCTAAATAAATGATAAGCAACTATAACATTCAACTAATAGCCATCGTTTTAAACGGATTTTATCGCTGTTCTCTCCTCTCAAAAGAATAAGTTACCTTATATTGTTCCGACAAATTCTTATACAATTGGTCATTATAGCGCGTCTGCTGCTCTTGTTCCCAATCTTGGGCCACCTGCTCTTTGACTTGTGAAAAAGGTAATACATTGGAGTCATTGATGCTATGCACCCAAACTAAATGCGCACCATATCCCGAACTAATTGGAACACTCCAGCCAATATTCTTTATTGTAAAAATAGCATCTGCAAATTGTTTTCCTAATGCCTGTCGTATATCACCAACATCTTTATTAGCAAAATAATTAGGTAGATGAAAATTATCACCATACCCATTAAGATCATTAGGAAAGGATTGGTTTTTTATTTGTTGATACATCAATTCTGCTTCTTGTAACGGAGCAGCGCGCTTATCTGGGCTAAAATATATTTGAGAAAAGCTAATTTTTTTGGAGCTATTATAGCGGTCGATATTTTCCTTATAAAAGGTTTCTAAAGTAGCTTCAGAAGCTTGCTCCAAACTGACTAAATCTTTCACTAAAAACTCATATTTCTGTTTGAGTCTACGCCGAATAATTTCATCATTGTGATCCAAATTCATTCGTAAAGCTTCTCTATATAACATTTCTGTTTTCACTTCATCTTTAATTAGCAAATCCAATGTCGCACTATCAGGTGAAGTGCTCCAGTTTTTTTCATACGCACTAGTCAAGCGGTCTATATCACTCTGAGCAATATGAATGGTAAAATCTTCTGGACGTTCCTCGTCTTTATTTAAAAAACTATATAATAGAAATAAAGCTCCGCCTAGTAGTAAAAAATGTACTAACGGCTCCTTTAAGATTTGACTATACTTCATGAAAAAGTTACTGTGATTTTTTTGATTTATTTGCTTGCCTTGATTACTGTGAACTTACTGTGCTTTATCTGATTACCCTGAATCAGCGTAATCAGATAAAGCAAAAAAAAAATCAAAGTCCATACCAGATAGGAGAAGACCAAGCCCGTTCTTGTATAGTAGCATTCAAACCATCAGGAATATCAACACCCAATGTCTTCGCATCATAGGTACTCCATCGAGGCGTAGGAATTTCCAATACTCTCAAATAATACATAGCAGCTTGTTCCGCATTAAATGCTGGATCTTTCCAAACAGTTTGTAGCTCTACATCCCCGATAGAATTATCGTAGCTAGCTTCTTTGACATTAACGGTATTACCAACAGATGGGAGTGTGCCATCTGCTTTAAGTGCTCGATTGTCAGACCATGCAACATCAAAGATTTTTTCATGTGCTTTCCCCGATGCATCTACCCAAGCCTTGATGACTTGAATACGATCTAGATTGGCACTTTCATTATCTTTAATTGCCCAGATTAAAAAAGAAGGACTTTTCTTATCTGTATCTGGACCAATATCTCCACCCATAGGTACGCCTTTCGCATAAGCTTGATCAACCCAGTTATTATTTGTCAGATCTATATTCTCAAAATCATACCCAGCAAATAAACGCACTTTGATTCTTGGACCAGAAGTAGCAAAGGTTTCTTTTCGTTCCATTGCTTCAAATAGTGCTTCTCTGGTATTTTCTTTAGCCCATATACCCGCCATACCTGCGGCACTCATTAGTCTACTAGAAAGAAATTGACTATCATCTGCTGCTATCCTTCTGGTAGGATCACCATCTCTGACACCAAATTTTCCGAAGTAATTATCTTCCTCTAGAGCTCCTGCAGAGTTATGTCCATCAGAACTACCAATCAATCCAAACTTAAATGGATTGCCCCCAACTTGCTGTTCTATGGCTAAACCATTTTGATAAGCTTCTCTTACATAGGAATTTTGGGGTTTACTTGCGACTGGTCCAGCAAGTGTAAAGGTGAAAGGGTATAGTTCAAAATCTGCAAACTCATCATTTGGAGCCAGAACTGGATGGGACATAGACTGTCCTTTTATCTGTACCACTTCATTGATTGGCTCATTCCGCATTCGCTGATTGATATATTGCATAGTCATTGGCGAACCATTATATTGGGTAGTTGCATAAAGCATTCCATTACTCATATTGGCATTATGTGGAATGGCTAATAGTTCGATCCCCTTCTTTCTTTGTAAGTCCATCCAATCCCAGAGTTTTTCTGGATTTTGAGAATCAAAAGAAGAGAAAGGTAATTCTGGAACATGGTCGCTTTTAAAAAATACATTTCGATGCATATTTTTTGCAAACGATTCAAAAGTACCATCTTTATGGTATAAAGTATCAGGAACGGAAGAGGTCCATTCATAGGCTGGAAAAGTAGTGAATTTTCCAGGTTCGTAATATTTATTAGCTGCGCCTACTATTTTTTGCCAAGTACTCTTTCTAATGGATTCACTATTAATTTCAGCAATAGGATTATTACCCGCCATAGATCTACCAATTACGCCAAAAGCTGTCATAGAGATACGAGGATCTTTATCTCTAATTTGTTTAGCAATATCCAAGTTAAAAAACTCATGATTCGGATCAATCATTTGTTTCATAACGCCCATATATTCTGCATGATCCGTCACCGCCATAAAATCTAAAGGTCTTTTTAAACGGATTTGATCCAAGACAGAGTGCTTGATGCCTTCTCCTTTCCCATAAAGGTAAGCGTCATCGGGGGTCGTACGGGTATTATAGATGAAAGCATCAAAAGACCAACTCGTATGAATGTGTAAATCTCCGAAATAAGCATTCTTAGATTCATTGAAATCTGCCGTTTTTGCTTGCTTTTTAGTCGCTTCTTTTGCAGGCATATCTACTGTTTTAGTAGATTCATTGCCTCCGCAGGAGAATAAGAAGTTAAGAAATAATAAAAGGCTTATTGGTTTAAGTATTGACATGGATACTATCTTTTTTAGAAAAAATTATAAGACCTAAATATACTCAAACACATTGAATTCAATGAAAAGGAAAGGGAATATTTCAAATAATAGGAAAAAACAGGAGTCAGACTAGACAGCCTATTTATTTTTGACTCGTTACTACTCTAACTAAAATAGAAATGTTAAGGTTTGTATATGTACAAAATAAGACAAATAAATGATCGTTTTCTTTTGCATTGAAGTGGTTTAAAAATGAATTGACTCATTCTTAAACAATGTCAGAACTTATGACCTAATAAAATTCTTGCCTATAGCGTACTGCTACATTTGTGATGTACTACTCAATTAATCAGATATACTACGGACAGGATAGATTGCTGAATTTATTTTTGAA
>CAYOBX010000440.1:0-5471 GCA_964402245.1 uncultured Saprospiraceae bacterium | reverse complement strand
TTGGTGGATAGAATTCTATTTCATCGCTAGAGGAGTTTCCAAAATTCCAAATATTTTTTGAAACAAACCACCTTCTTCACTACTAAAGTAAGCTGCTATATTTTGGGAAGATTGGATAATATAAGGAGGATTTTTTGCTTCATCCCTATAACAGGTAATCGTAACTGGTTGTGGCATATTATTACCTGTGATAACTAAAGTTCTATACTTCGGCATACGATAAGTCGTAGGGTCAATATCATCTACAAATTTCTGACCTATAAGATTTTGTATTCCAGATAAGTAATTTGTTAAATGAATGGAATCTAACACTAGACTATCATTATTCGTCCATTCATTATTCAATTTATTGAAAACCTGCACCGTTCCTTCCTCTTTGGTAAGAGACATCGAAGTAATATCCTCTTTTACAATTTTTATTAAATCCTTATTTCGATAAGCATAAAATCTTTGACCTAAGTTCTTACTTAAAAATCCATCTATTTCATATACTTCTTCTCCTCCATTAATTCTAACATAGGAAAGACCTTGATTAGTTTGCTGATTAAAGCTAAAACGACCCACAATAAAATCTTCGAGTAGTTGACTTCCTGTATAAATTTTAATGCTAGTTCCATTCGATTCATCCACTTTATAGTCAGGCCATTTTTCTTTTTTCTTAGCTGCTATTCGTTTTGTTTGAATCCGTTGAATGCTATTTAAAACAGAATTGATGGCCTCCTTATTAGCAATCGTGGTCACTGTTCCTTTGGTTGCTAACCATTGAGATGTAGTATTTCGTTGTAAAGTTATTTCTGAATCAATTTCCCCGTTAAGTTCAATTTTAATGATATTTACTTGAGTTGTGTCGATTCTTATTAGGTCTGTTTCAAAGCTACCCGTATCATCTTTAGGAATATAACTAGTTATTGCCCACACTCCTAGTAATATTATAAAGGCCAAACCTAATTTTCTATTGTTCATGACTAGTTATCAATTATTGGGATCTTTGTCAAAGAACCACAATTTTAAAACAACGATCATTCCTCCCGTTCTGACATCCAATCTTGCAATTCTTGAAAAGTATGTACTAATTCCTCTTGTCCAGTTTCCTCCATCAAACCATCGCTATTACACTTTTTTTGAAAAACTTCTAAAGGTGTTAAATCATCTAAATTTACCATCTCTGTCAATTCTTCCAAAGCCTGATGTTGTCTTTTAGTTCTAATTTTTAAAATATTCAGCCAAAAGTCTTTAGCAAAATCTCGTAACTCATTATCTATATTTGGAATTGCTTCTTCCATCTCTACTTGGATTTCCACCCAAGGCATGAGTTCCCCTTTTCGATCTTCATTTATTTTAATTAAGCGTTCTTTAACCTTATCAATCGTCCCTTGTATAGAAATCAAGGCTCTAAATCTGGGGATCTTCACCTCTTCTATATGCTGAAGTTGATCCTTATCAAAATCAATGAGATAAACGGACTTTTTATCTTGTATTTCCCCAAAACTTAATGGAATAATCGAGCCAGAATATCGAATATGGTTTTGCTTACTGACCATTTGTGCCCGATGCAGATGGCCTAAAGCTACATAATCAAATACATCAGGAAATTGATTGCCTTCAATATTTTCAATATCTCCAATATAAATTTTAGCTTGATCTGGTGAAGCGGATGCTCCTTTGGCGTGCAGGTGTCCCATCGCTAGAATAGGTACTTTTTGTGCTATATATACCTCTGCTAATGCCCCTACCTCTTCAAAATGTTGCGCTATTCCTTCTCGCACTCGCTCCACTCGTTCACTTCCTGATTCTCCTGCTACGCTGAACCTTATATCTCGATCTCTTAAAAAAGGTACTGCAGCTATTACTAATTCTGTCGCTCCTTTTTCATCTTTTAAAACGATAATTTCATCTTGTAATTCTTTTGTTACAGCACCGACAATATGTACATTTAATATTTCTAATAACTCCTTTGGTGCATTCAACATGGAGGGAGAATCATGATTACCTCCTATAATCACCACATGCCTACAAAAGGTACCTTGTAGACTAGTCAAAAATTTATAATATAACTGACGGGCATAATTCGGTGGGTTGCCAATATCAAAAATATCACCAGATACCAATAAGACCTCTACTTCTTGCGCTATGATAGTCGCTCGTATCCAATCTAATGCGCCTTGATGTTCTTCTATTCTATCTCTGGAAAGGAATTTTTGCCCTAGGTGCCAATCGGCTGTGTGTAATAATTTCATTGGGCTAACTTACAAAAATTTTCCCGTAACACGGAATTCATTCCGTAAACAGTACCACGGAATTCATTCCGTAAACAGTACCACGGAATTCATTCCGTAAACAGTATCACGGAATTCATTCCGTAACCTACAGAATAAATTCTGTGGTACGAGATACGGAATAAATTCCGTGTTACTGAAAATCTGCACCAGTGGACTCAAACATATCTGCACCACCCACCGTATGTAAAAACCGAAAGACATCGGTTTTATTATCATTATTAAAATTTCCAACGAACCATCTTTCGCCTACTAATTTTGCCAAAGTCCATTTCTTTGGGGATTCAAACTTTTGCCCATTAGACAAAATAACTTCTGCTCCTTTTGAGGAAGTATAATGTCGCAATAAATCATCTTTACCATCTCCATTATAGTCTCCAACATACCAACCCATACTCTTGTCTATGGTCATGGTCCATCGCTTAGGTTTTTCAAATTTTTCTCCATTCGATAGACAAATTTCAGCCCCTCCAGAACTAGAGGCATATCGCAGCAAGTCATCCATCCCATCCCCATTATAGTCTCCAATGTACCAGCCTTTTCCTCTATCAGATATGTCACTCCACTCTATGGGGTCTTCAAAATGATTACCCGTAGATAGGAGCACCTCTGCCCCTCCTTTATTCGTAATATATCTCAACAAATCATCCTTACCATCTCCATTGAAGTCTCCGATGTACCAGCTTTTATTGTTATCGGAAGCCTCCGTCCATTCCTTAGGCGCATTAAAATTATTGCCTGTTGATAGTAAAACCTCTACTCCACTCGCCTCTTTTTTATACCTTAATAAATCTTTTTTATTATCTCCATTAAAATCGCCCGCTAACCACCCCAAAGAATGATTGTATTCCTGCGTCCACATAGCAGGTTCTTGAAATTTTTGTCCATCTGATAACATAATTTCGGCACCACCATAAGGCGTTATATGTCGCAATAAATCTTCTTTACCATCACCATTATAATCCCCAATGATAAAACCTTTATTTCTATCTCCAGAAGTCGTCCAACTATTATTGGTAGGTGGGGTTTCACAGTTCGTGGTCACTTCAAAATTTCCAATATTTGTCCACAAAAGCCAGCCAGCCATTTTAACCTGAATTTTAACTTTATAGGTAGCACTAGGTTTTAAATTTTCTATCAAATAATCTACAGAAACAGAGCGATAGGTATTCGTCCAGGTATGTGTTTCTATATGATTTTCATCATCTTTCCATTCTATAAAAAATTTCTCTGGAACAGAAGGGCACTTTGTACATTCTCCAATAATATTGATGGAGTTACAAGTAGCATAATTAGATGAAAAGTTACAACAACTTTTGTATTGACCGAAGGAGAGTGTCGTGATTGACAACCATACGATCAAACAGAAAAAAATTTTCATTATAATCTGAGTTTTCGTTAGATAATTAATCACTGTAAAAAATTACAGTTCTAAAAAAATATACTTAGATTGGTACTAATAAGGTTGGTTGTGGGTCGAAATATATGTACAAATATAAGAGGTAATTTCGTTTATGTCCAGTTGAAAAATGTAATATTTTGTTAATTTTTGTTTTAGGGGTCAGGAGTCAGGGGTCAGGTAAGCTACACTGCCCTCTGACTCCTGACCCCTATTTCTTCTTCTTCCGAGAACGAGCATTATACTTCTCCAACTTTCTAGCCATTCGTTTTTCTTGTGCTCGATTAACCTTCTGATTTTTCAACTTCTTTTCATGAAAAGCTCCAGTGGGTAATTTAGAAGAATTGTGCTGCAAATAATTCTTATCCCCGCCCATTCTTGGTATTTCTTCGGGTATTAAAGTGTCAACTATTTCTACCTCTTCTGGGACAGGTAATATAGTGATCGATTGCCCCATTAAAGCCTCCGCTGCTTCTTGGAATTCTCGTTCTGATTCTTTCACAAAATTGATAGAATGTCCTTCTTTATCTGCACGCCCTGTCCGTCCAATTCTGTGTATATAATGTTCTGGAATTTCAGGCATATCAAAATTGATGACATGAGAAACTTCTAATATATCTAATCCTCTAGCAATCAATTCTGTTGCGAGTAAAACTCTTATTTCTCCATTATGAAAACTTTCTACCGTATTTAAACGATGGTTTTGCGCTTTATTAGAATGTATTAAGCCGACTTCATCTGGAAATGCAGGACTCGTTCTTTCAAACAGTTTATCTACCAATTTTTTGGTCGAAACAAATACCAATACTTTATTTAGCTGCTCTTTATCCTGTAATAGATGTTGTAGTAGGTTTACTTTAGAATTAAAATTAGGAATCAAATAAGCACTTTGATCTATTTTTTCAACAGGCGTACCTCGGACTTCTATTTCAATCTTTACAGGGTTATTAAAAAAGGTATGAATTATTTTCTCTACATTTTCTATCATAGTAGCAGAAAACAGTAAATTTTGCCTTCTTGCAGGAAGTAGGTCTAATATATTATGTAACTGTGGCCGAAAGCCTAAATTTAATATTTCATCTACCTCATCAATCACTAATTTTTTTACAGATTTCAAGTTTAAAGAACCACATAAAGCTAAATCTACTAAACGACCTGGCGTTGCTACTACTAAATCTGCCCCATCCATCAAAATTCGCTTCTGCGTATTGATGTTGGTCCCTCCATATAAGCCTCTAATTCTTACAGACATAGATGCCGTCAATTTCTCTACTTCCTTGACCACCTGTACGACCAATTCTCTTGTGGGAACGACCACCAAGACCCTAGGTCGGTCATCTTTCGCCCATTTCAAATCCCTTACCAAGGGCAATAAGTAGGCTAAGGTTTTACCTGTACCTGTTTGCGCTATGCCTATTACATCTCTACCCGAAGCAATGATTGGAAACGATTCTACCTGTATCGGTGTGGCATAGATCAATCCATTGTCCGCTAATGCTTTTTGTAAAGTATTATTTAATTTAAAATCTGTAAATAGCATATTGTTTTTTTAATAGACTTGTTACCTTTTAAGAAATGCTTCTATGAAATGTGGATTTTTTCGATAGTTTGTCTTAAAAAATTAGTGCATAGCCGAGCTACGGACTCATTTTTTAAGGCAAAATAGCAAGAAAAGACATTTTCAGAGAAGTGTTTCTTTTAATAGTTTTTTAAAGGCAGCAATTTTGTTGGGCATTTTTGAAAAAATGCCCAACAAAATTACTGCCTCTAAAGAAGAATATAAAACATACTTGTTG
>CAYOBX010000439.1:0-5484 GCA_964402245.1 uncultured Saprospiraceae bacterium | reverse complement strand
TATTACTTATCTCCCCACTCCGTATGAAACTTCCCATCTTTATCCGTTCGCTCATAAGTATGAGAACCAAAATGATCTCGTTGAGCTTGAGTTAGATTTAATGGTAAACGTCCATCTCTGTATGCATCAAAATAAGCTAGAGATGCAGACAATGCTAAAGTAGGAATCCCCGCATCAATAGCCTGTTTTATAATCGTTCTAGTAGCTTTGTGCGTTTTCTTAAGATAGGAAGCAAAAGTTGGATCAACCATTAAGTTAGACAACTCTTCATTAGAAGAATAAGCTTTTCGAATATCTTCTAAAAGGATCGCTCTAATGATACAACCCCCTCTCCAAATTCGTGCAGTAGCTTCCATATCCAAACCATATTTTTTCTCTTCAGAAGCATCTGTTAGTAAAGCCAAGCCTTGCGCATACGCAGTGATAAAAGAAAAATATAGGGCATCGCCAACTATTTTTACTAGTTTTGTTTTATCCACTTTTCCTTTTGTCCCTTTTACACTTAAAATTTTAGAAGCAGCTACTCTTTCTGCTTTTTGAGAAGAAAGACCTCTCATGGTAACGGCAGCATCAATCGTAGGTACAGGAATACCAAAATCCATTGCATTTTGAGAAGTCCACTTACCTGTTCCTTTTTGCTTTGCTTTATCCAATATTTTATCAATGAGCATCCCTTTACCTATCTCATCTTTTTGTTTAAAGATTTCTGCAGTGATTTCTACTAAGAAAGATTTTAATCGCCCTCTATTATATTTCGTATAAGCTTTTTGTAATTCCTCATTATTTAAGCCACCAATATTTTTTAAAATATCGTAGCTCTCTGCAAGTAATTGCATCATGGCATACTCTATACCATTATGTACCATTTTGACATAGTTGCCAGCAGACCCTTTCCCCATATAGGCTACGCAAGGCTCTCCATTCACTTTTGCGGATACTGCTTCTAAAATTTTCTTTACTTGGTTGTAGGCTTTTTTGCTCCCACCAGGCATGATACTCGGTCCAAGTCTTGCGCCTTTAGCTCCTCCAGAAACACCTACGCCTAAAAATTGTACTTTCTTTTCCTTTAGCGCAGCCAATCGACGATCAGTATCTTCAAAAAAGGAATTACCACCATCAATAATTAAATCGCCTGGTTTTAGATGTTTCAAGAGGCCGTCTATGACAATGTCCACCACCTTACCTGCGGGTACTAGTAACATGATTTTTCGAGGTGCTTTTAGAGAAGCGACAAATGTTTTCATATCAGTTGTGGCTTTAGCCACTTTTCCCGCAGCCTCTTCCTCCAATGCTTGAGCTTGTTCTTTGTTGGTATCTAAACCAATAACAGAATATCCGTTATCGGCTACATTTAATAAAAAATTTCTACCCATGACCCCTAGGCCTACCATTCCGAAATCGTATAATTGTTTCGCCATTATTTGATTGAATTAATATTGATAAAAAATAAAATAATATTGCGCTCTTGTTACTTAATCATTACTTTTGACAATATTTCATTAGAATTAGAGACTGCAAATTAATTACTTCTGTACTAACTTGCGAGGTCTATTGGTCATCAAATTTAAATTAATATATGGACGGAGTAATTTTTGTAATTTTTGGCGCATCAGGAGATTTGGCAGTTCGGAAACTTATTCCTGCCATATTTGAACTGTACCAAGGAAAATATTTACCTGAAAACTTTGCCGTATTAGGATTGAGTCGCTCCCAATATACGGATGCAGCATTTCGGAAAAAGGTGTTTTCTGAAAGTAAATTTATCGATGCAGCAGTTAGCAAAGAACATAAAGACTTTGCAGATAGATTATCTTATGTCCCAATCCAGACAGCTGAAAAGAAAGACTATGCTAAAGTAAAGAAACAATTAGCAAAGTTAGATAAGCAATTTAATATCGGAGGGAATTACATTTTCTATTTATCTACCCCACCTTTTTTATATAAAACAATTCCTGCTTGCTTAGCGGCACATGGTTTAAATAAAGAAAAAAATGGTTGGAGAAGGTTAGTTATTGAGAAACCTTTTGGTTATGATTTAGAAACAGCAATCGCTTTAAATAAAGATATTAGACAACATTTTGAGGAAGACCAGATTTATAGAATTGATCATTACCTAGGTAAAGAAACCGTACAAAATTTATTAGTTGCTCGTTTTTCCAACGGTATCTTTGAACCACTATGGAATAGAAATTATATAGATCATGTACAAATTACGAATGCTGAAAATTTAACCGTTGGAAGTAGAGGAGGTTATTATGATAAATCTGGCGCTTTGCGAGATATGTTCCAGAATCATTTATTGCAGATTGTGGCCCATGTAGCGATGGAACCACCTATTGCAGCGGATGCGAAAGCTATCCGTAATGAAAAATTAAAACTGTTACAGTCTATTCGTCCGATTAAAGAATCAGATGTATCTAAACAAGTTATTAGAGGACAATACACCACTTCTACAATTGGGACGGAAACAGTAAAGAGCTATCGACAAGAGGAAGGAGTGCCAGATGATTCTAAAACAGCCACATTTGTAGCACTCAAATTCTTTATTGATAATTGGCGTTGGTCTGGTGTTCCTTTTTATGTGCGTTCAGGTAAAGCTTTGCCTACAAAAGTGACAGAGGTCGTGATTACCTTTAAAGATCCACCACATTCCTTGTTTAGAAAAGAAGAAATGACTTATAATGATAACAACCAACTCATTATAAGAATTCAACCAGATGAAGGTTTATTATTAAAATTTGGTATGAAAGTACCAGGTGCTGGATTTGAAGTGAAGGATGTAGGGATGGATTTTCATTATTCAGACCTGACCAACGCACATGTACCTGCAGCTTATGAACGCTTACTATTGGATGTCATTAAAGGAGATGCGACCCTTTATGCTAGGGGGGATTCTGTCGAAGAGGCTTGGCGTTTTGTAGATCCTATTTTAAAAGCATGGGAAAAGAATCCTAATATAAAAGTATATGGCTATCCAGCTGGCACTTGGGGACCTGCTGTAGTTTCTAAGTTAATTGAATCAGATGATGTTACTTGGAGGAATCCCGTGAAGGAATTGACTACTGGGGATAATTCTTCTGAGGTTTAGGAGAAGTTTTTTTATAGCTTGAGACTGTTTAATAAAACGCAAATGAATTTTGCTAGCAAAATAATGTATTGAACGCAGAGGCATAGAGATGCGGAGAACATATATAGTTCTACATTTTTGCGTCTCTGCGTTCAATTATGTTGCCGTTGTTTTTGTGAAATATCTTTTTAGACAGCCTCTCATTTATTTGAACAATGAAACAAGTCGTTTACAAAGACAGCCAAGCAGTAGCAGAGGCTTTTGCAGATTTTTTGGCTAAAGAAATTGCAAAGTCCTCTATTTTCCATGTAGCACTCTCTGGAGGTAGTACCCCTAAACTCTTATTCGCCCATTTAGCAAAGGAATATGCAGATAAAATTGATTGGAAAAAAGTGCACTTATACTGGGGAGATGAACGTTGTGTAGCGCCAACGGACGACGAAAGCAATTATAAAATGACGAATGAATTATTGTTAAAGAATATTTCCATTCCTTTTGACAATATACACAGAGTACTAGGTCGTAGAGATCCACAAGAAGAAGCTATCCGATATGGGAAAGAAATCGAATGGTGCTTGCCTTTAGAAAATACTATGCCCGTCTTTGATTTAATTATTTTAGGAATGGGAGGCGACGGACATACTGCTTCTATTTTCCCACATGAAATGAATTTTGTTACCTCTAATAAAACTTGTATAGTAGCGACACATCCCACCTCTGGACAAAAAAGAGTTTCCCTTACAGGTAAAATCATTAACCAAGCCAAGCAGGTACACTTTTTAGTAACTGGTGCTTCTAAAACTAAAGTAGTAAAGGAGATTTTTACACAGACAGGCAATTACGAAAATTACCCTGCTGCTCATATTGAAGGAGCTACTTGGTGGATGGATGAGGTGGCGGCTAAGGGTTAAGTAACGGCAAAAAAATAACTCCCTCATTTGGACGGCTTCTTTTGCCTTTATTTTCCTTGAAAAAATACTTCCGTAGCTCTGCTATGCAAGGATTTTTTCAAGAAAACTAAGATCAAAATAAGCTCATCGAAATGCGGCATTTATTCTTTTGCCGTTATTAAGTTTGTTCCATATTCAAAAAATCTCTCACAGCAGAAAAAGAAACCACTTTATCTTTAAAATAAACAACCGCCTCTTTTACTTGCTTTTCAGAAGCCTCTAGATGATTCAAAATATTCAACAAGTGCATTTTCATATGTCCCTTCTGAATACCTACCGTTACTAAAGAACGAAGGGCAGCAAAATTTTGTGCAAGCCCTGTAACAGCAACAATCTGCATTAAAGTCTTGGCATCAGGATTTCCTAATAATTCTAATGATCGTTTAGCAACTGGATGTAACTTTGTCAATCCACCCACTGTCCCAATCGCTAAAGGGATATCTAACCAAAATTTGAAAATTCCATTGTCTATGCTACAATGACTCAGACTTTTGTATTGCCCATCTTTGGCAGCATAAGTATGTCCTCCTGCCTCTATTGCTCTGAAATCATTACAGGTGGCTAATATGACCGCATCAATACCATTAAAAATTCCTTTATTATGAGTAGTTGCTCGGTAAGGATCTATATGGGCAATTCGAATAGCTTTATTTATTTTTTTAGCGAATGTATTGGCATCCATTCCATCAAAAGAACCTAACTCTTCAATGGGACATTCTACTTTTGCTCGGACTAAACAATCAGGTGTATAGTTAGAAAGGATAGCCATGATGATCGTAATCGTTTTTTCTTTTCCTGAGAAGATAGAATGGCTGGCTATGAATTGGGTTAAGGTTTTTCCAAAAGATTCTAATACAGAATTAATGAAGTTTGCTCCCATCGAATCGCAAGTTTCAAAACTAACCTTTAGCTGATAGTAATCAGCTTCTACATCAGTAAAATCTAATAACTCAATATCTAATATTCCACCGCCTCTACCTTCCATGTTTTTGGTAATAGGAGAAGCTTCTAGTTTTAAATTAGTTTTCAATTCATCAAATACTCGATGTAATTTTTGTACATCTCCTTGCCAAGAAAAATGAACTTGTCCAATTTTAGTTGTGCCAAGAATCTCTGCTTGAAAACCTCCTCTTTTCATCCAATACTTTGCAGCTTTAGATACGGCGGCTACTACGGAACTTTCTTCTGTCACCATTGGAATAACATAGGGCTTTCCATTAATGACGAAATTGGGTGCTACCCCATATGGCAAATAAAAATTACTAATCGTATTTTCACTAAAACCATCCAATATTTTTTGTTGCTCTTCATTACGCAACCAATAACTAGTCAATTCTTTTGCGACTACCTCAGGATCTTTGAAGAAATTCTGAACGATCCATTTGATTTTATGGCGTTTGGATAATTTTGAGAATCCTGATATAGTATGCTGCTTTTCCATTTTACTTGACTGCTATTTTATCTTTA
>CAYOBX010000438.1:0-5495 GCA_964402245.1 uncultured Saprospiraceae bacterium | reverse complement strand
CTAAATTGATAGATGGCTTGATGAAGTAGGGCATTTCTGCGGATGCACTCATATGTATAGATATTAATTTATTAGGGTCTTTGACGATTCTTGCAAAATGTAGCTTAGACATTCTTGTCTGAACAGATAACGCACTGCTACTCAGACAAGAATGTCTAAGCTACGTCTACTTTGTGCAAAAACTGTCAAAGAACCATTTATTATGCCTAATTTTGCTTCTAATAAAAATGAAGTTTTTTGATAAATCCAGGCATTTGTCAGAGAATAAAATGAAATACTATGTATGACTCCCTCATTTATAAAACTATCTATATACTCTCTTTGTTTTGCATCCTTGCTTGTAATCCCGAAAATAAGACGAAATCGTTCTACATGGGGACGGATGACATAGAAGCAGAGAAAGGATTCTTAATGGAAATCACTAATCCTGCTGGTTCTGGCTCAAATCACGCTTTTTTACCTTATCCAGCAAACTATGGTTTCTTTACAGAAGATACTTCTATAGAAATAGTGGCGATCATGAATCAGTTGGATATAGGCACACAAGTAGCCGTACATCCAGTTGCTACATTAGTATTAAAAGAAGGAGATCAAGAACGCCCCATCATAGTTGCTACACCCATAGATACCGCTCTACAAATAATTCCAATCATGGATTTTCAAAATTTTCTGGTGCAGCAAATTGGACCTCGCCAAATTATTCAAGATTGGTTTTTATACGAAAAAGGTCTCGGAAAGGTTGACTTGGTGGGCTGGAAAGAAGAAAGCTTTGCTTGGAAATTGTTGAAGAGTAAGTAATAAGTAATAAGGTGCTAATGTGCCGTGCCTTATTACCTATTACTTCTTACCTATTCCTTAAGAAACTCGTTCTGCCTCTCTTTTACGGAGTTCTTTTTTCAAGATTTTACCTGTAGCACTCATTGGTAAGGCATCAATGATTTCCACTTCCCGAGGATATTTGTAGGCAGCAATATTTTCTTTAGTCCAAGCTTTGATCTCATCAGGAGTAGCCGTTTTTCCTTCAGCTAGTACGACATAGGCTTTAATCTCTTCGCCCATCTTTTCATCAGGAAGACCTATAACGGCAACTAGAGAAATCGCATCATGTTTAATCATTGTTTCTTCTACCTCTCTTGGGTATACATTGAGGCCCCCTCTGATAATCATATCTTTGGTTCGGTCTACAATATAATAGAATCCTTCTTCATCTTTGATCGCTACGTCACCAGAATGTAACCAACCACCTTTTAGGACTTCCTTGTTTACCTCTGGTCGTTTGTAATAGCCTTTCATCACGTTATGCCCTCTATATAGTAATTGACCTTTTTCGCCAACTGGTACTTCGTTATCATTCTCATCTGCTATTTTTACTTCTACGCCCCATACCTCTTTGCCAATACTTCCTGGTATCCGCTTATCATTTAGGTGATTGAAGGTAACTACAGGAGAGCCTTCTGACATACCATAGCCTTCCATGATCGGAACATTAAATCTTGCTTCAAAGTCTTTTAAGACTTGTACAGGTAGCGCAGCTCCTCCAGATAAGCCAACTCTCAAATTCTTAGAAATTGTTTCGTAATCGAATTTATCTTCTTTGTAGTTGACTAATCCCCAGTACATAGTTGGTACACCAGCGAATAGCGTGATACTATGCTTTTGCATCAATCCAAATACGGTTTCTGCATCGAATCTTGGCAACAGTACATTATGAGATCCTCTGTAAACACCTGCATTCATGAGGCAGGTCATGGCAAAAATATGGAAGAGTGGTAGAACAATTAATAATTTATCGTCCGATGTGATCGGGCCTAAGTCAGCAGCTAAGACAGCATTTAACATTAGGTTAGAATGCGTTAATTCTGCTCCTTTAGGTCGGCCGGTTGTACCTGAGGTATATATAATTACTGCGGTATCATCTGCAGATGTACGAACGGTTTCAAATTGTGGAGATTGTCCAGCCATTAAGCTGCCTAGCGTAGCGACACCTTCAACTGGTGCAGGCATTTCAGGCTTTGGCATTATCATAAAGAAATGCTCACATAAAGGGGCTTTATTAAAACCTGCCATTCCCATTTGTCCCATTGGTAATTCTGGACTTCCTACAAAACAGAAATAGGCTTTCGCATCGCTATCCTGTAAGTGGTAGGCTATTTCTTCTTCTTTCAATAATACACTTAATGGCACTACCGTCGCTCCTGCTTTTAAAATACCAAAATAGATAATCGGAAAATAAGGAAGATTAAAACAACTTAATGCTACTTTATCGCCTGGTTGGATTCCTTTAGCTTTTAGACCATTGGCTACTTGATTAGCGGCGCCGTTTACTTGCGCATAATTCAAAGTGGTATCCATGAACGTGAAGGCGCTATTCGTAGGATAGCGTTTTGCACTTGCTTCTATTAATACAGAAAGATTTAACATATAAATTTATTAGTTAATAACTAGTGATCTAAAAACTAAATTCAGGACACCCCAAGTTTTGCTTTTTTGCACTTATACATCGTTATTGTTCGACCACGTAGCTAGGCAGGCTGATCGAGAATGCTTTTTACGTAACCGCCAAATTTATTTGGCTGGTTCTTAAGAACTAATAATCAGTATTCTATAAAAACCTACCAAATAAATTTGGTGGTTACGTATAGTTCTCGGTCAACCTATAGGGCTAAACGGTCAAAAAATGCCTTTTCTAAGCACAAAAAATCAGCAACTTAGGGATGGGTTAAAAATAAACTTACAATTTACGCTGCTTCTTTTGCCCTTCTTTTTCTCCTTGAAAACAGTCATTATAGCAACATAACTCCCGTTTTCAAGAACAAAAATAAGAACAAAATAAGCTACCCTAACTTTGTAAGTTTATTGCTACCCCATCCCTTAAGCATCTGCAACTTAGTTTTAAACCACTAGTTTGCAATATTTGATTAGTAAAAAACGTAAGTTCTTAATAGTGTGGAATCCACTATTGAGAACTTACTAAAAAACAAATATAAATAAATGAGTCAAAAATATGGTAGCAAACGCTCTTAAAATTAGTTTTTATAATTGTAATCTTTATATCCAAATTTTTCTGCTACTTCTATTAAATATCTATTTTCTAAATTCTTTATGAATTCTTGAGATATAGTTTTATCACAATAACCCGTTTCAGGATTGAAAAAGCGAGTCATTGTTGCCAGGATTAATCCTTGAAACGTTCCATTTTTTTGATATGTACTATAACCGTCCGTTTCAAAATTTGTCCACCATTCTTGGGAGACTTCTCATAAACCGACTTTTCGGAGTGGACTCAAAGTTTGCAACTTTTATCAGTCGATTGCATATTATGAAAACGACTTTTCGTTAATTGATTAAATTTAACAGATCATCAGCAATCGATGCTGCCCAGCTTTTTCTTTAGGTGCACGGTGAAGACAAGGAGGGACTTTACTTTCAGGATGGTCAATCGCTAATTTCCATAAAGAAGATAGACCTAAGCTGATAGGACGTGCATTAGGTGTAGCTTGATAGTGTAGATCAAAGAAATATTCGCTTAAAAATGATTCAAACCCTTCCTCCGCTCCATCATATAGTTTTTTAAGTTCCTCCCGTATTTCTGGAATAAGCACTTTTTGTTGGGCTTGTGAATTTGGCAATATTTCACTCGACGCGCCATAGTACGTGCATAAGAAGGTGTCACTTGGTATAGGAGAGCGATCCACATGAAAGGAATACACATCAGTTGGAAAAAACGGATAGCTATCATCTCGCTCATAGCACTTGATCAGATTAAGGGTTGGAGATGCGCCATGGCCTTCCAATATTTTCAAGTCATTTAAAAGAATTTCTCGAGCAAGCTGCCCTTGTTTACTCAAGGGAAGTTCAAGAAGCTCTTCTTGATTAAGGGTTATTATATTTTCGTTTAGTTCTATCTTTTTAACAATCTCAGAAAAATCACCTATTAGTTTGCGAGTCCAACAAATCGCATTTATTTTTCCTTGAAAAGACGTGGAAACAAGATCTTGAAAATTCGTGACGTAGTGAATTTGATTCTCAGTAGGAGATAAGTCTATCATTAGTGATAATGAAGTGTTTTTTGGTTAGAGTATATCTGAAATCAGGGCGAAAGAAAAATATAAAACATACTTGTTGCCGAGTCTCAAGGTAAAGAACCTTAGCCTGATGGCTAACTTGATTTGAACATGCTCTCATTTAAAATTCATTATATTCAACGGTAGGTGTTCCAGCATATATAACTTTCCCTTGCTGATTCCCATTGGTTAATATTTCTATTCCTTTCCAAGTATCCCCACAATCATTATGCAAGCGAGCATTATTATGTAAGATAAGTTGAGCAGTAGGGTGGACCACAATAGTTGCATTTTTAGGCAAAGCAACTCTAGCACTGATTTCTAAAGTAGCCCCGTCTTTAATAATGATATGACCTTCTAAATCTTTAGCCCCTTTCCAATGAGTATCTTTTTGAATGTATACGGTTTGTGCTTCATCTAAGGTACACCAAGTACGGACTAATAGTTTTCTTTGTTTGGATCGTAATTTTGTAAAGTTTCGATGAACGGTTCCAATCTGGCAAGGAGTCCATGCGTTTTGCTGCGCATTATAATCCATCACATTATTAGAAGCCATCGTATCACAGGGTGGGGTAGTGGAGACATTCCAGCAATTTGTATGGATAGGGGTATCATCACAACCATCATATCCCCATGCATGACTTAAGCCAAGTACATGCCCAATCTCGTGATTGATGACTCCTGCTAGCGTCCAAGGTTTAGCTTTTTTAGGTCCACTAAATATACCAGAAACTTTGATGGTCGTTCCAAGGGTGATACCTGCTTGATGAGGCTTATAAGTTTTAGAACGAATACTGTCGGGATGGTGGGGTTGGATAAATATATTTAGAATACTATCTTTTTGAATTGCATATTTTTCGATTACGCTTCTACTAGCAAGATTTCTATTTCGCCCTTTGTTGACATAATAATATAAGTCATCATCGTAATGGCAATAGATTCCTTTATCTTTAGGATCATTAGTTCTAGGCGTTAATACATATTTATATCTTTTTGGGAGACCAGGTAAGTCTACACTGGGAGGAAGCCAAGGCTTTGTGTTTTTAGCTACTTTTTGATTGGCAGTTTGTAAAGCAATTTTAGCAAACTCTGCTGCCTCTTTATGGTTAAAATTTTGACTACTATCTTTACTATTAACAAAATGAATATTGACCCTAATTATTTTAACAGGATGCTGAGCTAAGTTATTGGTATCTGGAACATAAGACAGCGGATCTCTAGCATTGCCTTTGGGTTTTAAACCAGATGGGGCAGTTTTAACCGCTTTTCTAATTGTGATATCTTCCTTTGCTACAAAACTTCGTTTTATTTGCCCGTTACAAGCGCTGGTGATTAGACCAACAATAAATCCTAGAAACAGCAATTTTTTTGTAGACATTTTTGTGTTGATTGTTAGATTTTTTATTTAGAATAGAGATGGTTTCCGTAAGT
>CAYOBX010000437.1:4109-5497 GCA_964402245.1 uncultured Saprospiraceae bacterium | reverse complement strand
AATGTCCTGTGGACATTCAATCGAATGAACCGCAAAGCGGATGGGATGCTCAGAAGTCGTCCAAATCGGGAAGTTATTTTTTTGCCGTTACTTAATCACAACAATTAGTATCAATAAGGAAAAAAAAATTGAACCAATGAATGAAGTATATATAGTATCTGCCATTAGAACACCACTGGGCAGTTTTGGGGGTGTATTTGCCAATATACCTGCTACAAAATTAGGGGCAACAGCCATCCAAGGAGCATTAGAAAAAGCGAATGTAGCTGCCGCTAATGTAGAGGAGGTTTTTATGGGAAATGTATGCTCGGCGAATTTGGGTCAAGCACCTGCTAGACAAGCTGCACTATACGCTGGTATTCCAAATACCGTACCTTGTACGACAATTAATAAAGTATGTTCGTCTGGTGCGAAAGCAATTATGTTTGCCGCACAATCTATTATGTTGGGGCAAAAAGATATTATCGTAGCTGGAGGAATGGAAAACATGTCTGCGGTTCCTTATTATATACCAAAGGCTAGATATGGCTATAAATATGGAGATGCTCAGTTAATAGACGGTTTGTCTAAGGATGGGTTATTAGATGTATATGATCAAATAGCAATGGGCGTATATGCAGATCGAACGGCAGAGAAGCATAATATTAGTAGAGAAGAGCAAGATGCTTTCGCTATTCAATCTTATCAAAGAACAGCGGCAGCAACAGAAAAAGGAATTTTAAAAGAAGAAATTGTACCTGTAGCCGTTCCACAACGAAAGGGAGATCCTATAATGGTCGGAGAAGATGAAGAATACAAGCGAGTGAAGTTTGAAAAAATACCAAAATTACGTCCTGCTTTCACCAAAGAAGGAACCGTTACAGCTGCTAATGCCTCTACCATCAATGATGGCGCAGCAGCATTAGTATTAGCAAGTGCCAAAGCTGTAAAAAAATATGGTCTAAAGCCTTTCGCTAAGATATTATCTTTTGCAGATGCGGCTCATGAGCCTGAGTGGTTTACTACTGCCCCTACTATCGCAGCGCCTATTGCTTTGAAAATGGCAGGTTTGACTAAGCAAGATGTTGATTTCTTTGAAGTCAATGAAGCATTTTCAGTGGTAACATTAGCTTTCAATAAAGTATTAGGCATTGATAATGATAAGGTAAACATTCACGGAGGGGCTGTTTCTATGGGACATCCACTAGGAGCATCTGGAGCTAGAATTGTGACTACCTTGAATAATGTGTTACAACAAAGAGATGCGACGATTGGTTGTGCGGCTATCTGTAATGGTGGTGGTGGAGCTAGTTCGTTGGTGCTGGAGCGTGTGTAATTCGTCCATCTAAGTAGGTTTGAACACGGAGGCACAGAGCACACAGAGATTATTTAATGACTCTGTGTGCTCT
>CAYOBX010000437.1:0-4009 GCA_964402245.1 uncultured Saprospiraceae bacterium | reverse complement strand
CCCTAATCAAAGTCCAATTTATCATCAATAGTCGCCAACTCCTCTTCATCATACGCACCGTATAAATCTCCCAATTTCAGCTTCGCTCTAGATTTCACTTCTTTATTCACATAACTAGCAATGGTGATTAAGCCAAAAGTAAGTACACCAATATCATCCGTATACCCCAATATAGGAGTCAAATCTGGTATCAAATCAATAGGCGATATAAAATAGCCAATCGCACCAATGACTACATTTTTTGCCCATTTAGGAGTTTCCTTACGCTTATAAGCATAAAACAGTAACAAAACAGTGTAAGTAGTTTTAATTCCTGCTTGTCTGGCAAAATTTCTTAACTTTTGCCACATGTTAAACTCAGAGAAGCGATCTTTATATTTTTCTAATAACTTTTTCATAATAGGAACGCTTTTGTTATAAATGACTTTTCTAATATCAAGATGCCATTTATACTTTAAAAACACAAAATTTATCGACTAAGTTTAATTGTCTACCGACGATATTTTTATCAATAAATAGTACTCGCCTCAAGATATGGGCAACAAGTATGGTTAGTATTCTTTTATAGATAGCGATTTGCCCGATTACCAGAAGCCATCTTCATAATTTTCAACATTAATCCAACCATTTGTCAGGACTCTATCTACATATTCCATTTTGCAAACAAGCTTGCCATTACTGCAACTTCCATTTCTCTACTTCCTTGAAGCAGAAGGACTTAATGGTAGCTGCCATTATAAAAGAAATAACTTTACAAAAAGATTATTTAAAAGGCGAACCATTACAATCTATCTATTTCGGAGGAGGTACCCCTTCCCTATTGACTATCAAAGATTTAGAAAAAATATTTGATTGTATTCATCAATATCATTCCGTAGCTGCTGATGCAGAAATTACCTTAGAGGCCAATCCTGATGATTTGACGATCCAAAAATTAAAAGAGCTTTCGAAAACACCTATCAATAGGTTGAGCATTGGCACACAATCTTTTTTTGAAGAAGATTTAAAATGGATGAATCGAGCACATACTGCCCAGGAAGCCAGGACCTGTATACAAGTCGCTCAACAACAAGGCTTTGATAATCTAACCATTGATTTAATTTATGGAACACCCACTACAACCCATAAAATGTGGGAAGAAAATATACAGACAGCTATTGAATTAAATATCCCTCATTTATCCTGCTATTGCCTGACGATCGAACCTGATACCGCCTTGGCTCATTTTGTTAAAAAAGGAACCAAACAAGCTGTAAACGAAGAAAAAGCAGCTCAACAATTCGAAATACTAATGCTACAAACTGCCGTCGCTGGATATGAGCATTATGAAATTTCCAATTTTGCTAAGCCTAATTGCCATGCTAAGCATAACTCTAATTATTGGCTAGGAGCTTCTTATTTAGGAATCGGCCCATCTGCCCATTCCTTTAATGGTAACAGTCGTCAATGGAATATTGCGAATAACACCAAGTATATCAAAGCATTACAAGAGGAACGGCTTTCATTTGAAAAAGAGCACTTAACAATAAACCAGCAATATAACGAATACATTCTCACAGCTTTACGTACAAAGTGGGGTTGTCAATTACAAAAAATAAAAGCTTGGGGAGTTAGATACGAACAATACTTCCTTAAAACAGTTCAACCATATCTAAAGGAGCAGTTAGTTCAAGAATTTGAACAAACCTACACTCTAAGCTCCAAAGGAAAGCTTTTAGCAGATCGTATTGCTATGAATCTATTTATTGAGGAAGGTTCTTAATTAATGATGAATGAGAAATGATGAATACGAAATGTTGACTTCTAGATGTTCACGCACGTGGGTGTCAACATCAAAAAATTCATCATTTCTCATTCATCATTCATCATTAAAAAACACGTATCTTTGCAACTTATGAAAAATATCAGAAATTTTTGTGTAATCGCCCATATCGATCATGGTAAGAGTACCTTATCGGATAGGTTATTAGAATATACACAGACCATATCAGAACGGAAGATGCAGAACCAAGCCTTGGATGATATGGATATAGAGCGAGAGCGAGGAATTACCATAAAAAGTCACGCTATTCAGATGTATTTCAACCATTCAAATGGAGAGAAATACACTTTAAACATGATAGATACTCCTGGACATGTCGATTTTTCTTATGAAGTGTCTCGTTCTATAGCAGCCTGCGAAGGGGCTTTGTTATTAGTAGATGCATCTCAAGGAATACAGGCACAAACAATTTCTAACTTATACTTGGCCATAGAGAATGATTTAGAAATTATTCCAGTATTGAATAAGGTCGATATGGAAAGTGCCATGATTGAGGAGGTTTCCGATCAAATCATTGACTTAATCGGTTGTGATGTAGAAGATATTATTTTAGCTAGTGGAAAAACAGGTATTGGTATTGAAGATGTATTGAATGCGGTAGTCACAAATGTGCCTCCCCCTGAAGGAGATATTAAAGCGCCACTTCAAGCGGTAATTTTCGATTCTATGTTCAATGCCTATAGAGGAGTCATTGCCTATTTTAGAGTGATGAATGGTACGCTAAAGAAAGGAGATAAGGTATTATTCATGAATACCGAAAGCGAGTATAGTGCAGATGAGATAGGTATTTTACAAATGGATCAAGTACCTCTAAAGGAGTTATCTGCTGGAAATGTAGGCTATATTGTCACTGGTGTAAAATCATCCAAGGAAATTAAGGTCGGAGATACGATCACCACCCTAGAGAATCCAGCCGCTGAACCAGTCAAGGGTTTTGAAGATGTAAAACCAATGGTATTTGCTGGCATCTTCCCAATTGATAATGATGATTTTGAAGACCTCAGAGATAGTTTAGAAAAATTGCAATTAAACGATGCGTCTTTAGTATTCGAGCCAGAGACTTCCGTGGCATTAGGATTCGGTTTCCGTTGTGGTTTCTTAGGAATGTTGCATTTAGAAATTATTCAAGAACGATTATCTAGGGAGTTTGATCAAGAGGTTATCACCACCATCCCCAATGTATCCTATATAGCTTACACAAAAAAAGGGGAAGATATGATCGTCAATACCCCAACAGATCTTCCAGATCCGACGAGGTTAGATCGAGTGGAAGAACCTTATATTGTGGCGCAAATTATCACCAAGCCAGAGTACATTGGTAGTATTATGACCCTAGCGATGGAAAAGCGGGGTACCTTAACCAATCAAAATTACCTGTCTACTGAAAGAGTAGAATTAACTTTTGATTTGCCGCTTGCAGAAATTGTATTCGATTTTTATGATCGCTTAAAATCTATATCGAGAGGCTATGCTTCTTTTGATTATTCGCCTAAGAATTATCAAGCATCCGATTTAGTGAAGTTAGATATTAAACTAAATGGTGATTCTGTCGATGCTTTGTCTGCATTAGTACACCGTACAAAAGCGCAAAGTTTTGGTCGCACCATTTGTAAACGTTTAAAAGAATTACTACCTCGTCAACAATTTAAAATTGCCATTCAAGCGGCGATTGGTGCTAAGGTCGTAGCAAGAGAAACGATCTCGGCATTGCGTAAAGACGTAACGGCAAAATGTTATGGTGGTGATATTTCTCGAAAGCGTAAGTTGTTAGAGAAACAGAAAAAAGGTAAGAAGAAAATGCGACAGATAGGTAATGTGGAAGTACCACAAAAAGCATTCTTGCAAGTATTGAAATTAGATTAAAAATATAAGGTCGAAGTTACAAACCATAGCCGTCAGGCTATAGTTCTTTACCTTGAGATTCGGCAACAAGTATGTTTACTATATTACTTTTGAGGTAGCGATTTTACTAGTTTTTTTTATAAAAAAACCTAGCAAAATCGCTACCTCAAAAAACAATATCAAAGCTACCGCTTGCCGATTACCAGAAGCTAATTTTATAAATATACATATCCTAAGCAAATAGTATTTCGACTACAAGATTCATCCCGCCCACCCTATTACTTATTACCTATTACTTACCACCTATTACCTAAAAAAAGCTATGAAGAAAATCGTCCAAGTAGG
>CAYOBX010000436.1:0-5502 GCA_964402245.1 uncultured Saprospiraceae bacterium | reverse complement strand
GCCACCCCTTCCCAATCAAACTAAGATCTTTTCGCCAATCGTAATCTCTGGCATATAGAAAATTAAGTCGCTCTATAGTAGTTGCATCTAGCAAATTAGAATCAAGCCCTTCGAGTGGACTTAAAACAGCAGCTTGTAAAGGCGGTAAATCAGTTGTTAAGCTGGAGGTAGCAGCATAGCCCACCCATGTTTTTTTTCCAAAAAATACTTGGAAGCAATTAATAAAAAAAGAAGTTTTTTCTTTTATAAAAAATAATATAAAAGGTCCTATTAATAATAAGCATAAGGATACCAAAATATCTAGCAAGCGTTTGTTCCTCTTTTGTAAAATACTTGCAATCTGAAATTGGATAGCGACCGTATATAATTCACCAGGCGTATTTTTAGAATGACTACCGATAATACTCATACTTTCGGTAGGTACTATTTTGTAATTAATACGTGGTCCTAAACGAGTCATCCATTGCATAATGGATTGGGAAGAAACATCTTTGGAGCAAAAAATAATTTCATCTACCTGATAAATTTCTACCATCTCTTTTAGTTGATGAATGGTACTTAAGAAAGTAGAAGATCTATTATTACTTGGTGTTACTGCTCCTATATAATTGGGTTGTACAGCGGCTTTTTGTAATAAGTCTAAGACTCTTTTACTTTCTGATTCCCCTCCTACTATTATTAAATTTTTGACGGGCGTTTTTCCTAATTGAAAATTTTTATTTTCCTTAAAATGGATTAATAAACGAATCGTAAAAGTGGAGATAACCGCCCACACAGCTCCTAATAATAATAGCATACGGGAGGTTCTATATTCTAATGGAAGTAAGCCATAAATAGCTACTAAAAGCAAAGACCCGATTGTTAGTCCAGAAAATAAACGAGCTATATTAAAAGGGCGATCATAGCCACCTTTTAAATAAATACTTCCTAGCCAGACACTGATGTATAAGGGTACGTTGAAATATAAAAAAGAAGGCTGGTAATAGTTTTTGTCGTGAAACCAAGAAGTTGCCCAAAAATCTTTTAGCCAATAGATACCAATAAAAATGACTACCGCATCCAATACAGGTAGGTATATTTTTTTAAAAAAATTACTGAGGAGCGTTAGCAATGCACGAAAGTAAATGGCTACTTGCAATAAGGTAGTTAGGAGGAATGCTTGTTCGCCATGAAAGTGTTTTTTTGAAAAAATAATCATGGCTTTATAAAAAGTACGTACATAGCCTAAGCTGCCCTTCTTCGTACTTTCTCCTTTGTAATGAATAATCGTTGTATCTGCGAAATAATAATTTTGGTAGCCGCCTTTGAGTATTCGATAGGAGAGATCAATATCTTCTCCATACATAAAGAACGTCTCATCTAATAGCCCCACTTCATCTAATATTTTTTTTGGCATCAGCATAAAAGCACCAGCTAATATTTCTATTTCATGTGTTTTGTCTTTATCTAAATAGCCTAAATGGTATCGATTAAAAGTTTCGGAAGTTGGGAATAGTTTAGACAATCCAAAAGCTTTAGAAAAAGCTACAAAAGGAGTAGGTAGACCTCGTTTAGATTCCGGTAAAAAATTACCAGCGCCATCAATCATCTTAACGCCTAAGCCTCCTGCATTTGGATGATCCTCCATAAATGTAAGAGTCTTATCTAAGGTATCTTCTTCTAAAACGGTATCAGGATTTAATAATAAGATATACTTTCCTTTGGCTAGTCGGATAGCCTGATTATTAGCGGCAGAGAAACCAGGATTATCAGCATTCGCAATTAGTTGAACGCTAGGAAATCGTTCTTTTACCATTTCTACCGAATCATCTGCTGAATTATTATCTACAACAAATATTTCAGCATCTATATTTTTGATGGCTTGCTGAACGGATAGGAGAGCTTGTTCTAAGAAGTAGCGGACGTTATAGTTGACAATTATTATGGATAGTTTCATTATATAAGGGTCAGGAGTCAGGGGTCAGGAGTCAGAGCATTCTGCGAAATCATAAATAGAATTATCTTGAATCGAAATCGAAATAATTTTCTTTAATAGGATTCCACCTGACTCCTGACCCCTGACTCCTGATCCCTCATTACTTTTTATAAGGTACGCGCGCTACAATTGATCTGCCCAAAGTCATTTCATCTGCATACTCTAATTCTCCACCAAAAGAGACACCCCTAGCAATCGTACTGATATGGATACCTATTTCTTTTAATTTTTTTGAAATATAGAAAATGGTAGTATCGCCTTCTATAGTCGGGCTAATAGCCATGATCGCTTCTTTTGTTTCTGGTAGATTGGCTCTAGCAATTAGAGAATCAATATTCAAATCTGAAGGTCCAATTCCTTGTATAGGAGAGATCACTCCTCCTAGAACATGGTAGCGGCCTTTAAACTGTGCAGTTTCCTCGATAGCCATTACATCTCTGATACTTTCAACTACACAAATGACTGAATCATCTCTTCGAGGGTCTGCGCATATGGTGCAAATATCTCCATCCGATATATTATTGCAGGTGCTACAAAATTTGATATGCTTTCGCATAGCTAATACATCAGCAGCAAATTGTTCACTTATTTCTGTTGGTTGATTTAGTAAGTGCAGCACTAAGCGTAAGGCTGTTTTTTTCCCAATGCCTGGTAGACTGGCAAAAGCATTAACTGCCTCTTCTAATAATTTTGAGGAAAAATTCATAGTCGCAAAGATAAACAAGGATGGAACAAAAAAGCAATGAACTACTAAGAGTATGTCTAAATTTCTACTTCCTAATAACTAGTGTTTCTAGGACTTCTAACGTTTTCCTATCTATTTAGAATGTCACTATAAATCATTTATTCCATTTTTATCCTATTTTTTATGTATATTTGTTGCTAATACGCTGATTTAATTATCCCCCCTTATTTAGGTTTATACCCACTTCTTTTATTTACAGACTTTTACACTTACAATATCTTGATATATATAATATTAAGATTCCCATCTATTAAAAAATTTTCAAACAAATAAAACTTTCAATTTGGATTAACCTCCAAATTAGAACTTAATTGCTGTTGGAGAAATCCTATTGCTAAGTAACGACAAAAAAATAACTCCATCATTTGGGCGGCTTCTTTTGCCCTCAGCAGCCCATCCGCTTTGCGGTTCACAAAGGGTGTTTGCTCCTCTTAAAAAATACTTCCGTAGCCCTGCTATGCAAGGATTTTTTAAGAAAAACGGAGGGCAAAAGAAGCCGCCCAAATGACGGATTTATTCTTTCGTCGTTACTAAGAGTGTTTTAAATTTATGCAAACTGATTATTAATAGTTTAGGGTCTTGGCGAATCATTGAAATTGTTGACTAGTTAGCTAGGAGATCATTTGAATGGGAAGCCAAGTTCCTAAAGTACTGGTTATCAAGAAGTAGAAATTTAAATATGCTCTAAAGTTCTTATTTAAGTATTTGAAAAAATACATAAAAAAATAACTATGACAAATTGGTACAAAGCCTTTATGTCCATGGTCCTTCTCCTATTATCCCTCAATTTTGTGTCTGGACAAATTTATGTTCAGAGCACAGCTACGGGCGGTAATAACGGTACCTCTTGGACGAATGCCTATACAGACCTGAATGTAGCCCTACAAGCTGCATCTTCAGGAAATCAAATATGGGTTGCAGAAGGCATTTACACACCCACTACTTGTTCTTCTTGTGGTGATTCAGATAGATCTATAGCATTCTCTATTCCTAGTGGAGTGGAAGTACTAGGTGGATTTCCTGACACAGGAAACCCTGGCATTGCTGATCGAGATTGGCAGACAAATACGACTACCCTAAGCGGAGATATTGATGGGGATGGGACCTCTGCTAATAATGCTTATTCTATTGTTCGAACGATAGATGTTAACAATCAAACAATCTTAGATGGTTTTACGCTAAGAGATGGTAATGCTTCTGGTACGCATTTAGGTCAAGGTGGAGGTTCTGGTGGTGCATGGTATAATGAAGCTAGCTTGTCAACGGTCTCTCATCCAACTGCCAGAAATTGCATTTTTACAACAAATCAAGCTCATAATGGTGGTGCAATAAGTAATACAGCATTAGGAAGATTTTCTGGCCAAACGGGGAATTCAGCAGCGAATATGGATGTTATAGATTGTACGTTCACTAACAACGTTGCAGCTAATCGAGGTGGTGCTATTAATAATGGTGCAGATTTTTTTGGTAGTCATACAGGATCTTATCAAAACTGTACATTTACAAATAATTCAGCTATGGTTGAAGGTGGTGCTATTTTTAATGGCGGTGCTATTTCTGGCATGATCAATTTGGAAATTGAAGGATGTGAATTTTCTGATAATGTTGCTGATAATGCTGGTGGTGCTCTTTTTTTTATTGGAAATGGTGGTGGCACTATTAATTTTTTCATAAATAGAAGTAGCTTTTCTAATAATATAGCAACGAATTTGTATGGAGGAGCTATAGCGAGTATTATGAATAATGGAATTTTATTAGAAGCCACTATTGTAAATTCTACTTTTAGAGAAAATAGTTCGACGGCAGGTGGTGCCTTTTATGGCTTAGGTACAGAAACTGGTAATAACCAGGTTCATTTTATAAATGATGTCTTTTATCGGAATAGAGCTAATCTTGGAGGTGCAGTGTACTTCAACGAAGTACGGGGCAATGATACTGGAATAGATGAAGCCAATGTAGAAGGATTCATCTCTAATTCTATCTTTAAAGAGAATATGGCTGGGTTTGATCCTACATTTCACTATACTGGAAGCCCTCAGTTGAGCATAGAACATTCTATTGTCTATGATGTAGGGAATTGCGCTGATTTACTAATAGGTATGGGTGATATTATTTGTGGTGGTGGAATGCGTTACCGTACAGATCCTTTATTCGTAGATGAAGCTAATGGTGATTTTAGAATATCAGCAAGTTCTCCAGCTATTAATGCAGGACTTAATGCGGCAATTCCTGCTGGAATTACGCAAGATTTTGATGGGAATACTAGAATCTCTAGTGCTGCCTCTCCTGCTTTAGTAGATATAGGTGCTTTTGAAGTACCTAACGGTGTTAGTGCTACTAGTAATATTAGTATGGGCTGTCCTGCGAGTATTTCTTTAACAACGGCAGCAGGTGCAAGTACTGCCATTGCAACATGGGCTACCCCAACACCGATAACAGATTGTGCAGCAGGCGCTGCGACAGCAACTTTGACAAGTGCTATGCCAAGTGGGAGTAGTTTCCCAATAGGAACTTCTACTGTTACTTATTCAGCGACGGATGGTTGTGGCAGTACAACGACCTGCTCTTTCCAAGTAACGGTTACGGCTGGTAGTACAGGAGGAGGTGGCACAGGAGGAGGTGGCACAGGAGGTGGTAGCACAGGTAGTCCTATAAGTATAACCTGTCCATCGAATATAAGTGCAACAACAGTAGTTGGATCAAGTACAGCAGTAGTGACCTGGGCAGCTCCGACCTCGAGTACTACCTGTACGGAAGGCGGTGGAGGTGTTACTGTTGGTAC
>CAYOBX010000435.1:0-5502 GCA_964402245.1 uncultured Saprospiraceae bacterium | reverse complement strand
TCTAAAAAACTATAGCAAAGCTACTGCTTGCCGAGTATCAAGAGTTTTATTCTATAAAATATAGAAGCTAGATTGGTTTTTCTCATTTTTATTTTAACAAAAAGCAAGGAATAAACCTTACCTTAGTCCAATTAATGATCTCCTAAAACGCAATCAATGCTAAAGAAAATAGGAATTGGACTACTAGTTATCGCTCTTTTATTAGTTGCCGCATATTATTGGTTTCTTAATTCTGGTATTCAATTACCACCAGAGACAGATGAGATCGTGCAAGAAGTTTTGCAATCAGAGGAACTACCAGAACTGATTACAGGGGAGACAGGCTTTGCAAAAAATGGAGATGTCAAAATCTGGTATGAGAAAAGAATGCCAGTGGATTCTATCAAGGGTACGCTATTATTAGTAATGGGACATAGTGCTACTTCAATGATTTGGAGTGATAATTTTATGCAGCCATTTATAGATGCAGGGTATCAGGTAATTCGATACGATAATCGAGGAGTAGGAGAATCGGATTGGATAGCAGATTGGGATGAAGAAAACCCATATTCCTTAGAAGATATGGCAAAAGATGGAATCGCTGTACTCAATGCAGAAGGTGTAGAAAAAGCACATGTACTAGGTGCTTCTATGGGTGGAATGATTGTTCAACGAATGGCTTTGAGTCATAAGGACAAAGTGAGTTCCTTAATTTCTATCATGTCTTCTGGCTATATGAATGATCCAGAAATGCCCACCATTGATCGTCCCCATATGTTAGATTTTGGTCGATTATTTTTACGCTATGTAATGCCTAAGACGGAAGAAGGCGCTATGAAATTCACGGTAGGTATCCAACAATTATTACAAGGAAATGGACCTTATAGCCACCCTATAAAATCATCTGTACAGAGAACACTCTACGAATTGCGTAATAGAAAAGGCATTAATCCAAACGGTGGAGATCAACATACCGCAGCTATTGCTGCTTCTGGTTCTAGGTTGGAAGAGTTGGGGCAGATTAAAGTCCCTACTTTAATTATTCATGGAAAAGCAGATCCTTTAGTTCTTTTTGAACACTGTGAAAAATATGCACCATTGATTCCTCATGCGGAAAAATTATATATTGATGGTATGGGACATGATATGCCTAGTTTTTATATGGATCAATTTCATTCGGCTATCTTGAAGCATTTGGAAGGTGTTTAATTCTCAAAACACCAATCACTGTCAGAATTAGAATTAGTTAGATTTCTGGATTAATAGGATTTAGACCATGCCACTATTCAATATCCTACTAATCCTACTAATCCTATGAATCCTATGAATCCTATGAATCCTAATTCTGCATTTAAGTGGTATGAAGACCATTCAAAATATAAATAATAATAAATGAAAAACTCACTTTTTTTCACCCTACTAATTCTAGTAACTGCCTGTTCCGTACCTTCTGAAGTCATCCAGCAGCAAACAGTAGAGCCGCCACCACCACCTATTAGCACCAACATCCAAACCTCAGAAATACTTTGGGATACCTGGGGAGTACCACACATCTATGCAAAAAATGAAAAAGACCTATACTATGGAATGGGCTGGGCGCAAATGCACAGTCATGGTGATTTATTAATGAAATTATATGTAGAAGCTAGAGGGGAAGCTCCCAAATATTTAGGGGTTAGTGCGCTTGCATTGACAAAAAAATTACATACGATTGGTATTCCTGAATTAGGTAGAAAATACTATAACAAATTATCTGCAGAAGAAAAATCTGTACTAACATCTTTTGTGGCGGGCATCAACGCATATGCTGTTGCACATCCAAATCATATTGCAGAAAATCTTAGAGGTATTTTGCCAATTCAACCTTCAGATGTCAATGCGCATTCGCTTCGAAATTTCTTTATTGAGTTTATTGGTAATAGAGAAATGGGTACAGCTCAAAGTGCGGAAATTGGATCTAATGCCTGGGCAGTTAGCCCACAGCGATCTGCTTCTGGTAAAGCGCTTTTGTTAGCAAATCCACATCTTCGATATGATGACCTTTGGTTATTTTATGAAGTACAGTTAACGACCGACGACTATAGCATCTATGGCTCTACCTTAGTTGGAATGCCTACTATTGGAATTGCTTTTAATGAACATTTAGGATGGACTCATACTGTGAATACCTTAGATGCTGCCGATTTGTATAAACTAACTTTAGATGGGGATGGCTATACTTTAGATGGGGAACAAAAATCATTTACTTCTTCTAGTTATAACATAGACATTTTACAAGAAGATGGTAGTTTAAAAACAGAAGCTTTCCAAACTTTGCAATCTGTTCATGGGCCTATAGTGAATATGGGTAAAAAAGAAGCGATTGCCTTACGCTTGGCGAGATTGGAAGATCCTGGGCATATGTTGGAACAATGGAAAAAAATGGGCGAAGCCAAATCTTTAGAAGAATTCCAAGCGGTTCTAGCTAAAAATGATCTACCAATGTTCAACGTGATGTATGCGGATAAAGTAGGAAATATTTTTTACCACTTCGGTGGCTATATCCCCAAAAGACCAGAAGGAGATTGGGATTTTTGGTCGGGCATTGTACCAGGAGACGACTCTAAATATCTATGGAACACCTACCACACTTATGAGGAATTACCTAAGTTATTAAATCCAAAATCTGGTTGGTTACAAAATGCCAATGATCCACCTTATACTTGTACCATCCCGACAGAGTTAAATCCAACGGATTACCCTGCTTATATGGCTCCTGTGGAAATGGGCTTTCGACCGCAACGGTCTGCACAAATTATGCTAGCGGACGAAAAAATCTCTTTTGAAGAATTTGAGCAATACAAGCATGATACTAAAATGGAAATTGCTACTCGCCTACTAGATGATTTATTAGCTTTAGAGTCAGACGAATCAAGCGATATACAAAAAGAGGCATTTGCCTTATTGAAAACTTGGGATGGCAAAAGCGAACCAGATTCTGAAGCAGCATTATTGTTTGCTAATTGGCATCTAAAAATGTCAGGTGGCGACCCTAATAGTCAAAGCTTTTTTGCGGAAGAGTGGTCTTTGCAAAATCCTGCAAATACTCCTGATGGTTTAAAAGATAGTGCCGCAGCATTGCAAGCATTACAAGTAGCCGCTACTGAAATAAAGTTCGGCTATGGTCAATTGAATGTACCTTGGGGAAATGTCAATAGACTTAGTTTCGGAGATAAAGATATTGCTGGTAATGGTGGCTATGGCTGGTTAGGTCAATTCCGAACGGTCTACTATCAGCCACAAGGCAAACCTGGTACCGCTGAAAGTTTAAAGAGTCGAGCCGTTGCTGGTGAAACTTATGTAGCCATTATTGAATTTGGGGATCGTCCTAAAGCAAAAGCTTTATTAACCTATGGCAATGCAACTCAAAAAGGCAACCCACATATTGGCGATCAATTAGAGCTATTTTCTAAAAAACAATTGCGTCCTGTATGGTATGAAAGAGAAGAGGTGGAGGCTAATGTGGAGAAGCGAGAAGCAATTATTTGGCAGCAGAATTAGAGTGTTTAAATTAGAACACGGAGGCACAGAGCACACAGAGAATGAAAACTCTGTGTGCTCAGTGTCTCCATGTTCAATTACTCAACATCATACTAAGTTAATTAGCTCTCTTTCTCTCTACCAACGATGATGAACAGAAGGGCGAACCATTTCTCTATAAACTCGCTCAACCGCATTCATTTCTTTCTTTGAAAGATTCCGAATATTCAGTGCTGCCAAATTAGAAGATAATTGCTCTACTTTAGATACCCCAGGTATAACACAACTTACTTCCTCAAACATCAATACCCATTTTAAAGCAATCTGTACTAAATTAAATTTCTTTGGAAATACAGACTTCAATCGTTCTACTGCTTCCAAACCAAGATTATACTCTACACCGGAAAATGTCTCTCCCTGATCAAAAGCTGCTCCTTTCCGATTAAACTTTCGATGATCTTCTTTTGAGAAAGTAGACTTTGAATTAAATTTTCCTGTTAACAATCCACTAGCTAAAGGAACCCTTGCTATAATTCCAACATTTCGTTTTTTGGCTTCCTGAAAAAACAATTCCGCAGGACGATGCCTAAACATATTGAAAATGATTTGAACGGTAGTTACGTTGGGGAATTCTATAGCCTTTAATGCTTCTTCTACTTTCTCAACACTTACTCCTAAATTGGCAATTTTCCCTTCTTCCTTTAGCTTTTCGAATTCCTCAAAAATCTCTTGTCGATAATATACCTTCGTAGGCGGACAATGTAATTGAACCAAATCTATGCGATCTAGCCCTGTATTTTTCAAACTTCGTTCTACATACTTCCGAAGTACTTTTGGTTTATATCTTTCATTGATATGTGGATTGATAAACCTTCCGCATTTAGTGGCAATATAAATTTTCTCTTTTCGAGATCGAATTAAATTACCAACTGCTCGTTCACTTTTTCTATTTTCATAAACGTCTGCCGTATCAATAAAATTGATACCGGCATCCACTGCTTCATTGAGTATGTGTTCTGCATTCTTTTGATCGAATCCACTACCCCATTTCCCTCCAACTTGCCAGGTTCCTAAACTTATTTCTGAAACTTGCAATCCAGTCTTTCCTAGCTTTCTATAATTCATGTTGTAGTGATTTTTGTGGTGATGTATATGATTTCTCTTTAATACTAGTTTCCACTAAACGGTGTCCCAAATATTCCCACTGCTAATTCTGCCCAAACTAACAAAAACAGGATTAATAAAATTATAGATAATCCAATTTGATATTTAGATTTGGAAACTTTTCTTATTATAGTATCTAAAGAAACCCCTAGACAAAATAACAAAAAGCCACCTAGTAAAAAATCCATTATGCCCCAATTGACTTCATTCGTAAATTGCATGGCAATTAAAGGCAGTAACAATAATACAGTTGTTATTAGGACGATTCTCAGAAATCTGTTTCTCAACATATTCACTGCGCTAATCATTCAAGGAAGCAATTTTTATTTTGGGATGGTTTTGTTATAATATCAAAATCATGGTGATTTTTAAAATCACCATGATTTAAACATTTATAGATATTAAGTACAAGGCAATAGTCTTTGCGATAGCAGGTTCATCCATAAAAATCGTATAAAGCTATCCGTCCACCGTCCACTAAAAATAACGGCCAATCAAGTCATGCTCCACAATAACCTTTTTAAGGTCATAAAAATCTACTTCTCCTTGATGTTTCCAAACGATCTTTCCATTAGGTTCGATCAATATCGTATAAGGTAATGCGCCATTCCAGTCTTTATCAATCGCTTCAATTAATGCATATTTATCATCTTTCGCAAACAGATAATTTGGAACAGCAGAATCTTTTTGTTCTAAAAATTTAAGCACTTTAGCTTCTTGTTTGGGATTATCAGCAGAGATAGAAACAAACTCAAAATCTCTAGCACCAAACATTCTTTGAAGGGCTATAAATTCTGGATATTCAATAATACAGGGACCACACCAAGTTGCCCAAATATT
>CAYOBX010000434.1:0-5526 GCA_964402245.1 uncultured Saprospiraceae bacterium | reverse complement strand
TTCTTATACCTTACTTCCATAGTTATGGATCATTTTATTTTGACGCTCTCACTTAGCAGGTCTATTATTTTTTCTTCATTGGTCTATTGCGTTTATTCTGCTATTCTTTGCACTACCCTTAGCAGCAGTCAAATGGTTTTTTTCAAAAAAAATATACGAATGGGAACGAAAGAGAATTAGCTTGGAACGAGAGGCCTCTTATTTAAATACCATTCTCACTACAGATACTTATGCCAAAGAAGTAAGGGTATTTGATTTTGGTGCTGCTTTGAAAGCCTCATTTATAAAGGTTAGGAAGCTGTTATTTAAGGAAAAGTTTAAGATAGGCAAGCAGAAAGCCTTGTCGGGCTTTTTAGCACAAGGCGGAGAAGCCCTTGCCATTGCCTTCACCTTTGGCTTTATTGCCTACCGTACTTTTCAAGGTATGATTACCGTGGGCGATTTAGTTATGTATTTCCAAGCGTTTCAAAAAGGTCAATCGGCGATTCAGCAAGCGCTGTCCTCTGCGGTTAGTTTATATAATAACCGCAATTTTATGACACACTTGATTCATCTACGAAGAAAATCAGCGCATTACGCTTTACAGCCTTTTTTTTATTTCTGGAATCTTTTCTATTTTCCATTCTTCCACTTTTTCTGGATTTTGCTCATATGATTTAGTTTGTGGTATCTTTAAAACATAGTCTAAATCCTTGAGTATATTTACATATTACTTGATTTTTAGAAGAATCTTTTTTTTCGCCTCAACTGGTTTGATAAACTTGTCAAAAAATCTAGAGAATAAATAGATAAATCAATCACAAAAGCCACTAAAATTTCTTAAAAAAAAGTAAGAATATGTCTTCTATCAACTTTAATGAATAAAACATCATGTTTTTATAAAAAAATTGAAAAAATTTATGAGAATATTAAGAATTTGTTTTACTTTGCACTCATCAATTAGAAACTAAGTATTTTATACTATATAAGAAATTGTTTTCATTTGGTTTTTTGGGGTTAAGGGAGCCTCTCAGGCTCCCTACTTTCAAAATCTTCCTTCCATTATTCCTTATTAAATCTGGTTCTTTCTCTATCTAATAATCGATTAAAACGATTAGGTGGATTTATTTTGATCTCCAATAATCTTTGAGTTATCGGATGTTTTAGTGATAATTCACAAGAACATAGAAATAAACCTTTTCCTAATATCGTTCTTTGCTGATCTACGTATTGTTTATCTCCTACTATTAGATGTCCTGTTTCTTTTAAATGTATTCGCAATTGATGCGTTCTACCCGTAATTAATTTCAATTGAAGCAAAGACAAATACCCAAATATCTTTGACGGCACAGTAGATAAGTTCTTATATAAAGTAATAGCACTTTTACCATTAATAGGCGTTTCTATACGCCCCTCCCCTCTCAAATCTCCATGCACGACTGCCACATAGGTTTTATGAATCTGGTTGTTTTGAAAAGCTTTATTGATATTAATTAATGCAGATTTAGTTTTAGCTAGAATTACGAGCCCTTTTGTAGGTACATCAATCCTGTGCGCAGCTACTGGTTTCGGTAAAGCATCTTTTTGATTACTTCTCTTAACAACAGTAGCTACTATATTTTCTAAGGTTTTCTTTCTATTGCCATTTACAGCAATACCCGCAGGTTTATTGGCAATTATTAGGTAGTCATCTTCAAAAATTATTTCAATAGGTACAGCTATTTTCCCAATCTTTCTCTGCTTCTCTTTAGGTTTTTTTAAAACAATAATATCTCCGTTGTTCACCATGTCGGCTTCAAAAGAACGTCTATGGTTTAAAAATATACGCCCAGCATTAATCGCCTTTTTCGCCGCAGAACGACTACCTAGAATTGGAAAATTTTTGGCGCAGTAGTCTGTCAATCTTATATTTCCTTGTATATTCTTTACTTTTAATCGCATGAGCACAACATAAGAATAATTGTGTGTTTTGGTAAAAAAACACATAGGAATTATAAATTAATCAAGCGGTTAGATGGCGGAAAGCCATCAGATCGCACGTCAAGTTCAAGTAATAGTACTAGCTCGACTACAAAGTGTCTGAACTTAGGATACCCAATATAACTACCACTACTCTACTATGGGATGGGTTAAAAATAAACTTACAATTTACGCTGCTTCTGTGCATCCCATCCCTATGCAATCTATACAGCAATTGTTTGCTGATAAAAGTCAATAATAAAATAAAAATATTTTAACAAATGAGTAAAATAATATTTAAAATGAATTATTACTTGATTAATATTATAAGAAATATAATGCATTGTAAAACTAAAAACCTAAGTAATGAGTATCTTAACGGAGACAAAAACAATAAGGCATAACTACTTTGAAACATTTATCATAATTAATTTTATACCAATTACATGGGTTTATTTTCATTTATTAAGAACGCAGGTTCTAAAATATTACCATCCTTCTTATCCAAAGAGGAAGTTAAAAAGGAAGAGGCAGTAGTCCTTAGTCGCTCTGAAGCACTAAAATTAGAAATCAATAAACTGGGCTTACCAGTTGACAATCTAGATATTGATCTAGGGCAACAGGTAATCGTCTCAGGTAATACGCTTACCAATGCAGACCGAGAAAAAGTGATATTAGCATTAGGGAATGTAGCTGGAGTATCATCTGTAGATGATCGTTTAGAAGTGACTAATCCAGAACCAGAAGCAGTATTTTACACGGTACAGAGTGGAGATTCATTGTCTAAAATTGCTAAAAGTCAATATGGTAATGCCATGGCATACAATGCTATTTTTGAGGCCAATAAGCCAATGTTATCGCATCCTGATAAAATCTATCCAGGACAGGTATTGAGAATACCTCCTGCGTCTTAAATCTACTTTTGTATAAGATAGCTAAATGGCCTCATTGTTTGATGCTTTTCTAGCAGTAGAATAACCTAGCCATTAAGCTATCTATTTCAAAATTTCTCTTTACTCTCTTTTGAAATTAATCTTTACTTTGCACCTCCTACCCCAGAGCTGTTAAGTTCTAATTGAAAAGCTATTCTTCAATCCCTATTTCCTTCAGTCCTTCTACTTATGGAAATAATTTTAATAATCCCCCTCCAATTCCTTCAACGCAAACCAAGCCATCAAGCCCATACTCAATTCCAAAGCACTTTCATCAACATCAAAGGTATTAGTATGAATATTAGAAGTGATTCCCTTTTTCTTATTACCTGTACCCAATCTATAAAAACAAGCAGGCATTTCTTGGGAATAATACGAAAAGTCTTCCGCCGTCATTCTAATAGGTAGGTCTATCACTTTAGATTTTCCAAGATACTCTTGCGCTCTTTTTTTAGCTCTTAAAGTAAGGTCTTCATTATTGACTAAGAAGGGATATCCTTTTACAATATCAAAGGTACATTTAGCGTCCATTGATTTAGCAATACCTTCCGCCATCTTCTTCATTTTCTTATGAGCTTGCTTCCGCCATTGTTCATTCATCGTACGAAAGGTGCCTTGCACTTTTACTTCATCTGGAATAACATTAGTTGCCCCTCCTGTAGAATTGATTTTTCCAAAGGTTAATACAGTTGGGATGGTAGGATTGGCTCCTCTACTAACAATTTGCTGAAGAGAAACTATAATGTTGGATACTACCACTATTGGATCTATACAGTTTTGAGGTAGTGCTCCATGCCCCCCTTTACCAGTAACCGTGAAATAAATTTCATCGGTAGAGGCCATGTATTTACCCGGTCTTATCCCTATAGTACCAGCCTCCAATGGTGGATGCACGTGCTGCCCAAAGATACTAGAAGGTGCTGGATTTTTTAATACTCCTTCTTTAATCATGATGGAAGCACCTCCTGGGAGTTTCTCTTCTCCTGGTTGAAAAATAAGTTTTATAGTGCCTTCAAATTGATCCTTTAAGGTATTTAATATCTTGGCAGTACCTAATAAAGAAGAGGTATGTACATCATGTCCACATGCATGCATCACGCCCTCATTTTTTGATTTATAAGGAACATCATTTGCTTCCGTAATAGGCAAGGCATCAATGTCTCCTCTTAAAGCAATTATTTTCTTAGAAGGATTCTTTCCTTTTATCAATCCCACTACCCCATTATCGGCAATTCCATGCTTATGTGGAATTTTGTATTCCTTTAATTTCTTAGCAATGAACTTCCCTGTTTTTACTTCTTCAAAGGACAATTCAGGGTGCTGATGTAAATGTCTTCTGATTGCTATGATCTCTTCGTGATATTCTTTGGCTAGTTCTTTTATCCTTTTTTTCATTTATACATTTAGCTTTTAGCTATCAGCCATTAGCTTTTAGCTTCTAAATACACGTTTGGCTACTTGGCTATTATTTTCATAGGCTATAAATACTAACTCACAACCCAACATTCTCCACTACCTCTAATCCATAACCACTTAAACCCAATTTCTTGTCAGGATTATTCGTCATTAGGCGAATTTTAGAAATACCTAAATCTCTAAGTATTTGAGCACCTGTTCCATAATCCTTTCTATTCAATCCTTCTCGTTCTTTTTTTAGTGAAATTTCTGGTTCTGTTTTTCCTAAATTTTTTACCAACTCCAATACATTTGTTTCTTTTTCAGAATGACGCATCAATATCAAAACTCCTTGACCTTCTTCCGCAATTAGGTGAAGGGTCTTTTCCACAGTAGCAGGCTCTTTAGCTAAAGCAAGATTAAACATTTCTGTTAATCGATCTACAGAATGAACTCTTACCAATACAGGCTCATCAGCTTTCCAATCTCCCTTTTTGATGGCTAAATGGACATCGCCTGTTGTTTTCTGTTTAAAAGTCACAAAGTCAAATTCTCCATAGCGGGTATCCACCTTGGTAGTAGAAACATGTTCTACCAAACGCTCTGCATTCATTCTATAGGCCACCAAATCATCAATAGAAATAATTTTTAAATTATGTTGATGTGCAAGGTCTACTAGTTGAGGTAATCTTGCCATAGTACCATCCTCATTCAAGATTTCCACTAATACCCCTGCAGGATAAAATCCTGCCATTTTAGCCAAATCAACAGCCGCTTCCGTATGTCCTAATCTACGTAAAACGCCACCTGCCTTAGCCTTTAGCGGGAAAATATGCCCTGGCCGAGCAAAATCACTAGCTTTGATATTGGGATCTACCATTGCCTTAATCCCTGTTGATCGATCATAAGCAGAAATTCCAGTAGAACACCCCTGCCCTATCAGATCTATTGAAACAGTAAAGGCCGTCTCATGCAAAGCCGTATTACTGTTCACCATCATATTTAACTGTAATTCTTCTGCTCTTTCCTCCTCTATGGGGGTACAAATCAAACCTCTACCATGTGTGGCCATGAAATTGATAATCTCAGGTGTCACACAGGATGCTGCACAAACGAAGTCTCCTTCATTTTCTCGATCTTCATCATCCACAACAATAATGACTTCTCCATTTTTAATTGCTTCAATCGCATCATGTATGGAATCCAATTTTATTGGTAGACCGTTTGGTGTTTTATTCATTCTTATCTTTTTTCTTAGAAG
>CAYOBX010000433.1:0-5526 GCA_964402245.1 uncultured Saprospiraceae bacterium | reverse complement strand
CGAATGAATTCCTGATGAGTTCAGGATATTTATCTGGAGCGCACGGAAAGGAATGTCCTATTTACGAGAAAGTTATTGCTAGTAATCCAGCTTGGTATCGGTAGATTGGTATTGAATGTTGAGGTGCAGAGATGCTGAGTTATAAATGAAATAACTCTGCATCTCCGCACCTTTGCCTAAGAGTTGTCGCAATTATTGCACCTCCCCAATCTTAAACTCTAAAGTAAGCAGAGTACAAACGGGTTTATCCTCTCCTTTAGAATCAAAGAACACATACAAATCATGAGCACCCTCCGTTTTTTCAATAGCAACATTTAGCACATCAGCCCCCATATCTGTTAAGCCTTGTACAACTTCCGTTGTGCCAATAACAGGTCCATCAGGAGCATCTATTCTCAATTCAATTGCACCACCACCAAAATAGGCTGCAGCTTGCATAATCGTCAAATCTATAGAAGTAACACCTGCCAAGCCAATATCTTTATAAGAAACATAGCCGTTTTTATTACCAATTATAAAGTTTAATTCTTCTTCTACACCCGGCACTTGCCCAGGTTCTAATTTCATTTTTGCCGCTTTCTCTATCGTCGTATAATTTACAGCGGGCATTTTTGGAGAGCGAAGTTGAATTAGTTTTCTAGCCGTCAATGGGCCGATCACTTGCCCACCTTTATCGGTATAAGAAGCCGTCATCATATACACCCCACCAGCCTCTTTGCCAATATGATCTTTTAAAACATAAGCCCCTTTATAAGGCAAGCCTTTTTGCTCTCCTTGCCAGCCCTCTAAAGAAAGAATATATCGAACCATCTGTTTGGATTCATTTTGGGTTAATTGTGGATGAGCAGCCATCGCTTGATCGCCCCAAATGCCACCACCACCATTGATGATTCTACCAGCTAAATAATCCAATGCTTTTTGATCCGTCTTGTATTTTAAAGCAATATCTTTATAGGACGGACCTATAGATTTTTTCTCTAACTGATGACAGGTGACACAATCGGAATTGTCCATTAATTTCTTACCTAAGAAAAAATTAGAAGCCTCTAACATAGTTTGATGCCCTTGTGCAATTTCTGTAATGTCGCTTCCTCTTTCTAAATAATCAATGGATACATTAATGCGATTTGGATCAATGCCACTACCTATTTTTCCATCTTCTTTATCTGCTACCAATATTTCATAATTGATTACTTGATTATCGGAGAAGAAAGAAGTATTTCCAGCGATTTTCCAATCGACTGTTGGCACATCATTACCGACTAGAATGGTTTGTTTTACCGTAGTGGTTTCTCCTGCTACATCAGTTGTCGTTAATTGTACTTCATATTCTCCTGGTTGATCAAATGTATAGCTAGGGTCAGCAGCAGTAGATTGAACTTCCTCTGAATCAAAAGACCATTCATAAGTAATTTCATCCCCATCTGGGTCTTTAGATGATCCGCCTTTAAAGTTGATTGCTAAAGGAGCAGCTCCTGCAATCACTTCTGTTTCTATTTTCGCAGCAGGTGCTCTATTACCTGCTATATATTTTAAATGAACCAAACGAGCATCTGGGTTTTGTTCAAACCATAACGTACCATATTCTAACATATATACATCTCCGTCTGGACTCCATAAAACATCCATTGGATTATTAAATTTCATGCTTGGTAGAAAGCGTTCCATCTTTTTCAGATCTCCTTCTTCATTCATGGTGATAGCCATAAACCATCCTCTCATCCAATCATAAGTAAATAATTTTCCATCATAATAAGAAGGGTATCGTTTATCTGTTTCCTTATAATCATCATAATAATAAACCCCTGCTGCCATCGCATTTCGGCCACCATCTCCTACTAATGGAAAATCAGGGGATTCTGCATATGGATACCATATATAGGCAGGGTTTGCAGGAGGTAAAATTTCAATACCTGTATTATTAGGAGAGGAGTTTTTAGGTGCTTTTGGATTTCTTGGATCAGATGATTTTTTCGCTTCAAAATCATATTTATTGTAAGCATAGTTGTTACCAATAAAATAAGGCCAGCCAAAAAAGCCAGCTTGTCTAGCTTGGTTCACTTCATCATATCCTCTTGGCCCACGACCTAAACTATCCTTTCCTGCATCAGGACCGACATCTCCCCAATACAAATACTTGGTTCGTTGATCTATTGCAATTCTATAAGGATTTCTACAACCCATTACATATATTTCTGGACGAGTATCAGGAGTGCCTTCTGGAAATAAATTCCCTTCAGGAATATCGTAAGTCCCATCAACTAATGGTTTTATTCGTAGAACTTTCCCTCTTAAATCATTTGCATTGGCAGAGGAACCTTGCGCATCCCATGGCGCTCTATCGTCTTGCTCATCACTAGGCGAGAAACCATCTGAATTAAATGGATTGGTATTGTCTCCTGTCGATAAAAACAAAAGCCCATCAGGACCAAATTCTATAGAACCACCCGTATGACAACATTCTTGCCTTTGGGTTTTTACTTCTAAAACAACTATTTCTGAAAGGGTATCTAAGACCCCATTTTTATATTCAAAACGAGAAAGTTTTTGCTTAGCCTCTTCTCCCGCAGGAGAATAATATAAATAAATCCAATTGTTTTCTTTAAAATTTGGGTCTAAGGCAATCCCCATTAGTCCATCTTCATGTCCCGTATGTACATCTAATTTATGGACAATTCTTGTATCTTCTAAGTCTGCCTCATATAAGACTAACTCTCCTCTTCTTTGCGTAAACAAAAGATCCCCATTCGGTAATAATTCTAATTCTGTTGGCTCAAATAAATTATCTGCTAGTACCTCTTTGACAAAACGGTTTTCTTCTGGTGCTACCGTTGATCTATTGTAATCAACAGGCACGCCTGCCCCCGCAGCATAGCTGATGCCACCCCATAAATGATCTAAATATAATGGGTCTTCAAAACTTTCTTCCGTATGTCCTAATCCAGTATACCAAGATCGACCGCCATCAAATTCATGATACCAAGCAATCGGATGTTCTTCTCCATTAGTTCCGCCCTCATAGGTAGATTCATCTAAATTTAATAAGACTGTTACATTGGGATTTAGATTTCTATAATTATACCATTCATCTTTACAAGCCCAGTCGTCAGGTAACATAGAAGAAGATTCATGTTCTTTATCTATTCGACGAATTATCGCATCTCGAACATTTGGATCATTTGGATGTCCATTGAAATAAGCACCTACCAATTCTCCATACCACGGCCAGTCATATTCTGTATCCGCTGCGGCATGTATACCGACAAAGCCACCACCAGATTGTATCCAGCGATTAAATTCCAATTGTTGTGCTTCATTTAACACATCTCCTGTTGTGTGTAGAAATACAACAACATTGTATTTTTTTAAAGTCTCTTCTTTAAAAATAGAAGCATCCTCTGTTGTATCAACTGTGAATTCATGTTCTATCCCCATAGCTGTAATTGCTTTTATGCCATTAGGAATAGAGGCATGTCTAAAGCTTTCTGTTTTTGAAAACACTAAGACATTAATATCTCTTTTGGCTGGAAATAGAATATTACAACTAGACCAAGTGAAGGCAATGGCTAGAAGTAGGAAAGCTAACTTTCTCATAAAGCGGAGTTTTCTTTGTTTTAATAGAAAGGTGAATATAAATAATAGATTTTAAATTTAATAATAGAATTAGAAGAAGTAAAGGAGTGTTTTTAATCTAACCTAGTTTATGCCAACAAATATTATATTTGGGAAAAAGAAATTGATATGGAACAATTGACGGTCTCCCTAAAGGATAAAGAAACGGTGGGATTAAGTATTCCTATTCTTGCGGCTATTATAGAAAGAGACTGGATGGCACCAAATGCCGCAATAAGAAATTTATATCAAAAATTTCACCCCGAAAACCCCACAACTACTTATGAATTAGCAAAAGAGATGGTCGGCAAGCCTTTAAATTATTTCAATTGGGTAAAAAACAACGTACCTTTAGTAGCAAGAATCAAGGAATGGATAGCAACTATTCCTGTTGGATAGTGTTATATATCGAAATAATTCTTATTAAGCACAAGTTCAAGAATCAAGTTCAACACATGATGTTGACACTAGGTGCGCCTAGCTAGGGCCACGTTTTGAACTTGAACTTAATACTTGCGCTTGAACTTAATACTAATATTACTTCCTATGATCGGTTTTCAATTTTCAGAATACGTACCAAACCAAGAAGGATCTACTTTTGATAAGCTATTAAATTTATTGAAAGAACTGTTGATTCACACATCAGGAGATGTAAGTGAAGCACTATCTTGGTTGACCAAACTGGATAGAGAATATGAATTGACAACGGATGACTATGGAATGGCAGATTTTATTCAAGAGTTAATTGACAAAGGTTTTATTAAACAAGATCCAAGGGATGGGCAAGGTGGACAATTTAAGCCTTCTAAGAAGATGGAAGTCCAATTGAGACAGAAAGCATTGGAAGATATTTTTGGGCAATTGAAAAAAGCAAAGAGAGGGAAGCATAGTACTCGATATACAGGACGTGGAGATGAAACGACTTCGGAACTACGCCCTTATGAATTTGGTGATAGCTTAGATAATTTGGCCATTTCAGAATCTTTGAAAAATGCTCAAATTAATCATGGTATAGACGATTTCAAATTAACGAATGATGACTTGGAGGTACAAGAATCTTTCTATCAAAGTCAGATGAGTACGGTGTTAATGATTGACATTTCCCACTCTATGATTTTATATGGGGAAGACCGAATTACCCCTGCTAAGAAGGTAGCGATGGCATTGGCGGAATTGATTACTACTCGTTATCCAAAAGATACTTTGGATATTCTTGTTTTTGGAAATGATGCCTGGCCGATAGAGGTAAAAGATTTGCCTTATTTAGAGGTTGGTCCTTATCATACGAATACGGTAGCGGGTTTGGAATTAGCGATGGATTTATTACGTCGGCGTAGAAATCCTAATAAGCAGATTTTTATGATTACGGACGGTAAGCCAACCTGTATCAAAAAAGGAAAAAAATACTATAAGAATAGTTTTGGATTAGATCGAACGATTATTAATCGAACATTAAACTTGGCAGGTCGCTGTCGTAAATTGGATATTCCTGTAACAACTTTTATGATTGCTAGAGATCCTTATCTGGTTAATTTTGTGGAGCAATTTACTAAAACGAATAATGGCAAGGCTTTCTTTAGTGGCTTGAGTGGCTTGGGCGAATTTGTCTTTATGGATTATAAAAATAATAAGCGGAAGCGGCATTAAAACGGACTAGGATTTATAAGATTATTTGATGGGTAGGATGCTGTATTAGATATGTTCTAGTCATAAGTGGTACTATGCAAAGGATATCTTGATTTGTTGGCATATAAGGTTTTTTTAAAGAAATCTTCTTTTTACTATGGCACAAGGCATAGCTATTGCGCCAGCGAGTAAAAATTCACGGAAGACACGGTTACCTTATTAGATATGTTCTAGATCATAAGTGGCACTTGTCAAAGCTGTCTATAGTATCCTATCAATCCAATAATC
>CAYOBX010000432.1:0-5527 GCA_964402245.1 uncultured Saprospiraceae bacterium | reverse complement strand
TACTATTTTTCTTTAGAGGTAGTGATTTTGCTAAGTTTTTTTTATAAAAAAACCTAGCAAAATCACTACCTCTAAAAAACTATATTCAAGCTACATATAGAGCAACCATTTTAACCTGAAAAAGAAAATATCGAACGTCTAGCTTTTGATAAACGAGCTCCTTTAGTTTTTTCACCTAGGGTAAGTATTTTTTTATTCGCTTCCCAATCCATCCTAAAATGTTCTTCCGTATTTTCAGAAATGTGTTTATTTATAGCAGGTAAAACAGCTTCAAAATTATGGTCTACAGCAGCTAGTAATAGATGGGTTTCGTTATTTAGTAGAGGTAAATCAAGCAAGTTCTTTAAGGTATAAATATTTAATAATAATTGATCCCGTAATTTGTCTTCCCAATTATTATCAATAGCCTGCCTTAATAACATGGCTTGATACGCCACGCCTAGACAAATATCTTCCAAGGTTCTAAATGGTTTAGTATATTGACTGAACCCATCTCCATCCAAAATTTGATCGCTTGTTATGGTAGTTGCATTCATTACTAATTTACCATGCTTTATATCTTTCATAAAAGATAACTCAAAGTTCGTCAATTCTATACCCTCCGCCCCTATAGGTAGATGTACTATTTTGAGTATGGGTCTATCATTAATGATTTCTTCTGTTTTACATAATACTAACAAATGTTCTACTTCTGTTCCAGCGGTCACATATGTTTTTACTCCCGTTATTTGTTGATGCTTTAATATTGTTTCAATTGATTTAGGGTGTCCTCCTTTTGCCTCACTTACACATAAGGCTTTGAGTTCATTAGGAGCAATAGTAGGAAACATTTGTTCAAGTGCAGCTTGATACCCAGATAAAAAAGCAAAGCTAAATTGCTCGCATAAGAAACCGCCTATAATGGCCTTATCAATAGGTGTATTATCTACAGTCACCTTATAATAATCTGATGCCCAATCCTTTGTAGTCTGATATTTTTTTAATGGACGTTCCGCTCTAATTCTTAAAAGTTGTTCAATCATTCTATTCCTATATTAGCTTGTCTTTTTAATCAGCAAAATTTCTATGCTTTACTTTAATCAGTCCATGAAGATAAGCCCTTGCTTTTAATAAAAGGGACAAATTGAAATAATTTTAACAAACAAAATCCTCTCTATTCTGTTTCTTCTACATGAAACTATTAATTGAGGCACAAAGAGTTGCTACTATAGTCTATGAGCTTAGAGATACAAATAGTAGTGGCGAATTACTCGAGCGGATGGATGCCAATTACCCTTTCACCTTTCTTTTTGGCACAGGAAAACTGCTTCCAAGTTTTGAAGAAAATTTACAAGGTCTTCGAGAAGATGATAGCTTTGAATTCATTTTATCTATTGAGCAAGCCTATGGACGATCGAACGCATTAAATATTTTAAAAATAGATCCGAAAGATTTCAAGCGGGCTAGTGATGTACCAAATGACTACATCCAAATTGGGAATCTCGTGAATTTAATGGACGATGAAGGATTAAACCACAATGGAAAAATTATTGATATTACTCCCGAATATATTCAAGTAGATTTTAATCATGCTATGGTAGATAAGGCCCTTCATTTTAAAGGTGCTGTTTTGTCCATTCGAGCAGCAACTATGGATGAATTGATAAAGGGATATTATATGAAAGAAAATGGTATTAGAAATAGTAAATAATAAAAAAGCCCTCTTAGATAAAATCTAAGAGGGCCTATTCTAGTTAAAGGTATTTTAAAAGACCATACTTTTAAAAGATTATTAGTTTTTGAAATTAATCAATCAAAATCATTCGCTTCTTAGCAACATGACTTGGAGTCTCTAAGTTGTAGAAGTAAATACCATTCTCTCTTAATTCTGATTTGTTAATTTGTATTTCGTTATATCCTTTATTAAATTCACCATTAATAGATTTCATTAATTTTCCAGATATATCAAAGATCGTTAACTGTACATTGGTAGCGGATGGCAAGTCGAATGAGATAGTGGTTGCCTCCTTAAATGGATTTGGTGTATTTTGATAAAGCTTAAAAGCTTTTTCTTCTGCACTAAAACTAAGGGATACATCCATCAATTCTCCAGCATAGCCGTAGGCTTCTTTAGCGGTCAAATCAGAATTCAATTGAATAATTTCACTCAATCTACCTGCCTGATTTGATTGCAGTACTAAAGTAAATATTCTGCCTTCTTTACTAATAACATCGTTATTCCAACTAGTAGTAAGTTGGCCTCTGTCTATGTTCATTAAGCCAAAATTGGCTTCTTTAGATACCCCTTCTTTCAATTCTACAATTTTTGCAACTGCAGGATCAATATCTAAGGTAAACTGATATCCAAGTATTTGATCTAAATCATTCAAATTAAATGCAACTTCAATCAATTCTCCGCTCTCAAATATTTGATCTTCCACATTAAATATCATTGCTCCATTCTTATTCCTAGATTCACTAGATGCAAGTGTATTGGTAGATGCATTGCCACTAACATCTCCTATCTTCACGGCTACAAAATGGGCAACTCTATCCGCAGACAAATCATTAATTGATGCAATCTCTGCAAATGATTCGTTTTCAGGAGTATTGCTTGTGAATTGGTAGTTCGCATCAACGAATCTCCAAGAATCATTGTTAGGGAAATCTGTATTGATATTTAGAATCAATTGCCTCAACTGAACCATATCAAAAGCAGTAATAGTACCAGACTTATTAATATCTGCTGCTATATGTTTGTATGGTGTATCTAGTTGTTGAATTCCCAAAACATGCTTGCTAATTAATACCAAATCAAATGTAGATACTCCATTCAAAGGATTCATTTCCTTTTGTGGAGTGACGATATAATTATTATGCATTGGCACTGATGAAAATTCATAGTTACCTGTAGCTCCTGTCACCACGGCGGCTCTATTTTGGCCATCTAAATTCACGATTACATTTTCTACTGATGCACCAGTTTCATTAAGAATATTACCACGAATTGCTGCTTGAGTTTCTGCTCCTACTGTAATTGTCTGAGAGCTATAACATCCATTTGCATCCGTAACAATCACATTATAAACGCCTGATACTAAAGAAGGAATCGTATAGCTGTTACCACTAATAACATAATAGAAACTTGTAGTTGGTCCACTCCAACTTACAGTATATGGTAAATCACCTGTGGCCATCGTAACATTAATTACTCCTGCTCCAGGCGTTGCCGTAAATGATACAGAACAATTACCTGTGCTGCCATTATCAGTATTTCCGTTCCCTGAGTTGTCACCGCCAGCATTCCCATTGCCTGAATTTGCTGTACATAAATTTAGATTATCTTGTATCGTGATGACTACTGTTACTATACTCCAATTACCTTCAATATCTCTAGTCCAAATATCTACATTTCTTCTACCTAAATCAGCACATGTAAATATCGCACTTGAGTCTGCATGGGCTGGTGGTGTCGCTCCAAATACCCCTGTATTATTTGCTGGAAAAGCCATCACCAAAGCTCCTAATGCATTACAGTCTTCTATTTTACAAGCAAAATCCGATGACCATACATCAATCATAGCTCCTGAATTAGAAGCCCCTAAATTCACAGCTAATTCATCTACACAGAATATTGCTGGTCCTAAATTGTCAATGACTACTATTTGTACTTCTACCACACTTCTATTCCCACAACCGTCCTCTGCTGAATAGAATAAGGTATAGGTACCTACTGGTACATCTGTAAGCGTACTAGGTGTGGCATCCAATAAAATATGGTCGCCAATTGCTCCTGATACTTTTACTGGTAATACTCCATCTGAGCAATTGTCTAATGCAAAGAAGGTTGGCAATGTGACTTCCTCTGCTAGACAAGTTGTTTGTGCCACACTAAAACCATCAAACACCAATGGACCATTTCCTACAGGTTCATTATTCGAGTGGATGACTGGTCCTTCTGTATCCAATACTCTTACTATTTGTGTAACCTTTTTGTACCCAGGTCCTTTATATCCATCTCCATCTGCATCTACTAAAGCATTTGGATTGATACACCAATCTATAACTTCCCATTCTCGAACAATCCTTCTACAAGATCCTGTCTCGCCAAAGAAGTCTGTTCGATTATAGTTTACAGCTATTGTTTGACAACCTACTGCAGTAAAAGTTAAATCACTTCCATCATCATAAATAGATAAATCTACATCATTACAATTTACCAAAATTTCTGCTGGAATTGGATCTACCTGTAGCGTTGCAGTCGGTGACAATTCAATAGTTATCGTTTGAGAACAAGTCTCCTCTCCTAAAGTCCAGGTTCTGATTATCGTTCCTGCTCCACAATTATTGATATTTCTTGTAACCGTAGCTGCCCCTAAGGTTGCTGTATTACAATTACCTCCACTTAATGATGCAGTGCCGAATGCAGATAAATCATCTGAATTAGCTGTACAGTCTATTGTTAAATCTGGAGGACATACAATCGTTGGTTGCACCTTATCTATAACTCGTACACTAACCATACAGTTATTAAAGTTACCAGATTTGTCCCAGACCCCTAAAGATATCATTACTGGTGCACCCATATCGCAACATTCTAATGATACGGCGTTACTCCATTCAGTTGAATTTGGAAAAGCTGATACTGAACAGGTCTCCATTCTTCTTATTCGCATGCTATCAATACCACAGTTATCATGACTACCATCATCAAATGCAGAGGCAAAAGCCCATGCTGTTCCATCTTGTGTCAATGAAATTGCTAAACTCTCCTTACAAATAACTGTTGGGGATACTTTATCAATCACAGTTAAAGAAACCGTTTCTGTTGATGTATTTCCACAATCATCTTCTGCTATATAAACTATGTCATGTGTACCAAATGGTATATTTTGCATCATTCCTCCATTTCCAAATATCGTATTCGATGGCCCTACTACTCTAACACTTATGTTATCTGCACTGGAGCATTCGTCACTTACTGAAATCGATGGAATGGTTAGAGATGCTCCGCATTCATGTGCAGCATTAGTAATTGTAATATCATTAAAGAATGGTACATTCGTAATTATTGGTCCAATCGTGTCCACAAAGTTAATGAGCTGTGCTCCACTTGGTGTCGTTGCATTCGTAAATACGGTACCAGGGTGACACCAATCTAATATCGTCCATGTTCTCAAGATCTTTCTTGATCCTTCACAATCTGTTGTGAATACCTGATCTTGATGGCTTAAACCGAAGAAACAAGATTGATCTAATGATATAATATCCCCTCCTATATTTACAACTGGAAAACCAGTAGTAGCTGGTGAAGTATCTGAATTATCTCCACAATAAAATATGGTATCTGATGGCCAAATTATATCACTCGCTACGATCTGTGGCTTTAAAATATAAATATTCTGTGTACATGGAAGAGAAACATTGCCATTGCCATCTGTTCCTATCCAAGTTCTTTCCACCAAGCCTATCGTATCTGGATCTGTAGTTAATTGACCTGGTCTGCATGTAAAAGTAGATTCTATATCTGTAAAATTATAGGTCACAC
>CAYOBX010000431.1:0-5540 GCA_964402245.1 uncultured Saprospiraceae bacterium | reverse complement strand
AAGAACTTAATCCTATTTTGGAATAAATAAATATACATTTTTCATGGCAACTAAGTCAGTTTTAGCACCGGAAGATATTTTAATAGAAGAGTTGGGCTATGATGATCATTTTCATGAGCATCATGAAGATGATAAATACAGATCGGGCTTTTTCTCTAAGTACATTTTCAGCATGGATCACAAAATGATCGCAAAGCAATTCCTGGTTACTGGAATTTTTTGGGCGATTATTGGTGCTGGTATGTCCATCATTTTTAGATTGCAATTAGGTTTTCCTGAAGAAAATATGGCATGGATAAAGCCATTATTGGGAAAGTGGATTGTAATCAATGATGCTGGGATTGGTTCATTAGCACCTGAATTTTACTATGCTTTAGTGACAATGCACGGAACTATACTTGTATTCTTTGTACTTACAGCAGGTCTGAGTGGAACTTTTAGTAATCTACTTATTCCATTGCAAATAGGTGCTAGAGATATGGCTTCACCAATGTTGAACATGATGTCGTATTGGTTCTTCTTTTTAGCGGGATTGATAATGTTTTTATCATTGTTCTTAAGTACTGGTCCCTTTTCGGGGGGATGGACAGCCTATCCTCCGCTGAGTGCTTTGCCCCAAGCTTCTGATGGTTCCGCTGGGGGTATGACAATGTGGGTAGTAAGTTTGGTCTTCTTTGTAGTTTCAGTACTTCTTGGAGGGATTAATTACATCACAACAGTTTTGAACTTGAGAACTAAGGGGATGAACATGTGGAGATTACCACTAACCATTTGGGCATTCTTTGTGACAGCGATTTTAGGATTGTTATCATTCCCAGTATTGGTTTCTGGTCTATTACTTACTATGTGTGATAGAGGATTAGGAACTAGTTTTTATTTAAGTGAAATATTTATTGGAGGTCAAGCATTAGATCACGTTGGAGGTAGTCCAGTACTGTACCAGCACTTGTTCTGGTTCCTTGGTCACCCTGAGGTATATATAATCATTTTGCCAGCGATGGGGCTTGTCTCAGAAGTATTATCTGTACATGCAAGAAAGCCTATTTTTGGATATAAGGCCATGGTTTACTCTATATTAGCGATTGGATTTTTATCCTTTATTGTATGGGCTCACCACATGTTTATGTCTGGTGTGAATCCTTTTATTTCTAACTTCTTTGTAATCTTTACTTTGATTATTGCTGTACCATCAGCCGTAAAAGTATTTAACTGGATTACGACCTTATATGGAGGAAACATACGGTTTACTACCGCCTGTTTATTTAGTATTGGGTTTGTATCCATGTTTATTTCTGGTGGTCTTACGGGTATCTTTTTAGGTAACTCTGCTATTGATATTCAAATGCACGATACATACTTCGTTGTGGCTCACTTCCATATTGTAATGGGTATAGCAGCATTCTTTGGAATGTTTGCAGGTATCTACCACTGGTTCCCAAGAATGTATAGCAGATTTATGAATGAGACGCTTGGAAAGATACACTTTTGGGGTACATTGATTGGATCATACGCTATTTTCTGGCCTTTGCATTACCTAGGTATGGCGGGTGTCCCAAGAAGATATTATAGATTCGATAGTTTTGATACTTTCAGTCACTTTACCACTTTGAATCAGTTTGTAACGATTGCAGCCATTGTAGTTTTTGCATTACAAATATTATTTGTGATCAACTTCTTCTACAGCATTTTCAAAGGAAAGAAAATGACGACTCGTAATCCATGGGGAGCGAATACTTTAGAATGGACTACTCCAATCGAAGCGGGTCACGGAAACTGGCCAGGTAAGATTCCAACGGTTCACAGATGGGCTTATGATTATGGAAAGGACGGAAAAGAATTTATCACACAAATAAAACCTCTAGAAGAAGGGGAGGAAGAAGTACACTAATTACTTTCTATTGATAAAAATGAAAAATACTAAATCACATATTAGTAATATAGATTCTCTAAGTTTCGCACAGCGGCTTTCAGATTTGGGTGCGCTGTTTAAAGTGCGGCTTACTATGCTAGTGGTATTTAGTAGTGTGATGGCATACTTTATTGGGGCAAATGCCATTGCCCCTCTTGCCATAGTCCTTCTTATTATCGGTGGAAGCTTAGTGACTTTTGCTGCTAATACCTTGAATCAAGTTCTTGAAAAGGATTATGATAAGTTGATGAAAAGGACAGAGAATCGCCCCCTGCCTCAAGGCCGTATGACTGCGTCTACTGCAGTGATGATAGCTGGGTTCTTATCATTGATAGGAATAGGAGTACTATGCTTGATAAATGTGTGGGCTGGTCTATTAGGAACGGCTTCACTTATTTTGTATGCTTTTATTTACACGCCATTAAAAAGAATATCTTCTATTTCTGTTTTGGTGGGTGCTATACCGGGTGCATTACCTATGAGCATAGGCTGTGTAGTTGCGGAAGGAACAATAACGCCATTAGCTATTGCATTATTCGCGATTCAGTTTTTCTGGCAGTTCCCACATTTTTGGGCGATTGCATTTTTATCGCATGATGATTATAGCAATGCAGGCTACAAGATGATGCCATCTAAGAGTGGGCTTCCAGATGAGGAAATAGGATTTCAATCTTTTGTATATTCTATGTTTTTATATCCAGTGTATGGAGCGCTTTACTTTTTGGGGTACACTAGTTTAATGGGGGTACTGCTGATGACTGTTTTGTCTATCGCATACTCTGTTTATTCTTGGGAGTTATATAAAAGAGTAGATACTGCATCTGCAAAGAAACTTATGTTTAGTTCTTTTGCATATCTGCCGATTGCTTTGTTCATTTTATTCATTTTCAAAATGTCATAAAATGGACCTAGCTTTCAAAGAAAATACAACAAGAAATAAAATTCATCCAAAGAAGTTCGCTTTGTATGCTTCTTGTGCGTCTATAGTTATGCTTTTTGCCTCTTTATCTAGTGGCTACATAGTTAGACAAGCTCAGGGAAATTGGGTTGAGTTTGGAATACCAAATATGTTTTATTGGAGCACGGCTTGTATTTTAGGCAGCTCTCTTACTATATATTTGAGTTATTCTTTTTTTAAAAAGAATGCGACTAGTTTATATCGTCTATTTCTAGTAGCTACTTTGTTTTTAGCCATCGGTTTTTGTGTAAGCCAGTATTGGGGTTGGTTAGAAATCAAAGATGTGATAGGATTACCTCTTGGGGCGAATCCATCAGCAGACTTTGTTTATGTATTGACGATGCTTCATGTTGCGCATGTTTTTGGTGGTGTCATAGTTTTACTTACCGCTTTATTTCATGCTTTTTATTTGCAGCATAGAGTAACCAAAACGCGTTTATTAAGATTTGAATTGTCTATGATATATTGGCATTTTGTCGACTTTGTATGGCTATATTTGCTGATTTTTTTCATATTCAATAGAGCATAAAATAATTTAAATAACACACTATATAATGGCAACAGATACATCCGCAGTAGCGCACGCGCACGAAGCCCACAGTGATGAAGCAAATTGGGAAGGGGGAGAAGCACCATTCAAAGTCAGCTATGGAAAACTGATGATGTGGTACTTTTTACTTTCAGATGCCTTTACTTTTGCAGGTTTCTTGATTGCATACGGTGCTATTCGTTTTAGTAGTCCTTCATGGCCAGTTCCAGATTTTGTATTTAGAACTGCCCCTTTTGATAATTTGGGAATGGGACACGAAACTCCATTGCCTCTTATCTTCGTGACCTTCATGTCGTTTCTACTTATCATTAGTTCTGTTACTATGGTAAGAGCGGTACAAGAAGGACATAGAGAGAACAAGAATGGAGTTGTATTTTGGATGTTTTTAACTGTGATTGGAGGAGCTGGTTTCTTGGGCTGTCAAGCATGGGAATGGTCAAACCTTATAGGTACGGAGCACATGACAGTGACTACGAATCCTTTTGGTACACATGTAGAATCAGGAGTCTATACTGGATCAGATGGGCATGGAATAAATGCTGGAGATACTTTTAAGCCAGGAGATTCTTACTTAATTCATAAAGGAGCGGATAGTTACAATCAAGTTCCTTATAAGATAACAGGCACTGAAGCTGGTGGGACACCTGGAGAAATGAGTAAACAATCGTTTGGTCCAAAGTCATTTGGAGCGCTATTCTTCTTTATTACTGGTTTCCATGGTTTTCACGTATTTTCTGGAGTGATGTTTCTTTTAATAATCATGCTCAACGCAGCAAGTGGATTATATGTTGACCGAAAGAATGGTTATGAGATGGTGGAGAAGATTGGTCTTTATTGGCACTTTGTCGATTTGGTATGGGTGTTTGTATTTTTGGTATTTTATCTATTGTAAAAAAAAATTAATCTTAATAAATATGGGACATCTTAGTTACGAAGATGCAATCAAAGGAGTTTATAAAGGACTCTTTTTATTGGCAGCAGTTACCTTAGTAGAAGTATTCTTTTCTCTTGCAGGAAAGGGCTATATAGGTTTCTTAGGCTTTTTAGAACATGCATCATGGGCTGTATATGTGGTTGGATTCGCACTTATAGCATTGTCTTTATATAAGGCATATTTCATAGTCTACGAATTTATGCACATGGGTTCAGAAGTAAAAGGTTTGAGAATGACTGTTCTCCTTCCAACCTTACTTTTGGTTTGGGCCGTAATTGCTTTCTTCAATGAAGGCGATTCATGGAAAACCAGACGAAATGTAATTAAACAAAGAAATGACGTTCAAGTCATTGAAGCTCCCAAAAAAATGGGAGATTTAATAAAAGAACTACCAACAAATGATTTATAATACTAAAGCGAAGTCTTAGACTTCGCTTTTTTTATTCAAAATTGGGTAGATTCAACATTAACTACAAATCTCTGTTTTATAGACATGAGTAAAATCAATACTAAAAATATAATCAAAATATTAGCACTTGGATTCATAGTAGTACTATGTCCAGCTGCTAGTTGGTACTATTTACAGAAAGGCTTGGATTACCAAAAAGATGCTAGAAAAGAAATTGTGGTCAGACAAGATTTAGATGTCTCTCCATTTATCTCGGAGCATATCAAGAATGACTCTACGCTTATAGAAAATAGACTCCGTGTATTGCTATTTGACGAAAAGCTTACAGAGTCTCCGGCTAGAAAAGAATTAAAGGCCAAATTAATAGACCAATTTGAAAGCTCAAATGGAGTTTTTATTATTGAGTTTATAAAAGGAACGCTAGGTTCTGAGTCCAGTGAATTACTTAGCGATATGCATGTGCGTAAAGTATTAAATGGTGCAGACTACGATTCCTTGTTATCTCAAGACATAGGACAGCCTTCCTATAAAAATGTGGGGGATAGGTTGATCCTGGATAAATTAGTGATGGATAAACCCATCACAGATGAAAGCCACGCTATGGCAGTATTGATTGACCATCAGAATGGTTTGAGAAACCTATACGATACAAACGACCCGGAACGAATAAAGCGCATGGTAGAGCACATGGCTATTCTGATACCTCGTGTGGATAGGGAAAAGGCAGAACTGATTAGAGAAAAAGAAATGTAATGAGTGATTATAACTACCCAGATCTAA
>CAYOBX010000430.1:0-5541 GCA_964402245.1 uncultured Saprospiraceae bacterium | reverse complement strand
CTATGCTAGTAGGAACAGGACATTTTGTGCAAGAAAAGGGAGAAGAGGTTGCAAATGCCGCCCTTAAGCATTTTGAAATTGCTTGATGTTATCCTGTGGTATATCAGTTGGTCAGATAAAGTATATATTTTGATTTCATGATTCACCAGCTTTTTAGAATCAATAGGTTGGATTTGTATTATATCTTGTGTAGGGTTTGGAAATATTTTAAAAAGCAATATAATAAAGCTTGCCAGCCAGAAATTAAAACATTAATATTTATTTAAAGCGAAATGTCCGACACCTTTTTTCAGTAGACCCTTGAAGGGAAACCCTAACAAGATCGAAGAAGGGTCAACCATCTTGATAAACTTGTCCGTACGTTGAATGAATAATTAATTTCTACTTCCTCTCCGAATGTTAAAAGTAACAGGCAAACAAACTTTAGTTTGAAAAACCAATTCGCCCTTATCTGAAGCTGAACAACCATTTTCATCAGTAAGGAGAACCATATATTCTCCTGGCACACTTGTATTAAAAACGGCCACATTGCCTGGGTCACTTATATAAGGTCCAGACCAATTGTATTCATAAGGGATGGTGCCTCCACTTGGGGTGGCTGTTATAGTTTCAGAATTACTCGTACATTTTAAGGCATCTGCCACTAGTACAGTAGGATTCGGATGAATGACAAGGGTCACTGTCTGACTGACCAAACAAACTGTATTAACGGTGCTAATTGCTTCTACTCTATATTGGTACACACCTGCGGTCGTAGGTAGTACCATTAAAACAGAATCTGTTTGCCCAGCAATTGCAGTTGTAGTCATATTATCAGTTCCATTATCATTATACCATTGATAGGATACAGGGACACTATTGGTGACCATAGTTGCTAGGTTAGTGGTATCAAAGGCAGTGCTTTGACAGATCGTATCGTTGGTTAAGGCGGCTAGTATAGGAGTGGTACAACTACAATCCGTTGTAGTAAGCATTACCCCTACATCCACAAAGCAACCGTTGCTATCATATACCCGAATCGTATAATCTGTGTCACTACTTGGGTTCGCCAAATTGTTAACTAATAGACTATCCGAAGGAATACTTGCTGGCGTACTTGGCATCGCGCTGCCTGACATAAAAGTATTGCCTGAATTATATTGATAGGTAGCTCCTGTTGGGAAGCTCATTAGTTTCAAAGTACCATCACTATTAGGGGTCGTACCTGATGTTGGACAGGTAGGGGAAATGGCTATTGCTGTTGCTGTTGGGTTGAGGTTTACAGTCAATGTGATACAATTACTAGTATCCATACAAGCTTCCGTTCCTAAGGTAGATGTGGTAATCACCCGATAATAAGTGGTGCTGGCAAGTACAGGCGGATCGTAAGTAGCAGCCGTTCCATCGGTTCCTATATCTGTAAAGGTACTTGTACAACCTGTGGTATTAGATTGCCATTGATAAGAGAGTGTTCCATTTCCACTAGCTGCCGTAGTAGCCGTTAAAGCAATCGGATCATCTCCATCACAGTAAGAAGCATTTGCACTAATGACAGGAGCGGTAATATTATTCACTACAACCATCACACTATCAATATCAAAACAACCCGTCGTATCTTCTCTTACATAGTATTTGGTATCTACTATCGGAGCAACAGTGGTAGTACCCAAAGCATTGGTTTGGGTGGTAGCCTCTGCTAGGCTTGCATAGTAGGCAGTCGTACCCCCTACATTTGCATTATCCGTTACGAGGATACTTATATCTACAGTTCCATCTACACAAATGGTGTCTGGTGTTGTTACTAGATCTGGATTCGTACAGTTAGGCCCACAGTTAGCTTCAGGTGTCAAAGTAACACAGGCACTTGTATCCCTACAGAAACCTGTATTGCATCCTCCTAAAGAACTAGTAATTAAGCGATAATAGGTTTCTTGACTTAAAGTAGATGAATCATAGCTGCTACTCGTAGCACCCCCTATATCGCTAAACCCGCTCGTACAGGAAGTGGTGCTCATTTGCCATTGATAAGTAATCGTTCCACTTCCACTTGCTCCACTGCTCGTAATAGTAGATAGATTGCCATTGGCACAGGTGGGTTGGGTGCCTGTTATAGTAGCACCTGTTACAAATCCCAATTCTATATTTACTGATATCTCAAATGCCCCACAGCGGTTATTATTAATATCACCATCCGACTTTAGCGTGAAAGTTCCACAAGCATTCAAAGAAGTGACGGTGATGGAATTATTACAAGAATTGTAAGTAAAGCCAGTATTACTACTACCTTCTTGCCATTGCCCTTCACAGATAGTTCCTTCACAGTTAATGATATCTTGCAAGTAAAGAATATCATTGATATTTGCAGAACACAAAACTGTATCAATGATTACATTATTATTAGCTGGGCAACATTCTTTATTAAAAGACATACCTTTTGCTTGCCCCCCTGTAGGCACTGGCGGGACAGCTGTACCAGAGATACCTGTATCCGTCAAATCGGTATTAAATCTATACACACAATCATCCATCGTAGATTCCGTAGATACATATAGGCAATTGCAAGATGCGCTATATACAATATCTTTTGCTTTATTCCAACCATCTCCATCACCACTACAGTCATCAGGAGAAATTGCCAATATTTCCCCACTTGGTGAATATTTATATATCCGAGAACACTCTTGAGTAGGAAAAACACTAGCAGCAAACTGTAGTACCAAATATATATTGCCTGAAGGATCTGTTGTAATTCCTCCTATACTTCCGCTAGGAATTACTCCAACATCACCAATAGAAGGGTCTTGGTTATTGGAATCCGAAGTCCAGGTGGCTGGATAGAAAGTATTGTTTGAAAAGTCCGCAGTGGCAAGATCGACAATAGTAACAGATTTATCACCAAATACGCTAAATACGCTAAATCCAGAAGTTGCATAAAGTATTCCGTTTTCATCCACATATAGCCCCCAATCATCTTCGTCTCCAGTGATTCCGATATTTCCTGTATTAGTCCCAGAACACAAATCATAGGATTGGATACCCGTATTTGAAAAAGAATTGATATAAAGCGTATTACCATTGGTGCCGATATGGAATCCCCCATCATTAATTTCAAAATCACTGGTAGGAGCAATATTTCCTAAGCAATCTAACCTTCTAATATCTCCATTGAAGTTTTCTCCAATATATAAATTTCCGTTTAAATCTGTTCCTAATCCATGAGGGTTACCCATTCTATCATCTGGCAATTCATTTGAACTAGCATACCAAGGAATCCCATTTGCTCCACTAACTTCAGTGAGGTCACCATTGCTAGCTATCGTAAATTTATGTACGGCTCCGCCATTAGTTACTTCGTTTAGGTAAATGGTCTCTTCACAATTACAGCCTACCATGCAATCTTGAGGATTTAGCGTTACGATAATATCTTCATAACAGGTATTAGACCCGTTATAGAGCCGAATGGTATAATCTGTGGGAACGGAAGGATTGGGTAAACTAGCGGTTGTTTGTGTAGTAGAGCCAGTAATTGCTTGTGCATTTGTATAAGTATTTGCTCCACTATTATCATCAAAAGTACTGCCTATAGAATAATGAAAGGCATCGCCATAGGTAATATTTGAAAGAAAAAGATGGGCATCATCATTAGCTATCCCATCGGTACAAGAAGCTTGAATAGCATAAGCATTTGGTAAAGTTGCTGTATAAACCTCAATTTCTCTAAATTGTAAAATACGATTAGACCCTACGAGTCTTGCCCTTATATATTGGCCATCAATGCCTGGCACTGAAATAACTTCAAATTCTGGAGCAAAAGGATAGGATTGGGTAAAAACTACCGTATTGGAGGCATCTAATATTTCAAAGATAATTCCATCTGCCCTACCTCTCCAAGCAGGCTCATTGTAGTAGTGAATTTCACCAATAGTTACTACTGCACCTAAATCTACTTGCCACCATGGGTCTGTTTCAGAGGCAGAATGATAATAAAGTGTTCCAGAGGGAGTGCCATCAACGCCCCCAGCAGCAGTACCTCCAAAAGCTTCTGAACTGGCAGTAGCCGATTGATTAAGTGCAACATTGGTGGGAGGATCACTTACATTACAGGTCTGTAAATTATGAGGATAGTCAACATGCTGAATAATAGCATGAGCTTTGCCTATTTCTAAATCCCAATCTCCTTCAATACCCGTAATGTCATCTGAGGCGGCTACGGAAATCCCTAAAGTGGCTTCAAGGTATTTAACAGCCGCTTTGCCTTTTTCGCCTTGGGCGAAGTGGCAGCCATAGATATTGAGGTGGCGGATGTCTTGCAGCAGTTGTTGGTTGTTCAACCATTGAGCGATTTCTTTTGCATTCCGCCATTTATCTTGTATCCATAATTCTCCCGGTCGTCCGTGAGAAAATAGTTGGAATACTTGGGTGGTGGATGCTTGCTTAATATTCGGGAATTCTTCTACCGTTTTATCAACGAATATTTTGGAGGTGGAGTTATTAATTGAATGCCAATCTGTAAGCATAAACTTTGGAGGTGCTTGGTTGTTTGTAGTAGCTTTAGCATATATGGTGGGGGCAACTAGTAAAACTGCTAGTATCAGCAAGCTGCTTAGTTTAGCCTGTTGGTTTAATAGACTTTTTAAAAAAAGTAGGTTTAAAAAATGGGGTTGGATTATTGGTATTATCATCGTAGTAGTAGCAGTAGTAGTAGGTCAGGAAGAAAATTAGTTTTCGTATTTCTTTGACCAGATTAGATTTATTTCGAATATACAGGATTATTCCTGCTTAGGGGTAAGGGAGGAATAATTGTTGTGTCTAAAATAATGGAAGGAGTTTTCTCTAGGAGTTGCAATTTAATAGTAAATTGAAAAAGAATATTTCATGAAAACAAATTTTTGTGACATGATAAAAATTTTTTATGTGTTGGGTTTTAACCCCCTTTTTTTAACCTTGACACTGTAGATAAGTCAGTTTGGCAACATCTAAGAGTAACTATCCTACGGAAAGAGAAGAAACCACTGATTGCCAAATGTGGAGAGACACCTTTGAAAAATCGAAAGACTGTTTATTCTTTTGACAAAATTCCTCCTGCTTTTATCATGGGAACAAGAAGTGAATTGACTACCCGATTAAATATCTTCATTCTAACTTAGATGTTTTAGTGACAAATGTTTTTCCAGAATTAACTTCCTGAATTTTTAAGATATAAATTCCTTCAGGCAAACGCTTCAAATTAATTGGTTGAAAAATCATTAAGTAACGACAAAACAATAACTTGAGCATCTTCTTCTATTCTTTTCCAGTCTAAGAAATCTAAAAAATGAGTCTGTAGCCCAGCTATGAACTAATTTTTTAAATTCCTTAGACAGAAAAATAATTAGAACCAGATTGCCCAACTAATTATTTTGTCGTTACTAAGGTTCTATAATTAAGCAATCCCGAAATGCTTAAGTGCGGCATTTGCAACCTCTTCTCCCTTTTCTTGAACAAAATGACCTATACCAACTAACATCGGTTCTGGACAACCTTTAATTAATTGTTGAAGTTCATATTGATACGCTGGAATAA
>CAYOBX010000429.1:0-5572 GCA_964402245.1 uncultured Saprospiraceae bacterium | reverse complement strand
GTTTCGATGTATGCTTAAGTATTGTATTTAAGGATGGAATGGTGGGTGTATACCTTACACTATACACTCCTCCTATTTTTCCTAATGGAATTACTAAGCATCATAATGCAAAACCAACGAAGTGATACTTCGTTGATACTAAATTCCTATGCCCAATTATATTTTAAATATAATAAAGGTCATATAGCATTCAAAAATGTTTTGACAGAGAATGAGAACAGTGTTCCAATACTATACACTATAATGATTTGAATTGTTAGCAATGGTATTTATTTTATGATTATTAGTTCCTTAGAAGACACATTATTACATGAGTAGAAGGATGTTTTAAGTGAAATAAGTAGCTATTTAATTTCTTAGAAAGTAAAAACAAAAAAATGAAAAAACTTATTGTAATTTTCCCTCTCCTGATAGCAATATGCTACAATACATTTGCCCAAATAATTGGCTCAGAGGTTATTATTGAAGAAACTGATGATGTCACATTTAGATTACCAGATTCTAATATAGGAAAAATTAAATTTCTAAATGGGCAATTACAGCTTGGCGACTATGTAGATAACAAATACCAAAATCTTTCTCCAAGTAGTTATCTGACCTTAGATGCTTTAGGTAATATTACTAAATCAGATGCTCCACAAGGTGGACAACTTCTTACTTTATCTGCTCGTGCCATCAGTAACGGTTTGAGCCTAAATGGGCAGCAACTTGATTATAATCCAGTTATTAGTTCTGGAGGTAGTACGGATACTGATTGGTTACAAGCACAATCTACCAGCCTAATTCCTAATGATATAGCCGATAGAATCTATACAAATGGCCAAGTTGGAATTAATGAAAAAAATCCACTTGCAGCACTCGATGTTATAGGTAGAATGAACTTAAATGATGGAAAAAATAATATTATAGTCCATCCTACAGATGCGGAGAGTCTAACAAATTTAAGTGGCTCTTATAATCTTGCTTTGGGACAGATTCACGGAACGGCATCTATTGCTAATTATAATATAGTTTTGGGTAGAAATGCCCTTCGGACTAATGGTAGCATTAATTCTTCTAATATAGTAATGGGGGATAAAGCAGGTTCAGGTATACAGATTAGTGGTAGTAATAATGCGCTAATTGGTTCATCCGTAGGGGCAATTGGTAAATTTGTTAGCAATAATACACTTCTGGGCATAAATGCTGGTTATAGTGCCGAATGGACTTCTCATAATATAGGGTTAAGTCTAGAAGCAGGAAGGGAATCTACCGCAAGAAACTATAATGTGTTTACAGGTTATCGCTCAGGCTACAAAGCAACTTTGTTAGACCATAATTATTTGGTAGGTACTTCTGTTGGTACAAATGCAAACATGGCTACTGGTAATTATCTTATAGGACATTCAGCAGGGACGAATGCAAAACTAACACATTTTAATACCTTATTAGGAGTTAATTCGGGATATAGTGCCGAATGGACTTCTTATAATATGGGGTTAAGTATAGAAGCGGGAAGAGAATCTACTGCTAGAAACTATAATGTGTTTACAGGTTATCGCTCAGGCTACAAAGCAACTTTGTTAGACCATAATTATTTGATGGGTAGTTCGGTAGGCACAAACGCAAATATAGGAAGTAATAATAATATAATAGGACAATCAGCAGCAGCCAATGCAACGCTAAATATAAGTAATTTCATTGTGGGCCAGTTAGCAGCGAGAGATGCGACTTTAGTCAGTTATAATAATTTTATGGGCTATAATGCAGGTGCTAATGGAGAATTTATTAGCAGTAATAGTCTATATGGACAGGATGCAGGCAATTTAGCCAAATGGTCTTCTAATAATATGGGGTTAAGTCGAGAAGCTGGAAGGGAATCTACCGCTAGAAACTATAATACGTTTACAGGCTATCGCTCAGGCTACAAAGCAACTTTAGTAGACCATAATTATTTGGCAGGTACTTCTGTTGGTACAAACGCAAACATGGCTACTGGTAATTATCTTATAGGACATTCAGCAGGGACGAATGCAAAACTAACACATTATAATACCTTATTAGGAGTTAATTCGGGCCTTAGTGCCGAATGGACTTCTTATAATATGGGGTTAAGTATAGAAGCTGGAAGGGAATCTACCGCTAGAAACTATAATGTATTTACAGGTTATCGCTCAGGCTACAAAGCAACTTTGTTTGACCATAATTATATAACAGGTAGTTCTGCGGCTGCCAATTCAAATATGGGTAGCAATAATATTATAATGGGATCAGCAGCAGCATCGAATGCACAATTAACAAATTACAATACGCTATTGGGGTTCAATGCTGGTAATAATTCAGAAATGGCTCAATACAATACCTTGCTTGGACCAAGTACAAAAACCGTAGCAAGTGTAAGTTTTGCTACCGCATTAGGGTATTTGGCGCAAGTAGATAAAAATAATCAAGTAGCTTTAGGTCGTGAAAATATTGGTACAGAGATAAAGATAGGCGGATATATTCATTTTCCAACTGGTGGACACAAAGCTGGAAGCCAAGTACCGAATGGCTCTTTATTTAAGGGAACAGATGGAGCATTATACTATAAATCAGATGCTGGAACAGTAACACAATTAGCTCCTAATTAATTGATGGAGGTACTCTTGTTTTATGTACTCGTTCCATAAACAAGGAACGCTGTCTAAAGTATTAGCTTGTCTAATCTTGTAGGAATGATAAATAATGTAGCTTTCGCTAGGTCGAGAGATGTAACGTCTATTGATATAACAATAAAAAGGGAAGTTGTTGAATAGTCATTTTAGACCATAAAAACAGGATTATGAAAAAGCGAAATATTTATTTATTGCTTGGGGATTATTACCAATTGATTCCATTTTGACAATGGTATAGAATAAAGTTTAAAGTGAACTTAATTTAGTTTACTTTTCTAAAATAAATTTTAAACGATAGTTTATCTGCTGCTGATAGCAGGGTACTTTATTGGTAGATTGATGCTGGTAAAAGGGTAAAGTACTATATCTAAATCTTGATATAATGAAAGACAATAGGCAATTATTTTTTATAGGACTTCTTGGAAGTGTACTTAGTTTTTCTTCTTTTTTTAAGTGGATGGATGCTAAAGATTTGTGGATAGAGCTTTTTGCAAAAGAAAAGATAGAACAAACTTCTTTTAATGAAGATGCTTTGTGCGCAAGGCAAGATGGTGGAATTTCAGCAGATATTTCTAGTTTAATTAGTATTGGAGAAATAGCACTTGTAGGTAGGGAAAATACCTATAAAATAAAAGTAAGCAGTAGTATAGTTTCTAAACAATTTGAAATTTATGTGGATAATGACCTGATTAAGACCATCGTTCCAGAAACTAATATATTTTCATTTGACACCCATCATTTGGAGATTTTGCGAGAAGGAAATTCCATACGTTTTATTATCAATGAAGTGGAGGAGCATGTTTTAGAGAGCGAATATATAGCAGATTATGTATTAGAGGGACAAAATTCAACTGAAATAACTTTAAAAAAATTGGGATTTTCTCAAGATTGTTGTGTGAGGAAGATTTGGTATCTAGATGAAGATGGGGATGGGGAAGGGCATTCTGGATTTCTAAGTTTGTCTTGTAGTCAACCTATTGGTTATGTTGATAATAAATTTGATTGTAATGATAATGATGTAAATATAAATTCCAAGAATGGTTGTTTTATTCAGTCAGATATAGCGTTAAGTTCCGCTACTGAGGATTGCTGCACGAATAATTGTATTAGTAATTGTAGTGGTGCAGAATTATCGGCAGTTACCACTGATTATTTAAAAGTAAAAAAGGTTCTTGTAAAACCTACTGAAATAACTTTATCATTTAATTCCGGTCAAGTTTATCATTCAGTTGAATTGTTGACACCTGAACAAAATCTAATAACTGGTAAACCATGTGGGTGTTCATCAACTACAACCATGACTTTCTCTACGGAAGTTTCCCCTGGAGCATGTTATATACTTTATGTAAACCACGAAGATGTATACGATGGTAAAGGAGTTCATCTTCAAACCCCAAAAGCCTGTCCTGCTGACCCTGACAATGACAATGATGGCTTCCCCGCAAGTGAGGATTGTAATGACAATGACCCCAATATTACCACAGCTGTTACTTGGTACTATGATTTTGATGATGATGGTTATACAGGTGGTAGTACTAGACTAGATTGCGAGAGACTAAATAATCAATGGAAATTAGAAACAGAATTAATTGGTGGTAGTTCCATTATAGACTGTAATCCTCAAGATAAAAATCTGACTACTGTAGGTGCTAGTTGTGATGATGAAGATAGTAACACATCAAATGATGTAGTAGTTAGTGGTTGTATTTGCGAAGGGACACCAATTTGTCAAAATGTTACGGATGAGGGCACAATTTCTGGAGACGAAACGAATTGCGATACCTATATTCCTTCAAATATTATAGGAACTGCCGCAACAGCTAGCGAAGGACAAGTGATTATCTATAAATGGCAAAGTAAATCCATAGGAGGAACTTGGCAGGACATAGGTAATTCAAATTCTATTAATCTGGTGTTAGGTAGTATCAATAGCACTATCCAGTACAAAAGAGGTGTGAAAACCGAATGTTCTACTACTTTTATCTATACAAATGTAGTCACAAAAACAGTAGATATTTCCTTAATAAAAACTTGGTTTAAAGATTCAGATAATGATAATTATAGTGAAGATGGAGCTAGTTCGATAGAAGCTTGTTCTCAACCTTCAAATTATTATGAAAGAAGTCATTTTGTAAATGGAGACAATTGGAATCAGGATTGTAATGACAATCTTAACTGGATTAATCCAGGGGTATCTAGTGATGGTTGTAATGGATATGATGACAATTGTAATGGTACAATAGATGAAAATGCTTCTTTTACCACTTGGTATTATGATGAAGATGGAGATGGTTATGCAGGGTCAAGTGGAGAATATTGTAATGAACCTACACCAGTAGATAAATGGAAAACTGAAAATGAGATTCAAGATGAGGCAGATTGTGATGATTCTAAAAATTATATTCATGCAGCTCCAACTTGGTACGAGGATAAAGATGGAGATGGCTATGGGTCAGGAAATACAAAAGTAGAATGTGATCAACCAACTGATTATTTTAGAAGTTACGATTTGATTTTTAGGACAGGAGATTGTGATGATAATGATGCTGAGATTACTTCTTTTCGATGGTGTAAAGATATAGATAGAGATGGTTATGGTAATGAAGGTTCTGCTATCATTCAGGCATGTTCAGGCGCTGTTGATTATGTACTTTGTAGTACTTTAATTTCTGAAAGAGGAGATTGTGATGATAATAACTCCAGTATAAAAGGAGTAACTACTTGGTATTTGGATTCCGATAATGATGGATATGGTAATCCTAATGATATAAAAGTAGAATGTGATCAACCTACGGATTACGTTAATCAAGCAGGAGATTGTGATGATGCTAATAATCAAATTCCTACAATGCCTAATACTACTTGTGATGATGGAAATGAAAATACTAGAGATGACAAAATCCTATCAGATGGCTGTACTTGCCAAGGAGTACCAATAG
>CAYOBX010000428.1:0-5574 GCA_964402245.1 uncultured Saprospiraceae bacterium | reverse complement strand
TACTTCAGATCAATATTTCTGAAAAAGTACTCCCCTTTAGGGGTCGGGGGTTGCTCAAATAACCGATAAACATTAAAATTCAGTAAAAATAATTTTTATGCGATTGCCATACGTATACGAACGACGTTCCTTAAAGGAACGTTGTTCGTATTCAGATCAATGAGTTATATATTATAAAAATGACTTTTCGTTCGCCCTCTCGGAGGTATTTTGAAATGACCTCGATATAATTAGATTATCAAATGCAGGAGTTATTCTTTCTTCGTTACTAAGAATCCTCTTTTTAGCATTTTGTTTTGTTATTAGACTAACAAGTCTATTTACTACTTCTTTTGTTTCGATAAATTTATCGAATTTAAATCTTTCAAAAAATGAAAAAATATTTCTTAAGTATTTTATTTTTTGCGTGTAATTTTCTGTTGTTTTCTCAGAATCATGTCAATATTCAATTAGAAACAATTGAGCAAAATAACCAAAAAAAAGTTTGTTATAATATTCAATTAGCGGCAGCGGATGGCATTGATTTAAATTTGGCAGGACAAAATTATCGTCTCTTTTTTGATGCCTCCGAATTATCATTTACAAGTAGTGTCTCCCTATTACCAGAAGGGATATATGATAATTTCATAATTAGAAAAAAGGTAAGTCAAGTTAGTGCAGAAGGCTTAGGAAGTTTACCTTTTAACCAGCATCTTGGGTTTTTAAATATTAGCATAGACTTAAAAGAAATTGAACAAGGAGGTCGAGTTTTGAGCAGATCAGGTGATTGGGTAAGTACTTGTCAAATATGTTTTGATAAGTTAGGTAGTATAACGTCTTCCAAAGAGGAAACAATTATTTGGGCAAGAGAAGAATTAACTAATAAATATGCTTCTGCTTATGTAGAAGTGGCGGAGTGGCTTGAAAAAAACGTTACGGTACCTGCGAAAGTAGCTATCTATAATGATAAGGCTTTTCAAGTTACAGCTATTTCTACTGAACAATGGGAAGACAAAGTACGGATATACCCTAATCCAGTAAAAAATGTATTGTCGATTGACCAAAGTGCTACCAAAAATACAACACTTGAAATACTGAGTATCAATGGAAAAAAGAGCTATCAAACTACCATACCTCAAGGAGAAAATCATTTTCAATTTAATACAAGTAATTTGACAGCGGGCACTTATCAAATTAGATTAATAAAAGACAATCAACAACATATCCAGTTTTTTGAGAAACTGTAATGAGGATATAATAATACGCACAATTTCACTTCGTTTTTCCCTCTAATTGCGTTCAAAAGCCTCGATAATTATAATAGATTAGAACTGATTTTTATTGGAAGAAAAAGGAACAAAAATGAGAGGTCTAAAATTAAGCATAGTAGTATGTATTCAGTTTTTTATAAGTGTTATCCTATGTGCTCAATCAACCTATAATATTCAGATAAAAAAAATAAATACTATCCTTGAAGAAGGAATTTGTTATGAGGTGTCTGTAAGTGCAAATGAGAAAGATTGGTATTTAGCTGGACAAAACTATAGGCTTTATTATGATGCTAGTCAACTTCAATTTAAGTCTGGAACCTCTCTTTTAAGTACCGATTATCAATCATTTACTTTAGTACAAAATAACGAACACATTGATGCTAGTTCAGCAGGAGGCTGCTTACATTATGCTAGTGATTTGGGATTTCTGAATTATTCGATTGACTTGTTGAGTACGAGTGCACCTAGTGCTGTTGTTCCTGCTGATGGTAGTTGGTTGCCAACGACTAAACTTTGTTTTTCTAATTCTCCCACAGCAGATTCTAGTCTTTTATCTACCCTAACTTGGGGAAGAAATACGCTTACTAGTGACTATGCAATCTCTTATGTTTCACTTTCAGAATTCATGGAACCAAGGAAATTAGCTGCTGCAATTGGAGAACGATATATAGATGAAGGAGTGCCTTGTGAACCAGTAACAATAGAGGAAAGAAATCCTGCCAATTCTCCTGAAGACGAGACCTATACTTACGGTATCCGTTTGGTAGAGTCCTCTAATGAATTGGACAATATTTGTTTTCAACTAGAAGTTCACTCTACCGCAAAACAAGATTGGTATTTAGCTGGGCAAAACTATAGACTTTTTTACGATGCTAACCAATTAGCTTTTGAAGCAGGAAGAAGTTTCCTAGGAGATCAATACCAAGATTTTAAGATAGTTCAGGATGTTGCGAATATAGATGCCTCTTCATCTGGTGGCTGTCTTGATTTTGATAAAAAATTAGGATTTCTAAATTATTCGATTGATTTATTTGATACCAAAGAACCTGCTATTGCTTTGCATACTGGAGATAATTGGATAGCAACATCAGAGATTTGTTTTCAAAAAAAAGAAGCTTTTCATGCACCTGCTATAGTAATAGGAAGAGACGAATTAACAGCAGAATACGCCACTTCCTTTGTTGAATTATCCGCTTGGCAAAAAGAGGATAAAACTTTGCCAGCAAGGGGTAATTACTATCAAGATATAGGAAATGCTTGCAATTCGGACTTAGTTGAAACAGAAGAAATATTTATAAATGTTAAAGTTTTATTACAAGGTTGTTATGATCCAACGACAGAATTATTGAGTGATGATTTAAGGAAAAAAAAACTAATTCCATTAGAGGAGCCTTATACTAATTTAAATTTTTTAATGGCAAAGGCTATTAGTGAAGAAGAAAAAGTAGATTCTTCTGTTTTGCGAGATATGGGATCTAATGCTGTCGTTGACTGGATAATGATCGAATTAAGAAATGAAGAAAATCCAACAAAGATAGAAGGAACTAGATGTGCTTTGTTGTTGAGAAATGGATTAATAGTTGATTTAGATGGTACTAGTCTTGTCAAATTTGAATTGAACCCTGGGTTATATTATGTAGCCATAAGGCATCGAAACCATCTAGGAGTTATGAGCGAGCAACCTATCATATTTGATTCCGATAAGGAAACAACTTTAATAGATTTTTCAAAAAAATCTACTGCCATTTACGGGCAAAAAGGAAGAAAAGAAATAGGCAGATTGTATTGTCTATGGGGAGGAAATGCTGATTCAAATAGTTATTTAATTTTTGAAGGAGCAGGAGTAGCATTACCAGATAGCGATCAAATCTTTTTTGATATTTTTTCCGATGAAAAAAATAGTAACTATAACTATAATTTTATAACAAGAGGTTATTATGCAAGTGATACAAATATGGATGGAGAAGTAATCTATCAGGGAGTATCTAATGATCGAGATGAAATATTATTTAATGTAGTAGGACATAGAGACAACGAAAAATTCTACACAAATTTCTTTATTAAAGAACAAATACCTGACTAGGTACAGTGTGTAAAAAAATCTACCTCCAAAACCCTATTGTCTGTCGCTTTCAGCGGATACTATCAACATTAAGGTGCTTGCAGGAGACGTTTCTGTGAGGTAGCGCAGCCGCCGAGCAGAATAAATAAATTTTTATTACAGTGTAGTACTTAGGTATCGATTAATTTTTTTTGTACCCATCATATTATATACATGACCTATTTGCAACAACTATTTAGTTTTTTATTTATATGTTATTTAATAGTTGGAAATCTATATGCCCAGCAAAACTTTGATTTACGATTACAAGTGAAAGATGTTGATTGTACTACAAATATTGCTTGCTACGAAGTACAAATAAAGAGCGCAACTAACAGTACTTGGGGACTTGCAGGCCAGAATTATAGAATTTATTATGATGCTTCTTTAGCCGGATTTATCTCTGGCTCTTCTGTCCTTGTTAATGATTATCAACAATTTAATCTTGTGCAAGATGTACAAGATATAAATGCTTTAGGAGTAGGCAATTTGAGTTTTGAGTCAACACTAGGTTTTTTAAACTATTCGATTGATTTAAATAATACTTCTCTAGGGGGAATCTCAATTTCTAATAATTGGATAACTACCTCTGAACTTTGCTTTCAAATGGAGGGAGATGCTTTGACAAATTTGAATTCTTGTTTTGAAATTGTATGGGCAAGAGAAGGAGAGACGGATCCTTACGCTACTTCATTCGTGGAAATATCAGAATGGATACAATCCGAAGTAACAGAAATTGCAGTAGGTTCTAATTATATTGATGTAATAGACGGAGCAGATGCTTGTTTAGCAAATGCTTGTGTACCCCCAACTACTCCAGGAACTTTTGATATACAATTAGTACCCAATGATATAAATTGTGAGAGTAGAACCGTATGTTATGATGTCCAAGTAAGAACTACAGATACGGATGTTTGGGCATTAGCAGGGCAAAATTATCGTTTGTATTATGATGCTTCTCAAGGCTCTTGGATTTCTGGCACTTCTAGCTTATCCAATATTTACACTAATTTCACTTTAGATCAAGATTTACAAAATGTTAATGCAAGTGGAACTGGTAGCTTACCTTTTGAAAATGATTTAGGTTTCCTAAACTATTTTATAGATTTAACTGACCTTTCTAGCGGAGGTACTATCTTACCTAGTAATGGCACTTGGTTGACTACTTCTAATTTATGCTTCCAAATGGATGCTTCCATTTTTGAGCAAGAAAATATTTGTTTTGATGCCGTTTGGAGTAGAGATGGGCTTACTAATTCTTATGCTACTTCTTTTGTTGAAATTGCAGAATGTGTGCAGCCAGATCAAAAAATAGAAGCAGTAGGTAATACTTATAATGACTTAGAAAGCACCAACAGCGATGATTGCATTGCTTCTCCTTGTAGAGAAGTTGCCAACTTTGGCGTCCAGTTGAGTTTGAATAATTGCGATTGTGATAACCGTACTGTGTGCTATGATGTGCAAGTTCAAAGTACAGATGGTATGATCAGATCCTTAGCAGGACAAAACTATCGATTGTATTATGATGCATCTTTAGCTTCTTGGGTATCAGGGACTTCTACTCTCCCTAGTACTTATACAGGTTTTACGCTAGAAGAGGACTTGCAGGATGTCAACTCAAGTGGTATAGGAAGTTTATCTTTTGAAAGTAATTTAGGGTTTTTAAATTACTTCATAGATTTAACGGATATAAATAACGGAGGTATTAATCTACCAGCTGATGGATCCTGGGTAACGACTTCTCAAATATGCTTTGAAACAGAACCTGATGTTTTTGAAGATGCAAGTATCTGTTTTGATGCGGTATGGGGTAGAACAGGAGAAACGGAAGCTTATGCTACTTCTTTTGTTGAAATATCAGAATGGATAAATAGCAATATGGTAGAAGATGGAGTTGTAAACAATCATATAGACCTGATGAGTAACAATTGTTTTGAAGACAAAGCAACCGTTACTACCACCATAACAGATAACTTTTGTGAAGGAAGCACTTATATATTTGGTAGTAATACCCTTTCAGCTTCTGGCATTTACAGAGATACTCTTCCTGGAATTACCGCGTGTGATAGTATCGTCATACTGGATTTATCGTTACTTTCAACAGTTAATTCTAATACTTCAATAAGTATATGCGAAGGCAGCAGCTATACCTTCAATGGAGTTACCTATACAATGGCAGGTACTTATACTGCTAACCTAACTGCAGTAAATGGTTGCGATAGT
>CAYOBX010000427.1:0-5597 GCA_964402245.1 uncultured Saprospiraceae bacterium | reverse complement strand
AACTAAGAACAAAATAACCTCGTCGAAATGCGGAACTTATTCTTTCGTCGTTACTTATCTAAAATTTCAATAAATTCCGATATACCAAATCTACAGGTAAACCCATAATATTAGCGTAGGTCCCTTCTATTTTAAAAATTTTACATAAGCCTAGCCATTCTTGTATTGCATATGCTCCTGCCTTGTCAAAAGGTTGGAAAGTATCTATATAATACCGTATCTCTTGGTTGGATATAGGATCAAAATGCACCTTTGCATGACCACTAAAAATCAGCTTTTGCTCAACTGCTAATAAGCACACCCCAGTTATCACTTCATGTACTTTACCAGACAAGGCTTGTAAAATGCGTACGGCATCTGCGTCATCTTTTGGCTTTTCATAGATCACTCCATCTAGAATAACAATGGTATCTGCTGCTATGATAATCTCTTGATCCTTTATAAAAGAAGCACAGGCCACTGCTTTTTTTTCTGCTAAGTAGGCAGGTACCTCAGATGGAGGGAGGGTAGCGGGATAAGATTCTTCAGTATCTTTTGTTTGTATCGTAAATTCAAATCCAGCCTCAGTTAACAATTGACTTCTACGTGGAGATTTGGAGGCTAAAATTAGGGGACGATTAATAATCATGTATCAGTTATTTTTTTGTCGTTACTTAATACCACTTTCTATGAATCCGTAACACCTTCTCAATTACATCTCTTACACAGCCTTCTCCGCCATTATTGGGCGATATAAATAAAGAAATCTCTTTAATTTCAGGCACAGCAGACTTAGGACAAGTTGGCATCCCAACCACTCTCATCACCTGATAATCAGGTAAGTCATCCCCCATATATAGGACTTCTGTGTCCGCTAGATCATGAATATTTGTAAACTCCTGATAATCTTCTTTTTTATCTCTGGAAAGATGATAAATATCTGTAATCCCTAATTCTTTAAAAGTAGGCGTAAGATGGGTTAGATTACCTCCAGAAATAAAAGCAATCTTATATTCTTGGTGAATAGCAATTTTTAAAGCAGTCAAATCCTTTTGATGGAGTTGGCGCATGACTTGTCCATTTTCAAAAACAAAGATATGCTGATTGCAGAGCACGCCGTCTACATCAAATACAAAAGCCTTTATTTTTTTAAATTTTTCTACGTTATTCATTAGAGATCTTTTTTGTATTGAACGCTGAGATGGGGAGATGCAGAGTGTATGTTTACTATATTTCTTTAGAGGTAGCAAAATCGCTACCTCTAAAAAAGAATACCAAAGCTACTGCTTGCCGACTGCCAAAAGCTATCTTCATAAATTATACATTTCGCAAAGCCACCTCCAAATCATCAATCAGATCCTTTACATCTTCAATACCCACACTTAAACGAATAAGCGAATCCGTTAAGCCAACTTTTAATCGTTCCTTTTTAGGGATAGAAGCATGCGTCATAGTTGCAGGATGTCCTATTAGAGATTCCACACCGCCTAGCGATTCTGCTAAAGTAAAGAGATGGGTAGTACTTAATATTTTCATAGCATCTTCTTCATTACCTCCTTGAATATCAAAAGAAATCATTCCACCAAAATCATTCATTTGTTCCTTTGCGATAGTATGATTAGGATGGTTTTTAAAACCTGGATAATATACTTTGCCTACCTTAGGATGTGCTTTTAAGAATTTAGCTATTTTCTTAGCATTTTTACAGGCACGTTCTACACGGATATGTAAGGTTTTGATCCCTCTAAGGACTAGAAAGCAATCCTGTGGTCCCGGAATAGCACCCACTGCATTTTGTAAGTAATGTAATTTTTTTGAAAGATCTTTCGTCTTTACCACGACTGCACCCATCACTACATCAGAGTGTCCGCCCAAATATTTAGTGGCAGAATGACAAACCATATCTGCTCCTAAGTCTAAGGGGTTTTGTAAATAAGGCGAAGCGAAAGTATTGTCTACACAAATCATAATATTCCCATACTTTTTCACTATAGAACAAATTGCTTTGATATCAATAATACTCAGCATTGGATTAGTGGGTGTTTCCAACCAAACTAGCTTTGTTTTTTTACTGAGATGCTTTTTAATATTTTCAGGTTTATCTAAATCGACAAGGGTAGACTTGATACCATAAGGCTCAAAAACGGTCTTCATCAACCGGTAAGAACCACCATACAAATCATTAGAAGCAAGTATTTCATCTCCAGGTTTTAGCAATTTTAGAATGGCATCCATTGCCGCTAGACCACTACTAAAACAAACGGCATCTACTCCATTTTCTAATGCAGCTAAATTCTTTTCTAAAACAGATCGGGTAGGATTTTGAGTTCGTGCATACTCATATCCTTTATGCTTACCAGGCGCTTCCTGAGCATAGGTAGATGTCTGATATATTGGAGTCATGATTGCACCTGTTGTTGGATCTGGCTCGATGCCTGCATGAATTACTTTAGTTCCGAATTTCATTGTTATAGATTATTTCGTTTATGATATTAATATATCAGCTAGATTTACCTTTCTCATTTTGATTTTAGCAAAAAGCAAATTATTGCTACGTAAAAGAACAAATAATTATTGAGTTTTAGAATGCTTTGTATCGACGAAATAGATATGTCTTGATAAACTAAGCTACCACCTCATATTCTAATAGATGACAATACTGTCGCTATTTATACTATAAGATTATTTTTTCGAGTAAGGTCTATTTAATTACTCGTTAAACTTTCGGATTATTCTAATTTTGCTTAACTTGCAATTAAGTATTCTTCCCCTTTCTCTCAGAAAACTATCATATCTGAGATTCATCCACATCGTATTCAACAACAACTCCCATCTAACTTATTAAGTCTCCGTATTAAACATATTAGGAATAAGAATTATTTGATTTTTATTGCAATCTGATACAAGTGAAAAACTTTGTAGTACGACTGTGAGCTAGATTTGCTATGCTTAGAAGTTGTTTAAAAATGTATAACCGATTTATTTGCAAGTCATTGATCGCTAAAGACTTCGCCTTTTTTAATTCCCGTAGCTATGACTACGAAAATTAAAAAAGGCTGTGTCCTAGCAATCAAGCACTTACAACTAACTTCAGTCTACATTCATTTAAACAACTTCTTAGATAATAGTAAATCATACTTAATTCTATGCTATTTCCTAAACATTCTTTTAAATGTTATTTTTTATTTAAATGTTGAATTAATGAGATTTTCATCCTTGCTAATTATTTCTAAGCAGAAATTGTGGTCTTTTGTTGTTTATGGTTTGTGTCTTTTTGGTACTATTTCTTTAACAGGACAAACTAATTTTACTTCTTTTCCTAAGTACCAACAATTATATCAAAGAGATATATCTAATAATCAGGCTAGAGTTCCTGTGAATGGTACAATAGCACAACGTGACGGTTATTCTAAACTACGACTTAAGGTATATAGAGAATCAAGTGTAATGTTTGATAAAAGTAGAAATTTGTCTTATTCAAATGGACGAGCTTCTTTTTCTTTTTCTGTGAATATTCGGGCGGAGTTAGCAAACTATCGGTTTGAATTATATGGAGAGCGAAATGGGAGAGAGACCTTGCTCAAGAATGTTAACAGAGTTGTTGCAGGAGATATTATTTTAATCAATGGTCAATCTAACGCTTTGGCAAATGCAGCGGCTCAACCAGCTGATTTCGATGATTTTGCTAGAACCTATCAAGGCGCATGGCAATTAATGCAATTTTCTTTTCCAGGACAATGGGGCGCACATTTGGCAAAAAACATTATAGAACAAAAGAAAATTCCTGTAGCTATTTTTAATCAAGCAGAAGGAGGTAGAAGTATAAATTATTTTTTAAAAAATAATTCAGATAATTATGCGACATTAAAAAACAGATTAGAGGATGGTGGTTTTAATAATAAAGTAGCAAGTATTATTTGGTTTCAAGGAGAAGGTGATGGTTGGGGAACAACAATCGCTGAGTATAAGTCTGCCTTTAATCAATTGCATCGGGCTTGGAAGCAAGACTATAATCCTAAGAAAACTTATATCTATCAAATACGATTTGGATCCTGTAGCCATGTAATGCCCTACCCGATGGAGGCGCAGCGTCAGTTGGCGGAAGAATCGCAGGATATAGGTATTATGAGTACGAATAATGTCGATCATGATGGTTGTCACTTTCCATACCGAAGAGGATACCAACTACTAGCACAGCGATTATTTGAATTAATTGATAGAGACTTATATGGTGCCAACAAAAGGAATGTAGAGGCACCCAATATTAGTAAAGCAACATTGACTTCTTCTAGAGAGTTAAGACTAGAATTTGATAATACTACTAGCTTATCTGTATCAGGAAATCCTTGGTCTGAATTTACTTTGGAAGGATCTTCTGCAAGGGTCACTAGTGGTAGGGTAGTTGACAATGAAGTAAGACTGACCCTGTCTAGCAATGTTTCTTCATTAGATGGAGTGACTTATCTAGCACATATTGGAAGTGCTAGGAACTGGGTATATAACTCCAACAATGTGGGTATCTTATCCTTTAGTGACTTTCCTGTGAGGCGACGCACTACTCCAGCTCCGGTTACTACGACTACTCCAACTACTCCAACTACTCCAACTACTACTCCGACGACCCCGACGACCCCGACCACTTCTATACCTACAAATTGTGGGGATGTAACAGTAAGGATAGGGGCTAATTCTATCACGCTTAGTGGCCTAAATGCTCCTGTGGTTACTGCACAAGTTTTTAGACCAGATTGGTCCACTGCTTTTAGTTGTAATGGAGACTGTAGCGGGGCTACGGAGACAATCAATAATCTTTCAGCTGGAGATTATTTTGTTAGAGTACAATTATTATCTGCTAATTGGCAATTGATTTGTAAAGTAGAAGATTATTATACCCTTGACGGATCAGGTTCACCTAGCCCTTCTGTACAACAACCAACAAGTTCGGGTACGGGTAATAGCTGTGATAATATTAATATTTCTACTAATTCAAATGGTGTTGTAGTGAGTGGAATAGATCAGGCGGATATCGGTTCTTTATTGGTATTGTCTGAAGATTGGCAAACTAGTTTTTTTAACTGTTGGGGAGGGGCTTGTGGTAATGGTACGATTAGAGTTCCTGTAAGAAGAGGTTCTTATCGAGTAATTGCCACACACTATACTTCTTCTTTTCAAGAAGTGTGTAGTGAAGAAAGAATTGTTTCAGTAGGTAATTTAACAGATACGGGTAGTAGCAGAAATAGAATCAGTTCGAGTAAAGTTGAAAAAGAATTCAAAGTATTTCCAACTATGGTAGTAGATCAGTTACAAGTGCAATTACCAAAAGCTGCTAATTATCTTAAAATATTTTCTCAGCAGGGACAGGTGATACAAACGATTAAGGTTAAAAATTGGGAAGTAGAACAATTTATAAAATTAGATAGTACGACTCAAGGGATGTATTTTCTGAATGCTTCCTTTGTAGATGGTACGAATAAGACTAGTAAGTTTTTTATTCGATAGTAGACAAGACGGTGGAGCTGTTAAGTTCTAAGATGCTACCTGATGCACAGAAATAGCTTCAACGGAGCGACATATTTCATTGAAATAGCTTTTCCTGATGATAACGGATTGCGGTGAAT
>CAYOBX010000426.1:0-5610 GCA_964402245.1 uncultured Saprospiraceae bacterium | reverse complement strand
ACCTATCGCTTAATTCCTGAAAAGTAAGCTCTTCTTTTTGCTTAACCTTAAATACCGCTGTTGAAATGTCTTCAGCTTCTTGGTATAAGTATTCTCGTAAACTCGGTCTTTCAGAAGCTCGTAAACCTAAAAAGAAATCTAAGAAGCGAGGATCACTAGATGTTGAACGTCCTAACCATACTTGGCATATGGATGTATCGCAATTCAAAACTCTCGATAATGCAAAATTCTATATCTATACAGTGGTCGATAATTTCTCACGAAAGATCGTCTCTCATTATATTTCGCGAAAGCTCTCAGCTCGTATTCGAGTTAAGAGTCTTCGCCAAGCTATCAAAAATGAATTTGATGTAGAAATCAAAGATCAGTCACTCGATCTCATTGTCGATGGTGGCTCGGAGAATAACAATTCCACAGTTGCCAACTTTATCAAATCTTGTGAGGTTTCTATCCAAAAGAAAATCGCCTTAAAAGACGTTACTTTTTCTAATTCTATTGTCGAAGGACCTTATAAAATTATGAAAAGCTATTACTTTAGAAAGAAAGAGATTTATGCCTCAACTATTAAAGACGAATTAGATTTTTTTGTTCACGATTATAATTACAACAAACCCTGTCATAAACATCGATATTTTACTCCAGACGAAGTCCATCTTGATCCTGATATTCTGAATCACAAACCTATTTTATCGAATTGCAATCAAGCTCGATTAAATGCCAATAGAAATTACTGTTGTAAACTTCTTGTGGAATCGAATTAAGGTTTTAGCAAATTAGAGTCAAAATTATTCTTACTCCCCTTTTTATCTTTCAATATATCAATGAACGTATTGTTTCTTTTTTAAGAAATCAAACGAATTTGGTTTTTAACGAACCAAAGCATTCTTTTAAAGAATCTCGTCATTTCTTAGCTCCTTGTCCGAATTTTCGAACTGCAAGTATATAAGCAACTTACATTATATTCTAGAGTTTATAGTTGTATGTAATATTAAACCAACAACTACGCCTTCTATTAGTTCAAATCTAAATATTTGTGGGCATTTGACCTAATTTTTAGAGATGTATAAAACAATAGTGGTTTAGGATTCAGGTAACTCATCTGATTTATTCGAATCCAGATAAATATCATCTGATGTTTTCTTGATCGATTTTAAGAAATCTTGTTTATCCAATATCTCTTTTTGATACTGCGCAATTTTATAGAGTTTTGCAAAACGTTCCTCTTTGCTTATGCCGTCTCGTATCATATCCGCATTAGCAGATTCCAGATTAGAGAGAACAGCTAATTCATTAATACTTGCAATGTCACGTAAATTCTTACCTTCTAATGATAGTGTAGGATTTACATCACGCCATTGTTTAGCAGTGCATTTGAATAATGCCACATTCAAAATATCAGCTTCTTCGGCATAGGCGAGCCACTGAGTTTCTTTGGTGTAATTAGATTGTGGTAATATATAATCTTTAACGGCATCCGTTTGAATAGTATAGTTTACTTTGCTCAATACACGTTTTACATTCCATTCTAGATTATATTGATTGTTTTCAATTTCCTTTAATCGTTGGAATTCTTTGATGAGCAATAATTTGAACATTGGACTTATCCAAGCTCCAAATTCAAATGCAAGGTCTTTATGAGCATACGTGCCTCCGTATCTTCCACTTTTTGAAACTATTCCAATAGCATTTGTACTCTCTACCCATTTCTTGGGAGTAAGATTAAATGAATTTAATCCTGCTTCTTTTTTAAACCTGTCGAATTCGACACCTTTAAAATTTGGGTTATATAATTGTTCCCAAATACCCAAAAATTCAACCGTATTACGGTTCCTCATCCAATTTCTAATATGGTCGCTTCCTTCTTCACCTCGTACCATATCAGTTAAACAGATATAATCGTTTTCATTATAACTAGTTATTGAAATGATTTTCTCTTCGACTTCTATTTTTTTAATCTTCGAACTCATATTTTATGCAAATTTTTAATTATGGCGTATTCACCATAATTAAAATATTGAATACCATTATTCTAATCCTTTTATGCTAAAATTCAAAGGTAGAATTTTTATGATGAATCGAAATAAAACATTGAATGATTACCTCCTACAGATTGAATACTTTATTACCTTTAATAACGGAATAGACAACACCTATGAATGTAGATAAATTAAAACTTCTTAAAAAGATAATTGAAGACAAATTGACCTCGATTGATTTTGAAAAAGAGATTCAGAGAAATCAAGATATCCTTGATGATATACAACAAACGCCTGCCGATGAATGTGTTTTTTCTGGGAACATAGAACACGGAATTATAAATAAACTAGATACTGCCACAGGAGTGACCTATCCCATAGCATATCTATCAGCAAGGAGAGATGCATACAATGAATTTCTTAGTTTATTTGATAAAAATAAAGATGAGTTAGAAGCAATATTAAATCCTCCTCCAAGAGAAAAAGACACTACAGCTAGAGACCTCTTTGAAAAATTTTTAGAAACAAAAGATGATCGACCTGTAAAAAAACATTTTTATGATTGTAGGCTTACTGACGAGGATTGGGGTAGCGAAAAGTGTATTTGTCCAGGGGCCTATATCTATAAAAAATATATGAGCATTGGTTTATCTAAAGAAGAAGCTAAACTCATTTCTGATTATAAAGAACTAGGAGATTTGATGGAGGATAAGCAGCGTTATGCTCTAGGGAAAGAGTTGTATGAGAAACATAAATTTTTGAATGTTTCTATCTTGTAATATATCACTCAATCATCATTATCTTCAGTAAAGTTCTTTGCTTCGTTAAATATTGCAGATTTGTATATCTCAAGAAGTTTAGAAGGCCTAAACTCAGAGAACTTTATGCTTGATAATATTCTATCGAACGCAATAAAGGTTATAAAAAATTGAATAATGGCCTTATCAACATTTGGATTATCAAAGTAACTATTTGCTTGCAAACTAAGTACATTGAAGGCAATTAATGTTATAAAGAACATGAAATAAATTATGATTTTTATGTTATCTCTAGAGGCTATATAAGTACACAACTCAACTATTTTAAATCTCTTTAATTTTTCCGTTTTGCGAACGAGAAATGGAATCAATCTGAATGTAAGCTTTTCAATTTGTTTGTTTAGTAAAATAAGCGTAATTCCACCAGTCGTAAGAATAATATAAACCCAAGTCTCATATTTTAAACTTAATATATCAAAAGCCTGATCTAACCTATATAACATCATAGGTATTAAAAAAGCTAATGCTATAAAAACATATATAAATAAATGCGTACACAATACGGGAATTACGATAATAAGAAGAAAGAAAAACAAGTCTAATGGAAGGGAAATTACTTTATGTAATAGTTCAAAAAAATTATTATTTGAAAGCCTCTTTAGTTGAGATGTAATTATAAGCAAGATTACATAACCAACTATAAAGAGCCACCAATAATTGATGCCCTCTAAAAATTCTATCAAAACTTTTCCTAAGAATAAGAAGAGAATAATAAAAAGATTGATGAATATTATTAATAGAATGGATATTATCTCCTTTTTTACATTGCTTATCATTTATACTATTTAATCTTTAGATTAAATATAACTGATTTTTAGCTGATTGGATGCAAACCCTCAAAACAATAAATCACCAAATAATGTCAGGAAAATCAGTGACCTCTAAATCAAATACACTACAATTGTGCTTTTTAGCACTATACTCAAGGGAATCTACAAGATCTATATGATCTCGTGATTGTGGAGAAAGATAACTCCATAAAAAGTCAGAAATATTTCTGAAGCGTCTTTTCCCTTTATGTGCTGATATGAATTCGGAATGTATTGTTTGGTAAATCTGAAAAACATATTTATGCCCGATATAAACTCCTGTACTAAATATTGGTTTTAGATTATTAGCTCCCTCTGCGTCATACCGACGTGCAGCGTCTTCAGCGATAAATTCAAGCATATATAAAAAAGACTGTTCTAATTTATCTAGTGAAATATAGCCTGCATTATGTCTTAAGGTGCTCAAGAAGATCATCAAATCAGTCCAAACCACTTGAAAACCATATATTGTTATTTTACCACCATCTGCATCGATTTCTTCAATAAGCCTTGATTGTTCTTTTGCTTTTCTGACCTCATAAGCAAAATTCATAAGCAGCATATACTGTCCGCGCTGATATTCATTACCCTCACCTAATGCATCAGATAATCTATGCACAATTGAGTAAAGAAAGTCAAGCTCATCATAATTGCCGTAAATGGCTATTCCTGTCCCGTGTTTAGTTGGTTCCGAAGTCAGCATTATTGTCTAGTGTTTTCCTTTTGTACATATTAATTTAATTGCAAAATAGACAAATTTATTAAGGGAGGCAGCATAATTCTCGTATGTGCATTACATATGTCATCTGATTTTAACCCATTGATTATATATAAATTAAGATAGTTTTTTTATTTTACAAAAAAATATTTCATTGAAAATAAAGAGAGTCAAGAAAGAATTATTCAGGAAGTACCGTCGTCTTGCTAAATGGCTTAATATTGAATATAAGGTCAAATTAGATATTTCTTTTGATAAAGTAATCAAGCTTTGTGCGCTAGCTATACCTATATATTCGGTATCGTATTTAAATGCCTTTTATGGACAATTTGGTATCAAGTACTTTATATATTTTAATGCTTTGGATTTTGTAAGAATCATTTATGAAATCAATTATCCTATAATTTCAGCTATTGTAATATCATCTTTTTTATTTCTTCTGGCTGGTATAGCTTCATATCAACAAAACGGAAAGAGTTATTGGAATAAGTCCGTCTTAGTTATTATCATATCAGCGATTATAATGTTGGCTTTATATTGGGAATCATATATTTTAAACAATTTTAGAAGTTCAATACTTGCTTGTATGATTATTGGGTTAATTGGTATTGCCGTTTCCGTAATCCATTTAAAGTCATCCAGAATGCTATTCTATACACTGCTTTATGTATTGTTGTTTAGTTCATTTATCAAAGCCAATTATAATGCCATCATTATAGAAAATTCAAAACCTAAATTTGATATTGTCTTAAAAGACAATCGAAAAGTACTAGGTGAAAAATTTAAAGATGGAAGCTATTATATTGGAAATACGACGTCCTACATTTTCATATATGATGGTCGTCTAAATCGTATACGAGCAATAGATAGAGCGGAGATAAAAGAGTTTAGATTTAAAAAGAAACTTACGAAATAGGATGCAAACTCTCAATAACTTCCTGTAAGTTTTCAAGATCATCTTGTAAGTAGCGTTCTGTAGAAGAAATATACCGATGTCCTGCCATATACTGGACTTCTCGGATGTTGTAATGCTTCAACCAATAGGTAATCACCGATGCACGAATTTGTAGTCCATCCTTGACTTTCATATTGATTCGACGAAGCTTTTTATTAAGTTGCTGTGCCAGTACCCAGCGGTTATCCTTTAACGGGATTAGGTGATCGGTTTGGATTTCTATACTTTCCATTAAGGCTTCCCTGCTCGTTTCTAAGTATTGCATTAAGGTCAGCACCTGTTGAGATTTGATTTCTAAAGTTCGGCTGTTGGTCTTTCGGGTACTGGGGATATA
>CAYOBX010000425.1:0-5617 GCA_964402245.1 uncultured Saprospiraceae bacterium | reverse complement strand
TTTTTAAGGCAAAATAGCGAGAAAAGACATTTTCAGAGGAGTGTTTCTTAAAAGGTAACAAGTCTACTGAAAAACCCGCACAAAATCAATTTCCATCGTCTGCGGAAATACAGTTGTTGCATCAGGACTACCTGGCCAATTCCCACCAACAGCAACATTGAAAACCATAAAGAAAGGCGCATTGAATCTATAAACAGCTCCTTGTACTGTGGCAAGATTAACGGTATGAAAAAGCGTTTCATCTACATACCATTTGATTTCATTTTGCTCCCAAACGAGTGTAAAAACATGAAACTGTTCACTAAATTTTTCATCTAGCGTAATTGAAGAACCTACAAAAGTACTAGGATCTCCCGAGTTACCCCAATGAGCTGTACCATGCGATACCCTTGGTGTATGTCCGACCATTTCCATAATATCAATTTCGCCAGAAGCAGGCCAACCTACTTCATCTAGATTGGCACCAAGCATCCAAATCGCAGGCCAGATGCCTCGTCCTTCAGGTAACTTTGCTCGCACATCGATTCGACCAAATTTAAATTCTCTTTTATCTTTTGTTTGAATTCTGGCAGAGCGAAAACCTTGTGACCCCAATTGTGTAGCAGTCATGACCAATCTTCCATCTTCCACACGGATATTTTCTGGTTCGTCGGTATAATATTCTAATTCATTATTTCCCCAACCGCATAGATTAGGACAACCATCTCCTATTTCAAAATTATAATTATCCATATTCAAGGCATCGCCCGTAAATTCATCTGCCCAGCTTAATTGATAACCAAAATACTCATCAGGAGTATTATAGCCTTCTTCATCAAAATTAGTGGGTTGGTCATCATCTTGAATAAGGCCGATGGCTAAGGCATTACCAATAACACCATTACTTGCAGTAGTGAGTGTAACATTAAGTTTTTCTTCAACTTCATTTAGATCATCATCTATGACTGGAATAGAAATCATAGCAGTGTTACCACCTGCATCTATAGATACCGTGCCTCCTGGGTCTGTAAAGTCGACACCAGGATTGGCTGTTATACCTGTAACGGTATAATTTACATCTACACTAGCCTCTAATATTTCACTAGCTCTTACTTCAAATTGAAGCATGGAATTACCTGCGCCCTCTATAATTGTACTGTTACTAATATTGATGACGGCGGAGCTGTTGGCGGGGGTAGGTTGCACAGTTTCCCCACTATCCCCACAAGCAAAAAAAATGGTAAGCAAAATAAAAGAGAAAAATTTAAACTTATTCATATTGATTTTTTCGTTTTTTGAACACAGGTTTTAAAACCATACACTTTTTAGAACAGAGAGCAGCGAGAATAGAGACACCATCCGTTTAAAAAACTACGATCATTCATTGTTTGTAAACGAAATTTATCTCTTTTCTTCAAAATGTCCAGTAGTCTAACGCAATATCTATAGACTCTCTTATACGAAACAAGATAAAAAGATATATGTTTAAAATTTTACTAGCAGTATTTATGCGTACTTGTCTTAGAATTAACATAATCACAGAAAGTATGCATGGAAAAGTGAAAATAAGTATTAATTTTATCTTAAAAATTTATGCATAAAAATCGGAATATTACATTATTGACTACTTATATTTTAATGATCTGCTTCCTAACAAATGTTGATGCACAAAAAAGAAAGCAGTATATCAAGAATAATGAAAGATTTAATGCCGGATTAATTTTGGGCTTCAACGCTAGTCAAATTGATGGAGATTACTATAAAGGATTTAATAAATTTGGGCTTACTGGAGGCATTCGAGGGATTACCCGATTGACTTCTAATTTTGATTTTAATATTGAAATTTTATACAGTAAAAAAGGAAGTAAAATTTTCCATAACCGATATTCGACACCAGGAAGGTCTATGGAACAAAGATTTATTGACCTTACCTATATAGATGTTCCTGTTTTCTTTAAATATATGTCTCCTAGTAAAGAAAGTAGTTTTCACATTGAATTTGGTGCGGTCTACTCTCGTTTATTCACAGCCAATATTCAGGAAAATGTAGAAAATAATCCTTCTGAATTCGTCTTTGAAGCCATTCTAGATGATTTTAGAAATAATGAGATCTCTGTTTTGGGAGGTATCGGCTATACTTGGCAGAACGGATTTTCCATCAATTATAGATATAATTTCAGTCTTAGAAATTTTTACCGAGGGGATGACTTTGGTTCCCCTTCCTACGATTTAATTATTGACCAACCTGTTACTTTTCTTCGCAATTATTACTATTCTCTTAGTTTGTCTTATACTTTATTTGATAATAAAACTAGAAAAAAATCAAAGAAGTCTAAGAAGAAAGCCTAGCCTTCATCATCTTTAGAGGTAGCAAAATCGCTACCTCTAAAGAAAAATAGTATACATACTTGTTGCCGAGTCTCAAGATAAAGAATCTTAAACTGACGACTATGGATTCACACTAAGTAACGACAAAACAATAACTTCGGCATTTGGACGGACTCTGAGCATCCCATCCGCTTTGCGGTTCATTCGATTGAATGTCCACAGGACATTCCCCCTTCGGGATCTCTCATTCATCCTTATTTTCTCTTTGAAATCAGTCATAGTATCAACAATACTCCTGCTTTCAAGAAAAACTAAGAACAAAATAACCTCGTCGAAATGCGGAACGTATTCTTTCGTCGTTACTAAGCCGCTCTTCGTTTAGCCTGAACATCTAATATATAAGCTATTTCATGCTCCTCAAATTCAAATAAAATATTATCTGTTAATAATGCTAGAGCAATTATTGAATTCTGACAAGTTAATAATTTACGAAGATAAAGGAGCCGCTTTATTTGCTTACTCTGCACTTCAAATTGTAGAAACAATTTTTCAGCTTCTTCTAAAGAGAAAGAGTCACTATTGGCTTCTCCAATGGCTGTATCTTCTGAGATATTGTCAATGGTACCGGGTTCAATAATACCTTTAGTTTGATGATTTAAATATTGAATTTTTGAATCAATAATATTATAGACAAAATCTATTATAGATTCTTTTTTTTGTTCTTCTTTTGAGAAATTCATTTCAATGGCCATGCTTCAATAAATTAAGGGTGAACAATCGTGTTGAACGTGTGTAAGTTCTAGACTATCCAAATTTTTGAGCTTTTGACTTTTGCAATACAATGTTAGACTATGAAAGTACAAGAGGGACTGATAGGACCTCGAATAGTATCTTCCAGTAGCAAAATAGGTACTACAAAATTCCACAGAGACAAATGAATAATTGACCGATAGGTAAAGATTCAATTAACTCCAAAAACTAATAATTCAGTTTAAAGTAGAATTGTTTGCATAGACAAAGTTTAAATTAAGACCAATGAAAAGGATAATTACTATACTATTTAAAACAGATACTATCAGTAGATAAACTACTTAATTTAATTGCTTTTAGGATATTATTGGTTGATAATAGAATTATCCAATAAAATAGTTAATTACTGTTTAAATGTAGAGTTACGTTCAGATGGGATATGTTTTGTAGTGAAATAAAGTATTCGCCAATAAGTAATTTTTAATTTTGGATGCTTACTTACTGATACTTATTTAAAATTTTTGAAGAGATTAATACTTAATAAAAGACAAATATTATGCCTAATGTGCCAAAAAATACATATTTGATAAATTATTTATGTTAAAATTTAAAAAATATATTAGGCTGATTATGATAGTTTAATGAGTTCTTTGTAGGCCTAATTCGTTCATAAACTGATCTTTAACTAAAATATATTTGCAGATTAGGTATAATTGTTATTAGACTTGTTACCCTTTAATAAACAGCTATCTGGAAATATCTTTTTCCGAAGCAGTCCATCCGCAAGCGGTTCACAAAAGATAAAGATTCCTCGAATCTTTATCTTTTGCTCCTGTTACAAAAAGCATTACGTAGTTAGGCTCTGTGTAGCATCCCATCCGCTTTGCGGTTCATTCACTTTCATGTCCACTGGCTGTTGCTTACACAAGCTCTGCGCCTGCGGGATCGCTCATTTATGCCTTGAAAGAAGAAAAAATAACTGCCTCAAGAAGCTGCATTTATTTCTAGCTCATTCCAAAGAGTAACAAGTCTATTATAAAAAAAAAAATTTGAACTATCTTCAACTGTATTTGTTTTTCCATTTGCTATCGAACACTTTAAAGAATAAAAAAAAGAGCGTAGAGATACATGGAATACGGAACAACTATTGATTGTCAGTTCGTATAAATTTTAAACAAGCTCTAAGAATACGCCTATGTTTCGGCTAAATATTCTAGCATTATATGTATTTTTGCATTTTTTGTAAAACAACCTCAATAACATATCTAATAAATTATACAATGGCAGAAGTATTAAATTGTCTTATCATCGGTTCAGGTCCTGCAGGATATACAGCAGCAATATATGCAGCTAGAGCTGGTTTAAAGCCAGTAATGTATACTGGTATGGAACCAGGAGGACAATTGATGATTACTACAGAAGTAGAGAATTATCCAGGTTATCCAGATGGACGAACAGGACCAGAAATGATGGCAGATTTTCAAAAACAAGCAGAACGATTTGAAACAGATATTAGATATGCTCTGATTTCTAAGGTAGATTTCACAGGCCCTGTACATAAGGTATGGACAGATAGTGGAGAAGAAATTCATGCAAACACCGTCATTATTTCTACAGGAGCCAGTGCGAAATGGTTAGGATTAGAATCCGAAAAACGACTAACAAACCTAGGTGTTTCTGCATGTGCAGTTTGTGACGGTTTCTTTTTTAAAGGAATGGACGTTGCTGTTGTTGGAGGTGGAGATACCGCAGCAGAAGAGGCATCCTATTTAGCTAAGATATGCCCTACTGTTCACTTGTTGGTTAGACGCGATGAAATGCGTGCATCAAAAATTATGCAGCAAAGAGTGATTAAAACACCCAATATCAAAATCCACTGGAATACAGAGACCGATGAGATATTAGGTAAAGAAGAGGTGGAAGCTGTACGAGTAATCAATAATAAGACGGGAGAAAAATCAGAAATTCCTTGTAAAGGTTTCTTTGTGGCTATTGGTCATACACCGAATACGGCTATCTTTAAAGATTGGATTGAAATGGATGAAACGGGCTACTTGAAAGCCGTACCAGGTACTTCTTTAACCAATGTCAAAGGGGTATTTGTAAGTGGAGATGCTGCGGATAAGGTATATCGACAAGCAGTTACTGCTGCGGGAACTGGTTGTATGGCGGCTTTAGATGCAGAACGATACTTAGTAGAGCAGGAGATAGTTTAGGAACAATACAGGCTGACCGAGAATGGTTGATCTGACAGACTTGGGAAATCTCCAAGATTTACAAAGTCTTGGTTTTCAACTAAATGAGACTTCCCAAATTTACAAATTTTGTAAGTCCATGAGTTCTCGATCAGCCTGTATAGGCAGTTGACAAGAATCTTTTTTAGAATAAAAAATGCCTCTTATCATTATGATAGGAGGCATTTTTTTTTTTGACCTGATATCGTAATCGCCAAATTTATTTGGCTGATTCCTAATAAACACTGAACCAGCCAAATAAATTAGTAACTACAATTTATAAAAAAAAATATCTAAGTGGCATGGAAATTGAATTTAATATATTA
>CAYOBX010000424.1:0-5617 GCA_964402245.1 uncultured Saprospiraceae bacterium | reverse complement strand
ATCAATCCTAAGCAGCGAAGAAATAGCTGAAACTTAGAACTGCCACCACTATCTGGCGGACTCTTTAAAACATTCGGATCTCGTCCTTCTTGCGAACACGAATCCATGGAAATAAAACTTGTGTGTTTCATAAGTGTAAAAAAATTAAATTATAAAATGTGGTTTAATAAATAATGAACATAGATTGCCTAGGCACTCTGACAAGCGACAGAGGCTATCTAATATTTTAAAAGGCATAAAAATTGATGCAATAGATAAATACTATTACTATCAGAATAGCCTTAATCTAGACTATAGAATTTAGGTACTAAGAGCATGTCTACTTTCTGATAATCAGTTTGTATAATTTTTAAACATGCTCTAATAGATATATTTAATTTTTCGTAGAAATTGGACGATGATACAATGTCATATACTCAAAAAAAGAGATAAAATGCCATTAATCAGCCAGTCCATACATCTTCTAAGGATCTAAAGAAAGTATAGACTACTAGACATTTTGAAGAACAGAGAAACGAGAGCAGAGAAAAGAGATAGATTTCGTTTAAAAAGTAACGAAATTCCATTGTCTTCTAAACGAAAACTATCTCTCCTCTCGCTTCTCTGTTCTCTATTCTAATAAAATGCCCAGTAGTGTAAAGTAAGTATTTAAATTAGGGGTATATATCTGATTTCAAATACATTTCTGAACTAATGCAGAAATTATATTAATAGTATATATTATATATTTATGATTGATTTTATTAACTGAAAAATCATTGTTACGGTAAGTAATAACGCTATACATATGTAGGTTAGAAGCTTGTGGTAACTGAGTACGTATGATCAAATATTACAGTAGTACTTGGGAAATATTTATGCTGCATTTATATTGTTATAAACTCTTCTATAGCATTTAATACACGAATGAAGAAAAGAGGTAAACCGATTGTTATTAATATAGAGATTCCCAAATTCCTGATATTAAACCGGTTTACCTTACTAGCATAAGCAAATTATTGTTTCTTTATTATTCTTTCAAAATGGTATTAATTAAAAGAATAATATGAAAGTGAGTGTTAGACAATAGTAGTTGTTTTGTGATAAATTTAAATCTACTCTTTATTACTAGGTTAATAGATAAAAAAGAGTGTTGGGATAATCAAGCAGAGTTATTAATCTTCCATTATTATTCATGCAGGTACCCCAACACTTTCATCATGCACCCAGTTAATATCTTCATTACTTTGATATCCTATCAAAGTATTATTTTTGCCATTTAATGATAGGCCTCTCTAATTGCCTTAATGTAAACTTTGTCGATTGTCTTTAATGTAATCTTTGTCGATTGTCTTTAATGTAATCTTATTGTCAAGTTGAAAAAAAACAGGCAATGAATACTTCTTTTCCTTAAATAGCTTTTTTAGTGTTTCATAGTGTGCCACTCTTTTGTGGTCTTATTTGTTACATGTCTAATAGCTCAGAATTTCTTTATTGAACATAGCTCGCCTAATAATTAGCAACCAACTGAAGGCACTAACTCAGCTTACAGGAGTCCAATTTGAAAGCACAAAAGAGTGGTTATTCTTTGATGCTTCTTTACTATTATTAATGCTGCTATTTGCAGTTAGGAAAGAAGTATTCTATCGCTGTTTCATAGTGTGAAATCTTACTAATTTGTTTGCAATACTTAAAACATTTGGCAGTCAGCAATAGCTTGTCCTGCCAATTTAAAACTACTTAAATCGGTTACGGTTTATAAAAAAAGGATAAGTAAAATTTTGTGATTGTTAATCGCATTGAATGATAGAATATATCTAAATATATTCTTTATAATTCTATTATATAAAGATAATAGCTTGGATCACTAGATGTATACAACATAATCTAGTCTTAAACCAAATTCATTATTTGGTTATACCATAATGATATAATGCGATTTTTTTTGAAACGGATACTATAGTTTAGTATCGTATTAACTGGGTCGGTATCGGGATGGGATAAGTTCAACAAGCATCATTTAAATAATGCTTAGTCAACAATTTATATATTATTAATTTTCAAATATAATGCCAAAACTATTTCTTTTGAAAAATAATAACAAGAAAATTAAATTCTAATCTTTGCTCGACAACAAAAATTGCCGAGCAAAAGGATTTTAAGGAAGAGAAGTTATAGTTTTTGTTATAACGCAATTTAGAACTTCTTTTCCTTGAAGTATTAATTAATTGTCTAACAAGACAAAGTAAAACTTCCTTTAAATCTGTATCAATATGTCTAATGAACTTATACCTGCTTTATTGTAAATATTATGCCAAATCATAATGTGTATTGTTTTCAAAATTTTATTTCGATCATAAATCATTGACTATCAATTAAATAAATAATTAAAAATATTTTAATTTATTTTTCTTGTCAAATAAGAACTACTTATACCGTTATTTCATCGCCATTTCATTATAAAAAATACTAAGAAATTTATCTTGAGAATCGTCAACAAGTATGTCTATTATATTTCTTTGGATAATTTCTACTATATATTATTTTTTCATAGGAAAATTCTGTCGGAAACTTAGAGTATTCCAAACTAAATATTACTTTTAAGGGAAATATTATTCTAAGTACCGTTTAACAATTAAAATACTATTCTTATTTGTATATGGAAGCATCAACAATTATTGGCAATTTTTATAAATGGGAAAAGCAATTAGCGAATAAACCATTTCTTCGACAACCTTTTGGAGATAAATGGGAGACCTATACTTGGGGGGAAGTTGGACAAACCGCAAGAAAATTAGCTACTGGTCTACAATCTCTAGGTTTACCAGATAAAGCACATATTGGGCTAGTATCCAAAAATTGCAGAGAATGGATTATTGCAGATCTAGCTATTATGATGGCTGGATATGTATCTGTTCCCTTTTTTCCTACCCTCACCTCTGACCAGATTAATGAAGTTTTAACATTAGGAGATGTAAATGCTTTATTTGTAGGTAAAATGGAAGTGTGGGATGAGATGCAAAAAGGAGTTCCAGAAGATATGCCTGTTATTGCATTTCCACATTATGAAAATAATTCAAAAGTAACACGTGGACATCAATGGGAAGAATTTATTAATAAATTTGAACCACTCCAAGGCACTCCTGAACCTGGATGGGATGATACATGGACTATTGTTTTCACTTCTGGTACTACAGGAACGCCCAAAGGAGTAGTATTAGAAAATAATATCAATGGAGCGACTAAGAAGTTAATGGAAGAAGCTAATAATTTGGAAATTTCCCTTGTTGGAGATAATCGCTTTTTTTCTTTTCTTCCATTAAATCATATTGCGGAGCGAGTCATTGTGGAAAGTACCTGTATTAATTATGGTGGTACGATTTCTTTCACAGAATCACTAGATAAGTTTGCTCAGAATCTATCAGATACCCGACCCACTATTTTCTTTGCAGTTCCTCGTATTTGGACCAAACTACAATTGGGGGTTTTATCTAAAATGCCACAAAGCAAATTAAATACCTTGCTAAAAATCCCAATTGTAAAGGGAGTGATAAAAAATAAAATAAAATCAGGTTTAGGCTTAGATAAAGCGAGAGTAGTCGTATCTGGTGCAGCACCTATGACACAGGAACAAAAAGATTGGTTCCACAGTTTAGGTTTTCCGTTAGCAGAAGGATATGGTATGACAGAAAATTGTGCCATTGCTACTTTCTTAATGGCAGATGAAAAGAAGCCTGGGTCTGTTGGAAAAGCACAAGAGGGGTCTGAAATTATGATTGACCCTGATACGCAGGAAATTTTATTCAAAGCTCCTTGGAATATGGTGGGGTATTATAATTCTCCCGAGAAATCAGCAGAAACATTAAAAGATGGATGGCTACATACCGGAGATCAAGGCCGTTTGGATGAGGAGGGCTACCTTTATATCACAGGAAGAGTAAAAGATACTTTCAAAACGGCAAAAGGGAAATTTATCGTTCCTGCTAAAATAGAAAAGCACTTTGAGACGAGTACAGATATAGAACAGGTTTGTGTGGTTGGATTAGGCTGTCAGCAACCTCTGATATTGGTTTATCCATCTGAAATTGGCTTAGGGAAATCCCAGTCTGATTTAAAAGAAAGTCTAAAAGCTACGCTTAAAACGGTCAATCCAGATTTACCTAACTATCAAAGAGTATCTAATATAATTGTGACGAAAGAGCCTTGGACAGTAGAAAGTGGCTTATTAACGCCTACGCTAAAGGTAAAACGACCAAAGATCAATGATCGTTTTAAAAAGGATTATGTGGCTTGGCAGGAAAGTGGGAATGCCGTTATTTTTGAGTCGTAGAAGAAATAATGAACACGGAGACACTGATCGCACAGAAAAATTTAACTCCGTGTGCTCCGTGCCTCTGTGTTCATTATTCACTTAGTTTTTCCCATCTTGCCGATCATACTTCTTTACTTTACGCCTACTTTTGATCGGTATATATCTATAAGGTCGCTCTTTTAAATCTTTAAATAAAGTATCTGCACGCTCCGCTGCACTTAAAAGAGAGGTTAGTGCAGAATCATCATTCAACAATTTACCAACTGCCCCTTCTCCATTATTAATCTTTTCCAGTAAAGAAGTTAATTGTCCGACTGCCTTGTCTGCCGAAGTCATGGTGTTTTTTAAACTAGCAATCGCTTCGTTTGTACTCGCTAAGGTCGCTTCTATTTGTAAATTATTTAATTTGTTCGTCAAAGAATCAGTATTCACTAGGATTCCTTTAATATCTTGACTCCTTTGGTCCAAACTTCCTGTTAGAGATTGAGCATTTTGTAAAATACCATTCATTGGCTGCCTAGAATCTAGAACCATTCTATTCAAATTAGCCGTAGATGTTTTTAAATTCTCTAACACAACGGATATATCTCGAACACTTTTAGAAATAGGATCATCTGAATTGGGGTCAGAAACTTTCGCCTTCAAGCTATCCATTATAGGTCCTACCTCTTTCTGTACTTCTTTCAAATATTCATTGACTTCCTCCGTATTTCCTACAACTGATTCAATAACACTTGCTAATCTTCCAGTAATATGATCTCCATTCTGGGCACAATCAGATCCACCACAAACAGATTGGTACTTCAAGTTGACCACTACCCCTCCTACTAAACTGGTACTAGCAATAACTGCTTCTGCATCTTTAGGTATTCGATATTCATCCTCGATGTTCATTTCTACTTCTATCGTTTGCAAATCATCTTTAAAATAAATGTCTTTTACCACTCCTACTTGCAATCCATTAATAAAAATGGGTGTAGAAACGGTAAGAGAACTCACATTTTCGTAGGATGCATACAATATGGTAGAGTTACTAAGCATATTTAGTCCCTTCAAAAAATTAAAGCCAAATACGAATAATGCAATGGCTACCACTGCCAATATGCCGACTTTTGTCTCGTTGCTCATTTTTTAATAATAAATGATAATAAAGGTTATTCCAGAAACAATTAAAGTACTAAAATCTCGCCACCTCTATAAGAAAACGCAAGTTTAGGGGGATTCGTTGAATTATAAAAGAATTTAAACGGGTATTATCTTAATTGTCGTGAGTCTACTAATAAATATATATTCACATTTCGCTGTAATCGTATTAAAAAAATAAAA
>CAYOBX010000423.1:0-5622 GCA_964402245.1 uncultured Saprospiraceae bacterium | reverse complement strand
AATGAGGGCAAAAGAAGCCGTCCAAATGGTGGAGTTATTTTTTTGTCGTTACTTACATGTTTAATTTTTTTTCCTATGTTTAAAATGGATGTTCAAAATCATCCCTAAGAATATTAATAAAATACCCATAAAACTCATAAAAGCATAAGCTTCTCCATAGAAGATTAAGCCAATTAATAATGCATATACCACCTCTAGATATTTCATTGGTGCAATTAGGCTAACTTCTTCCATTTGGAAAGCTTGTGTCATGAATACTTGGGCGAAAAAACCAGAAGTACCTAGGATTAATAGATAGATCCATTCTACACCTGAAGGAGTTCTCCAAAATGGAAGCATCAAAATACCTAATACCACAGCAGCAGTCAGCATAAAATAATTGATGATTGTAAAGGGGTGTTCGGTATCCCCTATTTTTCGGATTAAAGGATAAATGAGTCCTCCTGATATAGCTCCCATTATACCTATTGCTAAACTCCAAGTTTCAATTCTGCTGTCGAAACCTTTTAACAAAAATACGCCAAGCAGTGCCATACTAAAAAACAACCATTGTATGGGCCGAACATTTTCTTTTAAAAAAGCCACTGCCGCTATTGCCGCAAATACTGGAGATAAATATTTTATAGAAACAGATGCGCCAAATGGCATCCATTGGACGGTAAAGAAAAAACTTGTCATTGATACAATTCCAAGAAAAGCTCTCAGGAATAGCAATTTTTGATTATTACCAATTATGGGTAAATCTTTATGCCATAGGTAGGTTAGACAAAATAAAGCAGTAATAGCAGATCGAAAAAAGGTAATTTCAAAGGTATGCATCATAGCTAACTCCTTAACGAATACTTGCATAATCGTAAAACAGATAGTTGCTAATAACATTTTTTGGATACCACTAGAAAAAATAGCTATAGCTTTTTCTTGCTCCATTTATAGTATCTTGGGATTAGCAATACTACTAAAGTCTCCATTAATAAAATCCAAAATATTTTGAAAAGCTATAGAAAAATATAATTCATATCCTTCTTTTTCTACATAGCCTAAATGAGGGGTGCAAATAACATTCGGCATATTTAAGAAAGGATGATTTTTATCAAAAATGGGTTCCTCTTCATAGACATCTATTGCTGCAAAACCAGGCCGGCCATTTAGCAAAGCATCTACTAAAGCATTCTTTTCTAGTATTGCCGCTCGACTAGTATTGACCAACAAAGCCGTTGGTTTCATTTGTAGTAAATCCGCTTTGCTTATAATCCCTTTAGTACTTTCTTTTAATCGAATATGAACCGATAGCACATCTATGGTTTTTAGAAAGTGTTCTTTAGATTCAGCCACCTCATAAGCATCTTCTTTTGCTTGTTGGCAGGATTCTTTGCCACCCCATATCAATACTTTTGCTCCAAATGCTTTTGCATAGTTTGCTACTCTTTTTCCTATCTTACCATAACTCCAAATGCCAATGGTTTTTCCATGAACCCGACTGCCAATATTGACTTGCCACTTCCCTGCTTTCATTCCTTCAATAGCTTGGGGCAATTGTCTTAAGCCATTCATGATTAGGGACCATGCTAACTCAGCGGTGGCTATTGGATTTCCGCTGCCTTCCGCTATTGCTACGCCATATTTATTACAGGCTTCCACATCTATATGCCCTGCATTTTTTCCAGTTTGACTTACTAGTTTTAACTTTGGTAATTTTGACAAAAGACTAGCAGTAATTTTTGTACGCGTACGAGTAAGGACTATTACTTCCGCATCTTTAAACCATTCTGCTAATACTTTTTCATCTGTTTCATATTCATGAAAAGTGAGCACCTCATGATCTTTTAATAATTGGAAGCAATCTAATTTTCGAATCGTTTGTTGGTAGTCATCTGGAATGGCTATAAGCATCTTTTTTTGGTTTTAGCTTTGGTGTTATTTCGAGGTCGCTTCCTGCGTCCCCGACCACCGTTTCTAATAATAAACATATCCATCCATCAATTTCCGAGCTGTTCTTAAAGTCCCTGCTGAAAGAACAGTAAATTTATCTCCCGCTCCTTCGACAGTTATATTAACTGGAATGACTCCTGAAGGATGTTCTAAAATTATTTTTTCAAAAGGTGTATCGCTAACTTCTGCCAAGTCAGCAGCAACTGTTCCCTTCGCTTTACAAGCCGTTCCTATACAAACCGCCCCGCTAACAGCATGTGTGGGATGTAAAAATCTAGGCGTTAGATATTGTGATTTAATGGCACCTCCTACTCTTGGTTTTGACAAGATTCCTACCTTCGGCAAGACGGATTCTGACACATCTCCCATTCCAGCTTTTAAGCCTGCCGCTAATCTAGTCGCTTCAATCTGTGCCATCAATTTTTTATTCTCTTCAAAAAATGCTCTATCCTCCAATCCCGTTAAACCAAGATCGGAGGCCTTAACTAACATCATGATATTTCCAGCATCAACAATTGACACTTCTAAGTTATTAATAATATCTTTTCGATTGCCAGTTGGAAATAATTTACCTGTTGCGCCTCCAGCAATATTGGATAAATTCATTAAGATAGGGGCTCCTGTTCCTTTCACCCCATCAATCGCAAAATCTCCATCTGTGTAATTTACTTCCTCGTTTGGAGTTTGAACAAGCATTTCAATCGTAGAATCGGTATTAAAATTGTAGACCATGACAGTCGTTTCAGGATGGGTCGCTTTGACCCACCCTTTTTCAATAGCAAAAGGAGCGACACCACTCATCATATTCCCACAGGTCGGTTTGGTATCTACAATAGGTTTATCTATAATTACTTGGGCAAATAAGTAATCGACATCAATCCCTTCTCTTTCAGAAGGTTGTACCATTACTAATTTACTAGTAACAAAAACGGCCCCTCCTAAACCATCAATTTGCTTTTTATCAGGAGAACCCATAATTGTTAAAAGGACCTTATCTCTAGCTACCGTATCTTTTGGTAAGTCCCTTAAATCTAGAAATGGACCTCTAGAAGTGCCTGCACGCATGAAGGTGCAAGGTATTTTATTTTGTAGCATAGTATTTTTTTAGAGGTCAGTGGCCAGATCGCTGCGCTGTCAGAACGCCTACGGCTGTCAGATTCTAACTTGATTTGAACGTGATGTTCTCAGTTCATTGAGCTGTAACGCACCTAGTAGTCAACGTCATCAGTCTGACCCCTGACAGCCATAGGCGATCTGACCTCTGACAGCGCAGCGGTCTATTTTATATAATTCCTTGCGGAAATTCCAAATTCAAAAAGTATCCAAAAGCTAACAACAAGCCTATTCCTCCTGCTGTTAACAAAGCGGTTTGTAGCCAACTAGTGTTGCCTTTTAAAGTCAAAAATACAATAAAGAACAAAATAACAGCTGGAATAAAGCCAATGAGGATACTTAAAATATATAAACCGCCAATCCATAAAATAGGTTCATACCAAGGCGCTTTAAAAGTGCCTGCTTCTGCGACTTGTTCTGCATCAAAAATGGCAGGATTTCCATGTTTTTCTTTTATGAAAATCCAGAGTAACCAAAGTCCAAATGGTAAACAAGCAATCGCAATAGTTAAAGGAAATACCCCTCCTAAAAAGGACTGTTGGAAACCATCGTAAATGGAAAGGATAATAAACAATAATATGAACAAAGCGAATAATAGCTGAGGAGTTAGGGATAAGTTTTTATCCCTAGCTTTTTCCATCAATTCCGCATTTTCATCTACGGTACCTTTTCTTGAAAAATAAATAGAAATAAGCGATAAGGCTAAAATGAATAGCACCCCTGGGCGTAGAAACATTTCCCATCCATAAAACTGGACTGACATATTAAGATATGATTCTGCTTGAGTAGCCAATACAAATCCAATCAAAAAGGCAGGTCTAGACCAGCCAAATCTTTTCATGAAAATGCCAATAATACCAAAGAGTAGCAACATCCATAAATCCATCATATCTTTGGTCGCTTGAAAAGCTGCAAAGCTTATAACCATAATCATAAATGGAGCTAATAGACTAAATTTAATTTGTGTCAATTTAGAAATAGGCCCTGCTAAAAATAAAGATAAACCTGCTCCTAAAACATTGGCAATCGCTAATGACCAAATAATGGTATAGGTTAATTGTATATCTTTTGTAACCATACTAGGTCCAGCCTCAATACCAATTAAAACCATTCCTCCTAAAAATACTGCCATCGAACCAGATCCAGGAATACCGAAGAGTAGGGTAGGCATCAGTGCACCACCTTCTTTGGCATTATTGGCAGATTCAGGGGCAATGACTCCGCGAATGTCTCCTTTTCCAAATTGTGATTTATCTTTGCTCGTCTGCACTACATGACCGTAGGCAATCCAATCTACCACACTACCACCCATCCCTGGGATAGCGCCGACAATAGTTCCTATTCCTGCACATCTCAACGCTAGCCATTTATTTTTCACTAAATCTTTAATCCCTACCAGCCAGCCGCCTGATCCTAGGCCCTCACTCTCTGCAATTGCTTCATCTTTTCTAAATAATTCAGAAATTTCGGGAAAGGCAAATATAGACAAGGCGATCACCACTAATGGCAAGCCATCATATAAGTAATCTACCCCAAAAATCATTCGATATTCCCCTGTTGCTGGTGCTGCCCCTATTGAGCCTACAATTAAGCCAAATCCACAAGCTAAGACTCCTTTAACAATACTATTTCCAGATAAAGAACCTACCATAGATAAGCCAAAAATCGCTAACATAAACAATTCAGCAGATCCAAAAAGCAAAATCATTGGACGTGCAATCTGCACAAAGAACGTTAATATAATAGCTCCAAATAAACCTCCAAATAGGGAAGCGGAAAAAGCAGCAGCTAATGCTCTTGAAGCTTCTCCTTTTTTAGCCAATGCAAAACCATCTAAGACAGTTGCCTGACTAGAACTCGACCCTGGAATGCCCATTAAAACGGAGGTAAATGTAGCGGAAGTGGGAATAACAGCTACTAGTCCTACTAATGTAGCTAATGCAGAGACTTCATCCATCCCGTATAAAAATGGTAAAAGAAGAGATAATCCTGCAATTCCCCCTAAACCAGGGAATACTCCTATAACTAAACCTAGTAGAACCCCCATCATTAGGTATGGGAAATGGTCTGGAGAAAAGAGGATTTGTAAGGCCTGTAATACTAAATCGAGCATTGTTAAATTTAGTTACTGAAAAAAAATATTTGTTTCTGTGCAATCATTTTGCTTAAATTAGTGTTGATTATTAAGAAAACTACTAAAATATGCTTACAAAAGAAAAAGTCATACAATCTATGCAAGACTTACCAAATGAATTCTCTTTGGATGAAATAGTTGAAAAATTAATTCTATTGGAAAAAATAGAAATTGGTCTTCAACAAGTCAAAGAAGGTAAAGTAGTCAGTCAGAGTACTGCAAAACAAAAACTTAAGAAATGGCTAAAGTAAATTGGACATTTCAAGCTTTAGAGGATTTAAGTGATATTGCAGAATTACTTGCTCAAAATTCCAGTAGCTATGCTAGTCACCTTGTCAAATTAATATTAGAAAAAACAGACCTACTTCAGTCTTTTCCAGAACTAGGTCGAGTAGTCCCTGAATTAAAGATAAAATCGATACGAGAATTAGTTATTAAAAAGTATA
>CAYOBX010000422.1:0-5622 GCA_964402245.1 uncultured Saprospiraceae bacterium | reverse complement strand
TAAAAAATAACCTACCAATCCTAGAAATAAGTTAAAAAGCAAGAAAAGATACAATACATATAGTAACTTTAAGTGCTATATTTTCTAAACTAAACCGCTATAATTATGAATAAGACAAATTTCCTTTTGGGGATATTAATCCTCCTACCCTTTAGTGCAATTCCTGCACAAATAGTCATTAACGAATTTTATGCTGATGTAGCTCTCGGAATTGTAGGCGATGCAAATGGCGATGGCATTCGGGATGCAAAAGAAGATGAGTTTATAGAATTGGTAAATTCAACAGCAACGGAAATTGATTTAAAAGGCTATAGTATATGGATTGCTGGACAATTGAGACATCAATTTGAGATTAGCACTATTCTATCCCCATTTTCAGCGATAGTTATTTTTGGTGGAGGTACTCCAAAGGGTATTTTCGGTAAAAGTCTAATTACAACAGCTACTTCTGGTGCTTTGGGTTTAGGCAATGGAGGAGTAAAGGTAGAGTTGAAAGATGCTAATAATATAATAATTGAGGAATTTACCTACCCTAGCGAGAATGCACATATTTCTTGGACTAGATTTCCAGATATTATAGGAGCTTTTATATCGCATAACCAAATACCAGCTACTTATGGATCTTCCTTTTCTCCGGGCACTATGTTAAATAGTTTTCCCTTTGGCTTGAATGATTCTACTTATGTTCATTTTTCGAATTCCACAGGCAAGACTAATGAAGGGGATAGTTTATTTTTATTGCCCATCTATTTAATCAATCCATCTAACGAATCAACGATTCTAACAATCGACTATATCAAAACGCAAGACTCCGATGATTTATTAAATTTCACTTCAAGTACCATCATTTTTGAACCTAGCGAAGAAGGACAAAAATATATACCTATTCCAATCAACAATGATCTGCTAATAGAAGGCCAAGAATCATTTGAATTTTTATTATCGGATATAAAGGGAGGAAATAATGCGCGCTTAAGCATCAACCAATCTTTTACATTAACTATAGAAGATAATGATTTTGACTTTCCGTTGTTATTAAATGAAATTCATGCCGATCCTGCTATAGGTTTAGAAGGAGATGCAAATGGCGATGGGATACGAGATGCAAAAGAAGATGAGTTTATAGAATTTGTAAATACAGACATTACGGCTGTTGATCTTTCTGGATTCCAGTTGCATGACGCAGATGCAATTCGCCATATAGTTCCAGAAGGAACGATTATTCAACCGCAACAGGCTTTTGTCGTTTTTGGAGGAGGTACACTTAGTGGTGATTATGGTACAGCCCTTACTCAAACAGCTTCAACAGGTAGTTTAAATTTATTAAATACTGGAGATGAAATAATTTTAAAAGATACCGCTGGAGTAATAGTTTACGCCTATAAATATCAATCAGAAGGAGGGAATAACCAATCCATTACTCGTTTTCCAGATTTGTCAATAGAAGCAATTTCTACACTTCATTCAACGGTTGGTAATTTTCAATTATACTCTCCTGGTAAGAATATCTATGGAAAAGATTTTTCTGAATTGGTATCTACAAGTACCATTAATAATTCTTCTTTTAAAATCTATCCCAACCCCACTTTTCAATCTATTACATTAGATTATCCAAGTGACTGGAAAATAGAACAAGTAGCATTATTAAATTCGAGTGGGCAAGTAATAAAAACATTTCCCTTCTTATTAGATGGAAACATATCTATGGATGTTCCTAGCGGTATTTATTTTCTGCGAATCTATATGGAGGAAGGAGTATTTATTGAGCAGTTCATCATTCGATGAGCTAGATAATTTAGAACACAGAGGCACAGAGCACACAGAGAATAATTTTACTCTGTGTGCTCCGTGCCTCTGTGTTCAATCAGCATCTAGCTCAGCCAACTCCTAATCTCCCTTCCGCCAATCAATTCCTCTCCCAGGCGTATAAGGCGCACCAGCTCTTTCTAATTTTTCTTCCAACTGCTTCAATTGCTTCACTAAAGCTTGTACTCTTTGAACCTGTGGTTGTAAGTCTTTTTTAGCAATCGCATAAGCTTCTTGGGCAGTGGCAGTAGGTTCAGATGTGGAATCAAAACCAGCTTGAGTTGCCCAAATTCTAGAAGATAAAGAAGCGATGGTAGGTTGATCTAAGCGACTTTTTAGCCGATCCCCATAAAAAGTGGTACGAATATTTTTAAGCTCTTTTTCTAGGCTAATCAATTCTTTCTCTAGATCAGCTACAGGTGCAGGCATCGTATAAATTGCCTTTTTAATATGCCTTAATTGATCTCCAACGGTACTCAATTTTCTAGTCGTTCCCATAAATTGCCGCTGCAATTCTGCTAATCCTTTATGAAAATCAGCCAATTCTTTAGCATTATCAGCAGGTAGAGAAGTACCGCCCAAGGATCGGAGATTAAAAAAAGTAGGTGCTACTAATTCTGTCAATTCACCATTGATACTTTGCGATAAACTGACGGTATAAGTACCAGGCATAGCTAGGAAACTTGTTTCTGGAGGACCACCAAATATGTTTTCTTTAGGTGCTTTTAGACTAACTGGTCCTAAGTGCGCAATACGTCCATCCCAAGTAATCCGATTGATTCCTTTTTTCAAACCCGTTTTTATTTTTCGTACTACTTCTTCGTTGATATCCCTGATTGTAAATAATAAATAAGGAGATGCTTCATTTTGCTCGGCCTCTAATTCCTCATAAGAAGGATAAGTAACATCTTGTCCTGCTTTAATTGCTTTCTTTTCTTTTTCTTGCCTTTGCGCTTTTAAAGATTTGTATTTTTCTTTTACAAAATAAGAGAAGGTTGCTCCAACAGGTGGATTCTTTTCTGCATAATAATTATCTCCTTGAAAAGACTTACCTCGTAAGCCTAAAGGAGTACGTTCCACGAAAATTAAAGCGTCTGTAATTGGAAAGATAACAGCTTCTTTGGATAAAATTTCTTTAGTCGTATTTCTTAAAATAGAATAATCATCTAGTACATAAAAACCTCTGCCGAAGGTAGCTAATACTAAGTCATTCTTTTGAGTTTGTATCGCTATATCTCTTACAGCTACTGTTGGTAATCCAGCACTTAGTTTTTTCCAGTTTTGTCCACCTGAATTAGAGAAGAATAGGCTATATTCTGTTCCTACAAATAACAGGTTTTTATCAGCATGGTCTTCAGCTATCGTATAGGAAGTTCCTTTCTTTGGTAGATTATTAGTAATGCTTTTCCAAGTACTTCCTTTATCTACACTCTTATAAACATAAGGTTTAAAATTCCCTCTTTTGTGGTCATTAAAGCAAGCGTATACCACATTTTGATTATGCTGAGAAGCTACAATTTGATTCACATAGGTATTAGCAGGTACTCCTGAAAAACTAGTTTTCTTTTGCCAGTTCGCTCCCCCATCTGTACTAATTTGAATTGCACCATCGTCTGTACCGACATATAATAAATCTGGATTAATTGGACTTTCATGAAAGGCGACGATTGTTCCATATTGAGAAGTAGATTGATTTTTCATTACGGCATCTATACTCTGTACCCTACCCATGACTTTCAATTTATTTCGATCAATTTGCTGGGTTAAATCAGGACTAAGTACTTCCCAAGTGTTACCTCGATCATCACTCTTAAATAATTTATTGGCAGCAAAATAAATTCGACCAGGCACATGCGCAGAAGTTTGTAACGGCGCATCCCAATTCCAACGATAGTCTTCGCCTCCTGCGGCTGGCTTTGGTTGGATACTCATGTTTTCTCCACTTGCTTTATCATATCTTGTCAAACCACCATATTGGTATTGCGCATAAACGATATTCGGGTTTTCAGGATCAATAGCACTTTCAAAACCATCGCCTCCCTGTGTTACATACCAATCTGAATTAACAATTCCATTTGCATTTCTGGTACGAGAGGGACCTCCCATACTAAAGTTATCTTGAGTACCCCCATATATATTATAAAAAGGCTGTGCATTATCCACCGCTACCTTATAAAACTGAGTGACAGGTAAATTGTCTTTGAATTGATAGGTTTTTGAGCCATCAAAACTTTCATAAATACCACCATCACAACCAAATAACATATAGTTTGGATCATTCGGATCAATGTATAGTACATGATTATCTACATGCTTCCAACGTTCATTCATCTGCTCAAAATTCTTTCCACCGTCTTTGCTTACATGGTTCCATGTAGACATCGAATACACTGTTTCTGGTTCTGTTGGATGAGCGATTATTTCTTGATAATAATTTCCAGAGGTAGCATAGCTACTTCTTTTTTCCCAGCTTGCGCCCCTATTACTTGATCTATAAAAACCACCTTTGTTTTGTGCTGCTTCTACAATCGCATAGATGTATTCTGGATTCGCAGGCGAAATAGCTAATCCTATTCTACCCATTTCTACACTTGGTAATCCTTTATTTATTTTTGTCCAAGTAGCTCCCCCATCTACACTCTTGTGCATGCCACTACCTGGCCCACCACCAACGTATGTAAATACATGTCTACGTCTTTGGTGCATACTTGCATAAAGCACATCTGGATTTCTTGGATCCATTACTAGATCATTCGCTCCTGTATGCTTATCCACTGTTAGAACTGCTTTCCAAGTAGCTCCCCCATCTGTTGTTTTATAAATCCCTCTATCTCCCCCTTCGCTCCATAAAGGCCCAATTGCTGCTACATACACCACATCAGAATTATCAGGATGAACAATTATTTTTCCAACATGCTCTGAATTCTCAAGCCCCATATTTTTCCAACTCTTACCCCCATCCATAGACTTATACACGCCATCTCCAAAACCCACGGATCGTTGGTTATTATTTTCTCCTGTTCCAACCCAAACCGTATTTGGATTATTTGGATCTAAAGTAACACAACCAATAGAATAGGAGCCTTGACTATCAAAAATAGGCTGATAAGTAGTCCCTGCATTGATTGTTTTCCAAACTCCTCCAGAAGCCGTCGCTACATAATACACACTTCGATTGTCAGGATGCACTGCAAAATCCGCAATTCTACCTGAGGTCATAGCTGGACCTACGCCTCGCCATTTTAGACCTGAGATTGATATATCATCGAGGTAATTTTTAGCAGTGGTAATAGATTGGTTTTTTTTCTTTTTTTGGGCGAGGGCTGGTTGACAGCCAATGAAAAGGATTAGAGAAAAGAGCAGTACAGATAGACTACTTGTTCTCTTAATAATTGAATAGTACATTATAATTGGTATTATTTAGAAATAGAATTGTTTGGGTGTATTACAAATATAGGGAAAGATTTTTTGGATTATATAGATTAAACATATTGATAATTTTAAAAGCATATACTTTGTCGCCGTAGGCAGTCAAAATTACTGAATTAAATAGTTAAAGGATTAAATAGATTTATTATTATTCATTTTGTTCGATCAAAGCGGTATGAAAATTGTCAACTTGTTTGTAAACAAGAGATATGTCTAAGAGTTATAGATTTTTTTAACAACCTATCTTTCTTCATTCCTCACCACAAATATCCTTACAATAGAGAGCAATCAATCAAAAAATAAACAAATACTGTAAATGGTATAGCTAAGAATATATCTATACTACGGACAGGATAGATTGCCGAATTTATTTTTGAATTAGACTTC
>CAYOBX010000421.1:0-5636 GCA_964402245.1 uncultured Saprospiraceae bacterium | reverse complement strand
TAAAAAAGAATACCAAAGCTACTGCTTGCCGCATTAGAATTTTAATTTTTAGTCTTCTTCTTCGCTTCAATCATTTTAATAATCTCTTTTAAGTCTTCTGTAGAAATTTTTTCTTCCTTGGCAAAATGCGCCACTAGATTTTTATAAGATTTATCAAAGTAACCGTCTAATACTTCTCCAATAAAGGCGGATGTATAGGCAGCTTTAGAAATAGTTGGGTAGTATCTATGGGTAGGACCAAACGCTTCAAAGCCCACAAAGCCTTTCTTTTGAAGCCGTTTGATAACCGTTGAAATCGTGTTATAATGAGGTTTTGGGTCAGGTAGCTGAGCTCGAATATCATTAACAAACGCCTTTTCTAACTGCCACACTATTTGCATGATTTGCTCTTCTTTATTTGTTAATTTTTCCATAATCCATCAGTTTTAGTTCTTTGTCAAAACAAAAATATAACTATTTTTATAGAAATACAACTACTTTTATAGTTTAATAACTAAAATTGTAATTTAATTCATATGTAGAATGGAATAATTAAGCTAATTTAGTTCTTCTATTTTTCCAAAGACAAAGCCCTTTTTCCTTTCCACAATTATTATAATTTCAAGAAATAATTTTATAAATTAGCATATATATTTTAGTAAAAACTCTTAATAGAAAGTACTAGCAATCCGACTATATGCGAAAAATTATCTACTCCTTTATTGTATCACTATATACAACCTGCCTATACGCACAACCAATACCCTGCACAGATCCACCCATGATGACTTCCACTTGTGTGGAAGCCTGTATTATTTGTGATATTGATGGTTTTAGAGGAAGGAACGATAATATCGGATCAGGAGAAGCCCCTCCAGATTTTTGTACCAGTGTTGTCCATAATGGACAATGGATTGCCTTTATTGCTGGCAGCAGTGAGCTAAGAATTAGATTAGATGTTTCCAATTGTAGAATTGGTTGGGGATTAGAAGTAGCCATCTATGAAGGGATTGACTGTGACAACTTTAGGTTAGTTTCTAATTGTGATGGAGACGTAGGGGTAGGTACTAGTCAAGAATTTTTAGCCACTGATCTCACCATTGGGCAATATTATTATCTAGTAATGGACGGCAATGGAGGAGACAATTGTGATTGGACCTTTACGGTATTGGAAGGAGATACTAGAGTCAGTCCTTTAGAAGAATCTGGCTTAATTGTAGGCAATGACACTTCTTGTCCAGGAGTAGAACAGGAGTTTATTTTGGAACATCCTATTGGCGCAACGGAATTTTTATGGGAATTGGACAATCAAACCCTACCTATTAACGCTTCCACGATTCCTTATACTTTTGCCAATCCAGGCTTTTATTTATTATGTGCCACTGCCTACAATGCCTGTAATGCTGCCCCACGTAGTTGTAAGAGAATAGAAGTGATGACGATACCTCCTACCGATTTAGGCGCAGTCAAAATATGTGAAGGAGATGATTATGAAGTAGCAGATACCCTTCTGAATACTACTGGCTTCTATGAATTTCATATTCCTACTTCCAATGGTTGTGATAGTGTGGTTACGGTAAACCTAGAAGCTGTCTCGCCTTCGTCAACTGATTTCGGTAGAGTGAATATCTGCGAAGGAGATAACTTACCCATAGGTGATAAACGTTTTGATCAAACTGGAATTTATACAGAAGTTTTGACCAATAGATTAGGTTGTGATAGTACGGTTATGCTCGATTTGTTTGTTGTTATTTGTAATATTGAAGCAACCATTGAGAGCAATCCAACGGCCTGTTTTAATGAGCCGACTGGTAGTATACAATTCCAAGTCGATAGAGGTACCCCTCCTTTTACTTATACCTGGGCTAGTTTAAATGGAGAATTTAGTGGAACAGGAAATCTCCCAAATACCCTAATGGAAGTCGAAAAAAACAACTTGGCCATAGGGCCTTACTTTGTCACTATCAATGATAATTTCCAAGACTCTACCATCCTGATTGGCAACATTGAAGAACCCTTATTCTTACAATCTAATGTGACCACTTCCGACTATAACGGTTTTCCTGTGTCCTGTGTTGACGAAACAGATGGCTCTATTGAGTTGATACCCTCTGGAGGAACGACTCCTTATAATTATTTATGGGATAATGGAAACGATCAAATTGGTCAAAGAGCAATTGGCTCAGGAATTTATCTTTATACCATCACCGATGGAAATGGATGTGAATGGATAGATTCCATTACTTTAAATGCCCCTCCACCATTAGAACTAAATTTACAATTTGATGATCCTAATTGTGAGGGTTTATCAACAGGCGAAATTATTATTGAGGGTGCTCTGGGTGGAGTGCTTCCTTATAACTATCGAATAGATAATTCGACTTATAGAGACAACACTATTTTTTCTAACTTAGGAGCAGGCGTTTATCAAGTTCAAGTTCAAGATGCCAATACTTGTATCGCTACAAAAGAAGTGGAGTTGAATGCCCCTATTATTCCTGTATTGGAGTTACCACAAGATACCACCATAGAATTAGCTGATTTTTTTGAAATTATTCCATTACAAATTACAGGGGCAGCAACTGCTCGTTGGCGAGCCAATCCCGGGTTATCTGATTATGAAAGTGTGGAGGTCAGTGCCACTCCTTTTAATAGAACGACTTATCAACTCTCTGTTACATCAGAAGATGATTGTACCACAATCGATTCTATTATGATCAATGTATTAAAAGTTAGAGATGTCTATGTGCCTAATGTATTCAGTCCCAATCAAGATGGCTTGAATGATCGCCTATTTATCAATACCGGTCCAGAGGCTAATAATATCCAATCTTTTATGCTATTCAATAGATGGGGTGAGCAATTGTTTGAACGCACAAATATTCCTCCTAATGATGCAGATTATGGTTGGGATGGCCTCTATAATGGACAACCATTAAACCCTGGGGTTTTTATTTGGATAGCTGAAATTGAGTTTATTGATGGAGAGGTGATTGTGTATTCTGGGGATGTGGCTATATTGCGGTGAGTGGTGAGTGGTGAGTGGTGAGTCATTTTAATTTTACCTATTCAGCATTTTAATAAAAATTAAAATGCAAATTAAAATACGTGATGTAGCATGACCTTAACTTCACGTGTTTTAATTTTTATTTTAATTTACATTTTAATTTACATTTTAATTTCCCCTACCCTTCCCTATCTTTGGGCATGCCTTCCAAACCAGTATATACAGAAATTGAAGGGCAACGGCTCAAGATAACGAATTTGGAAAAAGTCCTGTATGCTACTAAGGGCTATACCAAAGCAGAAATTATTAGTTATGCGATAGAAGTTGCTCCGTTTATGCTACCTTTTGTCAAAGGAAGGCCCTTGACATTGATCCGTTATCCTGATGGAATTGGTCAAAAAACTTTTTATACCAAAAACAAACCTTCTTGGACACCCGACTGGATACCCACCACCTACCTACCTTGGGATGAAGACAATGAATACTTATTAGCCAATGCTGCCCCTCATTTGGTTTGGTTAGCCAACTTAGCCGCTTTGGAAGTGCATACGATGAATAGCAGGATTGCACAGATTAATAATCCAGATCAATTTGTAGTCGATTTAGACCCTCCTGAAGATCAAGACTTTGAGGTAGTTCGTGCCATCGCCTTAGAATTAAAAATCTTTTTGGAATCCTATGGCTATCATCCATTTGCTAAATTAAGTGGAGGAAAAGGCATTCACTTAGTCGTCCCTATATTACCTAAATGGGAATATGAAATCATGACGGATACCGTAAAGGAATTAATGAAGGAGTTTATTAAAACAAACCCCACCACTACCCTATCTATTTCAAAAACTAGGCGATCTGATAAGACTTTATTAGACATCTATAGAAATCATCCTGGGAATACGACTATTGCGCCCTTTAGTCTGAGAGGCAAGGAAGGGGCACCTATTTCTATGCCCCTTACATGGGAAGAAATCGCAAATTGCAACAACGCTCAAATCTATGATATAAAGGCTACTTTAGCCTATTTAAAGGAAAAAGGAAACCCTTGGAAAGGCTTCACTGATAAGGCTGTAAAATTACATAATCAAGCTGTTCCGATTCCAGTCATTCCTTTAAAGGACTATGCGGATAAACGAGACTTTTCTAAGACTGCTGAACCAGATGGTACTGGGGGAAATGCTTTTGATCCTTCAGAAGTAAATAATAAATATGTTGTCCATTTACATCGTGCTACTCGCTTACATTACGATCTGCGATTAGGCGTGGATAGTGTTTTAAAATCTTGGGCGATTCCTAAAGGTTTGCCTATTGAAAAGGGCGTTAAACGTTTAGCTATTCAAACAGAAGATCATCCAGCTAAGTATATTGATTTTGAAGGAACTATTCCCAAGGAAGAATATGGGGGTGGTCAAATGTGGGTATTTGAAACTGGTACCATAGAATGGTTACAAAAAGGGAAAACCAAGTATAAATTTAAACTCCTTAATAAACAAAATGAAGCTACTTTCTCCTTGTATCGAATCAAGGGAAATGAATGGATTATACAACGAGCAGAATCGGTTAATTTAGATATATTCAAACATCCCATAAAGCCAATGCTTTGTGGAGTCATTAGTAAATTACCCGCTAAAAAGGAAGCCTATGAATATGAAATAAAGTGGGATGGCATTCGAGTCATTTATTATAAAAATAAGGAGGACATTAAATTAATGAGTCGCTCTGGAAGAAATATCATCGATCAATTTCCAGAATTTAAAGATGGGGCATTTATTCGTGTTCAGCATGCGATTATTGATTGCGAAATTGTCTGTTTAGATGAGGCAGGTCGCCCCCTATTTGCAGATGTCATATCCAGAATGCATAGGATTGGAGAAAAGAACATCGCTGCTGCTAGTAAAACGAAGCCTGCCTATATGTATGCCTTCGATTGTTTATATTTAGATGGTAAAAAGTTGACTTCTTATCCATTAAGCCGTCGTAAGGAGTGGTTAAGAGCCATATTCAAAACAGGTGACAAACCACGACTAAGTACTACCTTTGAGGATGGGGCAGAAATATATGAAGCCGCCAAACAAATGGGCCTGGAAGGGATTATGGCAAAGCATAAAGATGGGAAATATTCTCCTGGTGCTCGTTCTGATACTTGGAAGAAACTTAAATTTACGGAAACTTTTGAATGTCATATCATTGGTTATACCAAAGGGAAAGGGGATCGGATTGATATTTTCGGGGCTTTACATTTAGCGAATCCTGATGGAGACAATTGGAAATATCATGGAAAGGTGGGCACTGGTTTTGACCAGAAAAACATGAAGAAAATATTGTCACAACTCCAGCAATTGGAAACTATCTCTAAACCTATTCAAGGAACGGTGGATGAAGAAAAAGATACGACTTGGATTCTTCCTCAGTATCTTTGTGAAGTGACCTATGCTTCTTTTAGTCCGAATGAGACGCTTCGAGAGCCAGTATTTTTGAAAATGTGGGCGAAGGATTAAGGTTAATTTTGTTTAGCTAGGCTTGATTCAATACGGAACTATTTCGTAGTCACGCAGATAACATGGACCTTTGTAGGTTGTGAGCGATGTTGTCTCGTAAGGTAAATTAGACTCAATTCAACACGGAGCTACTTCGTAGCTACACGGATGACACGGAT
>CAYOBX010000420.1:3881-5661 GCA_964402245.1 uncultured Saprospiraceae bacterium | reverse complement strand
CACGGTGAATTGGATTGTCCACGGTGAATTGGATTGTCCACGGTGAATTGGGCAACCACTAGGATTGCCCCTACAATTATTCTGTGGGCAATTTACCAAACAATTCTTTCAGATCAACCCCATTAGCCTGAAGTTTCCGCAACTGCCAATAATAAATCAAAGATGCCAAACTCATTACAATCAACCAAATAGGAGTAGAATGAAAATACCAATTTGTCACTTCTGCATGAAGGTCCTTCCAAATATGAATGACTAAAAAAATAGAAAGGATCAATACGCCTCCCCAAGCTAAGAATGTTCTTAGGAAGCTAGAAGTTAAGACGGTAATCTGTTGAGCAATGATTGGATTTTTTTTAGGTAAATAAATTAAGGTTAAGCACATTAATAAAAAATTGACCAACATACTGGTGACCATAATATCTACGCCTAAGAAAAAATCTCCTGCAAAGTGACTCCCTAAAATACCAATAGTTGCCATTCCACCACTTAATAATAGAGCCGTAGTAGGTGACTGAGTTTCTGGATTCACTGTGGCTATCTTTTTTGGGAAAATACCATCCGCTGCCCAGGCAAATAATAGTCTAGAAACAGATAAGAGCATGGCAGGTAAATCATTAATTAATGCAATGGCTGCGCCTAAAATAATGGCTATTCCCCAAGTAGGAGATAATAAGTAGCCGAATAATCCTGGCGCAGAAATATCTTTTTCAATCGCTTCTACTGCAATGAATTGCCATGGGACGGCATGGTATACAGCGGCCGTAAAAATAAAGTAGAATCCACCTACAGTTAGCACTGCTATAGCTATGGCTCGAGGTAAAGACTTGGCTGGATTCTGTGCCTCTCCTCCTGCCTGTGCTATGGAATCAAAACCGATAAAGCTAGAAAACAAAACAGCCGCTGCCGCTAAAAAGGTGCTAAAATTAAAAGTAGCTACTTGCTCGCTGCTGATCGTTTTCCCTTCTTTTATTAACAAAGCGGCCTCAAAATCAGCATGCGTAAAGCTAAATCCTGCAAAAATGACAATGCCCCCTAAGGCAAACATTAAAATCATTAAAGGAATTAGCGTACGTTCATAAAAAGATAATCCTCGGATATTGATGCCTACAAAAGTCCATAATAAGAGTAAGGCTAAGCTGACTCTTACCCAGCCTGTATTTAAATAATTGGCAGTAGTCTCCCAATCCAAGGCCGATGCAATATCTCTAAAAAAGGGAATAATCACATAACAAATAACGCCGATAACAATCGTTAATCCGAACCATTGGGCAAAGCTAGCGACAAATCCTAAGTAAGGATGTAAACCTCGACTTGCATAAATATAACTACCTCCTGCTCTTGGCATAGCAGAAGCCAAGCTGGCATAGGCAAATGCTGCCAATAAAGCGGGTATGGCGGCTAATAAAAAGGCAGGTAAGACATAAGGACCAATACCAGGCACATTGCGCTGTATCATAATGGGTACCACATATACAGAGGCACCCAACATGGAGCAAATGCCTGTTGCGGCTAGCGGTAATAAACCTAATTTTCTGGAGAGTTTAGGTTTTGTAGAAGTTTGTTGGTTCATCGTTTTGTTGGCTGCCGATCGTAAATCATCAAGGTACAAAAAACCATTGAAATTTTAGAATTCGTCAAATTGTCTGTTTATTTTACTTTTCTTACCTTTGATTAAGTAACGACAAAAAAATAACTCCACCATTTGGACGGCTTCTTTTGTATCCAAAAGGACGACTGTTTTTGCAGACGAGGCGTATTTTGATTATATCGAAGATCCTAG
>CAYOBX010000420.1:0-3781 GCA_964402245.1 uncultured Saprospiraceae bacterium | reverse complement strand
AAAGGACGACTGTTTTTGCAGACGAGGCGTATTTTGATTATATCGAAGATCCTAGATATCCCTCTATGATTGAGTTGGTAAAGAAAGGAATGAACGTGATTGTTGCCCGTACTTTTTCCAAGGTATAATTAGCCTTCGTTGACGGTGGATGTTCAAAGACTAATCACGGGGTCGTAGAAAGCGACCCCGTAATAGAGAAGCTAAAAGCCAAGAAAAGAAAGCACCTTACGCATGGGCTTAGAATTGGAAGAGCTAATAGGGATTGGGTTGACTAATTTAGAAGCTATTCAAGCAGCTATTTCTTCTGCGGCAGAAATGTTAGATATTGGGGATCATACAGGAAACATTTCTATAGGTTTAGATGCTGATTTATTAATTTTAGAAAGAAATCCTTTAGAAGATGTGGGTGCTGTGCATGACCCTTTGATGGTTATTAATAATGGTAAGATTGTTTTGAATCGAGTGGCGTATTAGTAAGGTGTACGTAGCTCAAACTTCCAGCTTGAGTAATAGAACTCAAGCTGGAAGCTTGAGCTACGTGCATTTTATTGTTTAATATATACTTCGAACTCTTTCAAAGATAAACAGTTCAAGCAAAACTCTTTGGTCAGCATTCCCTTTCGAGCAGCTAATACACCAAAGTGAATATCTTGAATCCCTTCCTTACTATGCGCATCAGGATTAATGGCAATTTGGACACCTTTCTCCATGGCATAAGGTATCCAAGTATAATCTATATCCAGGCGATAAGGATTAGCATTTAATTCGATGACTACCTTGTTGGCAGCGCAGGCATCAATTACTTTTTTATGGTCAATAGGATAGGCCTCTCTTGATAGTAAAAGCCTCCCTGTGGGATGTCCCAATATTGTAGTATATGGATTTTCAATAGCGGTTATTAATCGCTTGGTTGCTTTGACTTCATCCATTTTGAGGTTGGTATGAACAGAAGCAATAATAAAATCAAATTGCTTTAATATGTCTTCTTCGTAATCCAATAAACCACTCGATAATATATCAGATTCTATTCCTTTAAATATTTTAAAAGAGCCATCATAAGTGGCATTTAATGTATCCACCTCTGCCCATTGCTCTTTTAGCCGATCCACTTTCAAACCATTGGCATAAAATGCCGCTTTAGAATGATCTGTAATTCCTAAATATTCATAGCCTAATTTTTGTGTTTCTGCTGCCATTTCTGCTAAGCTTGCCATGCCATCACTATAGGTACTATGTGTATGTAATACCCCTTTTATATCTTGTTCTTCGATTAATATTGGAAGGGCATTTTTAGTAGCTATTTTAAGAATATTGTCGGACTCTCTTAATTCTGGTAAAATATAAGGGAGCTTAGCTTTATCAAATAGGGCCTTTTCTTCCGCTATATTTTTAAAGGAAATGCCGGCATTTTTTTCAATAAAAGCATCTCTAAAAGATTCGGTAGCGGTGGTTAAAAATAATTTAGAACCGTATTCTTTTAAGGAACAGGAATAAAGAATAACAGGGGTTTCTGTTTTTGTTAAAACGGTATAAATACCTTTTTCTTCTTTTTGTAAAATGAATGTATCCTCGTTAAATAATTGATCTATTGATTCATCGGAGGCGACTAATATTTCGATAGCTTCTAAGATTGGATTAAGCCGTCTTATGGCACCCGTTAAACTAATAGTAGCCTTAGGTAATTTTTTACTTATATCCTTCACTAAATCTAGCGCCTCCTTTTCTAAGGAGGCGTAATGAAACTGGTGCTTACTCTTTTGATAATATTCTAATTTCTTCCGTAGATCCTCTTGGGTTTTTTGTCCAAAACCTTTTAGTTCGACAAGACGATTTTCATTACAAGCGTAGAGCAATTCCCCCACACTTTCTGCCCCTAAAGTCTTCCATACATCATATACTTTTTTAGGCCCAAATCCTTTTATACGAAGCATTTCCTGTATACCAATAGGCGTTTGGTCTTGATATTTCTTTAAGGTGGCTAAGGTCCCTGTCTCTACAAATTCTCGAATCTTAGCATTGATGGCTTTGCCTACTCCTTTGATACCGGCTAAGTCGGCCTCACTCATATCTTTCAAGGGGGTATCTATTTTTCTGAGGGTAACGTATGCACTTTTATAGGATCTTATCTTGAAAGGATTTTCTTTGTGGAGTTCCATGATGTTCGCTAGTTCGTTGAATATGCTAGCTATCTCTTTGTTGGTCATAGTATGTTTTTAAGAAGACAGATGTCAGATCGTTCTAGTTAGCTTACGCTAACGGAACTGTCAGAAGTCAGATTTGTTATGTTGACGTCACGTTTGCGTCTGACAGCCGTAGGCGATCTGACAGCGTAGCGGTCTGGCTTCTGACTTCTTTTTATTTACTCAAAGATACTAAACAAAGTCTTGCCATAGTTACGGACGGCCTTAAATCTTGGATGATTTTCAAAAGCATGATTAGGATTATGCTCAAGCACAAACCATCCTCCTTCTTTTAATAGATCGTGCTCAAAAATTTTATCAGGAATCGTATTAAGGGTAGGCAAAGGGTAGGGGGGACCGGCAAATATATAATTGAATTGTTGATTTTCCCGTTTCATAAATTTAAAAACATCATTCTTGACAATTCTTATATGGTCTTCTATATCTAGGGTTGCCGCCGTCTTTTTTACAAAAGCTACACAGCCACCAAATTTATCTACATAGGTGACATCGGTACAACCTCTAGAGATGAATTCATAGCTATGGTTTCCAGTGCCACCAAAAAGATCTAAGACTTTTAGATCTTCAAAATCAAAGTTGTTTTGGATGATATTGAATAAACCTTCTTTGGCAAAATCTGTCGTGGGTCGAGTGGGCCAATTTTTGGCTGGTGGGAAAAATTTTCTTCCTTTGAACTGGCCTCCTATTATACGCATAAATACTTTGAGTTTGGGAGGCTAGGTAAGATGTAAAATAAGAACACGGAGGCACGTAGCACACAGAGTAAATAATTTCTTTCTCTGTGCGCTCTGTGCCTCCGTGTTCAAAAATTCTTAGTAGCCTCTATAGAAATAATTACTGCTCCTCAAACTGCAAAGAAACAGAATTAATACAATACCTCAAACCCGTAGGTTGAGGACCATCATCAAAAACATGCCCTAAATGTCCATGACATCTTGCACAATGTACTTCTACCCGACGCATACCATAACTATTATCCACTTCTTCTTCTACATAAGCTGCTTCTATTGGCTCATAAAAACTTGGCCAACCTGTTCCAGATTTAAATTTGGTATCAGAAGTAAATAAAGGTAATTGACAACCATTACAAGTATAGGTGCCTTCTTTTTTATTATCCCAATACTCTCCAGTAAATGCTCGTTCTGTACCTTGCTTTCTTAAGACATAAAAAGCTTCATCGGATAACTCAGCCTTCCATTCTTCTTCGGTTTTCACTACTTTTTTTAAAGTATCGCCCTTGCTGCTTACAAGAGCAGATTTAGTAGGTATGGTCTTTTCGCTGATAACTTTTGCTTGATTGCAAGAGAAAGCTAAACTAATTGTGGCCAATAAGATTAAACCACATAACATTGATATATTTTTCATTATTTTTGTTTTGTTGTTACTGTTTATAATTGAACTTGCCGAGCGTTAAGGAACGATGTAGAAATAAATTTACAAATTTAGAGTAGCTTATCCTGTCCGTAGTATAACTCCCGTTTTCAAGAAGAAAAATAAGGGCAAAAGAAGCAGTATAAATTGTAAATTTATTTTTTCATCGTTCCTAAGAATTTATTCTGCACAACAATTTAGTATGGTAA
>CAYOBX010000419.1:0-5690 GCA_964402245.1 uncultured Saprospiraceae bacterium | reverse complement strand
CAAACACCGTTTGTGAACCGCGAAGCGGATGGGCGGCTGTTGATACTATGACCGAATTCAAAGAGAAAATGAGGGCAAAAGAAGCCGTCCTAGATGGACAATTTATTATTTCGTCGTTACTTAGTTATAACTTTATATTGATATAGTAAACTATTATCTTTAAATATTTGTTCGATTATTATAAAAGAATATCTATTTTTTAGCAGATTCAAGAACTTGATACTTATTGTAATCCTCCACTAATTGTTGCAAATCTACTGCAGCTACGCCAACTTTCTCACACACTTGACCTCCTGCTAAATTACATAGAATAGCAATTTCTTCCATACTCAAATCCAAAGCAATCCCTAAAGCTGCAATACTTATTACCGTATCTCCTGCACCACATACATCAGAAATGGTCCTAGGAATGGTCGGAATAATTTTGGAGGAGCGCCCATCATCATAATAAAGCCCTTTATCAGATAGTGTAATTAAGGTATTCTTATTGGCTAGTTGTTGATGTATTAGTTTGCTTGCCTTCTGTAAATCATCTATATCTGTACTAATAAGTTCATCGGTTTGTTGATTAATTTCTCTTAGATTAGGTTTAAACAAATGGACTCGTTTGTAGGAAAAAAAGTTCTTTTCTTTAGGGTCCACAACTGTTGGAATCTCTCGTTTCCATGCTTCTTGTAATAGATTATTAATAATAGGCAAGGATAAAACGCCTTTATTATAATCTTGAAAAAGCAATACATCTATTTTGTATCTATCTAAAAAATCTTTAACCAACTGTAATAGACTTTCTTGGTCCACTAATTCCAGATCATGCTTATCTTCTTGATCTATCCGAAATAATTGTTGATTTTGGGAAAGCACTCTCGATTTACAGGTGGTTTTCCTTAAAGAAGATCGATGTAAAAGAGAGGAGCTGATACCTTCTTGTTTCAGGATATTAATTAATTGATAGCCATTTTCATCTAATCCAATGACTCCACAGAGATGAGGGGTAGCACCAAGGGACTGGACATTTAATGCCACATTAGCTGCTCCACCCAATCGATAATACTGATGAGCAACATCAATAATAGGTACTGGTGCTTCAGGAGAAATTCTATTAACCTCTCCATTGATATAATGATCTAGCATTATATCACCGACAATTAAAATGTTTAGTTGAGAAAAATTGGAAAGTGTTTGCTGAATATCAAGCATGTAAGTCTTTTAGCATTTAAGCTGCCAAAGTATAAAAAATACTTGAATAGTATAGGAAAGAAAAAAAGCCTTTAATGAGTGTTTGCCCCTCGATTGTTTGATGTAAAGCTAATACAAACTTCTAAAATAAAAAAATATTTAGGCATTTTTTTATTTTTTTTTTAATGGTTAAAAAATTAATAGTTAAGTATTTAGTCATTACTACATTTTTTCATATGAATATAATAAACAAATTTCTAATGATCCGATTAAATTAGGAATAGATTTTGACTCAATATTTGATAACCTACTCCTATTTAGTATACCATCCTTCTCCACTCCTCAATTTCTTCCCATTTAATTTCTACACCCCCTATTTCTCTCATTCAGAATTAGTAAACAAAACAACTCCTAGAATAAACCTACACTTAGAATGAATCATTTAACATCTATTCTCACCCCATTAAAGAAAAGGGATTTCAAAAGTAGCCTAAGTCATGATAAAACTATAACTCTGCCATTTGGACGACTTATTATTTCATCATTACTAAGCATTTCAAATAAATTATTTGTCTTGTTCTTAGCTTTTAATCTATTGATGCTTAATGTAGGAAACTCTATGAGTAATCCATTAAAAGGTATTAATTGCGACATCAAAATTGAACACTTAGATTGTGATGAAGATGGTACACCAAATGGAGAAGATGTAGCTCCATTAGATCCTTGTATAGGCGGAACAATAGCTTTAGCAAGTAATGATTGTGATGGAGATGGCGTTACTGTTGGTCAAGGAGATACAGATGATAAAGATTTTTGTATCCCAAATCCTCAGCCAACTTGTGAAAATTATCAAGCTATTGAAGAGGAAGAAATTGAATTTGAAGAAGATCCAATCACTACAAATACTGATGGGGTAACTGCTATTATTGCCAATCCTTGTCCGACAGAAGTAGATGACTATGGAGATTGTGATGGAGATGGTACTCCTAACAATGTGGACGAAGATCCTTTCGACGCATGTACAGATTGGACCATACAATTAAGTAGCAATGATTGCGATGGCGATGGTGTAACAGTGGGTGATGGAGATCTAGATGATTATGCCTTTTGTGTTCCGAATGTTCAACCTGGTTGTGAAAGCTATTCCGCTATTACAGAAGATTCACCTGAAGAAGAAGAAATTGAATTTGAAGTAGATCCAATCATTGCAAATACTGGTGGAGTAACCGCTACTATTACCAATCCTTGTCCGACAGAAGTAGATGACTATGGAGATTGTGATGGAGATGGTACTCCTAACAATGTGGACGAAGATCCTTTCGACGCATGTACAGATTGGACCATACAATTAAGTAGCAATGATTGCGATGGCGATGGTGTAACAGTGGGTGATGGAGATCTAGATGATTATGCCTTTTGTGTTCCGAATGTTCAACCTGGTTGTGAAAGCTATTCCGCTATTACAGAAGATTCACCTGAAGAAGAAGAATTTGAAGTAGAAATAACTGACAACAATGGTATTGTCGCATATATAAATCCTGAAGTGGATTGTCAAACGGCAATCGACCCGAATGATTGTGATGGAGATGGGACTCCCAATGAGACAGATGAAGATCCTCTAGATCCCTGTATTGGTGGTGTAGAATCATTAGCGACAAATGATTGTGATGGAGATGGCGTAACAGTGGGTGATGGAGATCCAGATGATCTTGATTATTGCGTACCAATAGAGAGTCCAGAATGTGATATACAGTCCAGCAATCCAGATGCCGATTCTCAGATTGTCTTAATTGCTCCTTGTGAAAATAGTTTAGAATGTTATTCCATAGTTAGTATCAAAGCTTTATTACAAGGTGCTTATGATGAAGATAATCCATCCATCATGCACGATAAGTTAAGGGCTCTTAAATTATTACCAACTAAAGAACCTTATAGAGATTTAAAAATATATGATGGAGACCCAATACCTTTTAAAATTATTGGCCAAGGAGATGAAACTGTTAAAGAAGACGTCTTAAATCTTACAGGAGAAGATGCTATCGTAGATTGGGTTTTCGTCCAGCTCCATCATGAAAACGATCCAGCAGAAGTAGTCGCTACTCGCTCCGCACTTATTCAACGCGATGGGGATGTAGTAGATACTGATGGAGTCTCTCCACTTAAATTTCAAATTTTCCCTGGGAAATATTATATTTCGATACATCATAGAAACCATTTAGGTGTTATGACGCAAACTCCTATGATCTTATCTAAAAATGTTAATTCCACCATAGATTTTTCTGACATCAATACACCAACCTTCATTCTTGAAGATAGCAGAAAAAAAAGCAATCACTCGCAGAGACGTATTGATGACCTAAATTATTTATGGGGAGGCAACTCCAATGGAGATTGGGCAACGATTTATCAAGGTCCAGGCTTGGATCAAACCAAAGTATTCTATGATATTTTTGTAGATGATAATAACAAAGGACCAGATGGTTTTCCCAATTATAACTTTATCAAAAGAGGCTATAACATTAGTGATAGTAATATGGATGGGGAAATCAGATATCAAGGTCCAAATAATGATGTAGATGATTTACAATTTTTTAATATCATTTTACACCCAGATAACCCTGGATTTTTTAGCAATAAAATTATTTATGAGCAGATTCCTGCAAAAAATGAATAATAGTCAATTGCTATAAAATACCATAATTTAAACCTATCGACAACATATTCAGATAAGTATAAATTATAATAAAAATATATTTGCTCATAGCAGATAAGCCTGCTTCTTATTGCACCGGTTACATACCCTTACTACATCTATAAAAGGGCAAACTTTTTGCAATTACATAAGATAGAATAAGGCCAAAAGACCAGCATTTTATTCTACAGATGACTCCCCCTTAAATTGATTTTAAAAGAACTTTCAATTTATTGATTGTTCGAAATTCTAAACAACCCATGACAAAATTTATTTACACAGGAGCATTCTTTTTAATATTTATGGTCTTTTACAATTCTATAAATGGACAAATATGGTTCAAGCTGGATATACTAGAGGATGGCGAGACCTATCAAGTGTCCTTAATTTCTGATGTTACATGGACTTTACCTAATAATATCACCAGTACAGGACAGATAACCTTAAAAGCACCTACATTAGAATTAGAGCTAACAGATTTTCAAAGTTTAAATTCTAATTTAATTTGGGAATATAATTCAAGGTATAATTCTCCTTCTGAATCAAATGATTTTGACTACTTCTCTTTTGGATTAGAAAGTTCCAATCGAAATTTTGAATATGAGGCTGGAGAAGAAATTCCATTGATTAGTTTTAAAAATGCAAATGGCTGTGCAGATTTCGTAAGTTTATTAGACAATGATTTAGATCCATATATCTATTCAAAATCAAAGGAAGTAAATATTGGAAATCAATTAACTGTTGTTGGCGCAAGAGGTAATGCATTTTTAGGAGTGAAAGGAGAAAAAATGGTTCGATGTAAAAAACAAGTTATTCAAAAAGAAAAATTTGTAAGAGAACACCACCTCTACCCTAATCCTGCTCATGATAATCTGACACTCGAATTTGACTGGAAAAATAATAAAGCCAATAATATTGTCTACATAAGAGATAATTCAGGTAAAACTGTTATTGCAGAAAAAGCGATAGTGGAAAAAGGATTTAACAATTTTTCTTTTGATATAAGTAACTTGTCAGGAGGCATTTATAATGTAGAAATAGTGGCAGAAACTGGAGAGTCTATTCCTATAGATCGTTTTGTGAAAGTTTATTCTGCTAGCATCGATAAGATAAATAAGGAATCAGACGAAAAAGATAAAAGTGATCACAAAAGATATTGATTTATAAAAAATATATTAACTAGCTAGGGGTCAGGAGTCAGAGGTCAGGACAGTTACAAAATATATTAACCAAACTTAATCGTTTTAAGGGAAAAGATGATATATACATCTTTATCCCTTAATTCATTTTTGACGGATAACTTAGAACAGAAACAACTAAAGCACTTAACATTTCTACTAAAAAGATCCCAAAGATCTTTTCTTACCAAACCCCGGTTTAAGTACATATCATTAACGCTCGATTAGAAAATTGAGCTAGGTTTTGACCATTAATGTATTTCTAAAAACTACAATTTTAGTTAATCTAACTTAAAAGATAGATAAGTAACGACAAAACAATAACTTGAGCATCTTCTTCTATTCTTTTCCAGTCTAAGAAACTTAAAAGGCTAATAACATTGCTTCTCGAATAAATCTAGTGAAATAAAACAAAGGATTTGTTAGAGAACGTAAAAATTAACACGGAATAGTTCACTCACTATTTCCGAGACACCTAAGTAACGACGAAAGAATAAATTGGTCATCTAGAGGAGATTATTTTGTTCTCAGTTTTTCTTTGAAAGAGATGAACAAACACCGTTTGTGAACCGCGAAGCGGATGGGCGGCTGTTGATACTATGACCGATTTCAAAGAGAAAATGAGGGCAAAAGAAGCCCTCCGA
>CAYOBX010000418.1:0-5701 GCA_964402245.1 uncultured Saprospiraceae bacterium | reverse complement strand
AGGAGGGGACAATTAAATGTAGGGGAAATGCAATCTAGTTTTGAATTTTAACGTAAGTACTATAGTTAAACTATTATTCTGGCATTGTTTTCTGGTCCTCGGCAAGCAGCAGCTTGGATATTATATTTTAGAGGGAGCGATTTTAAATGGTTTTTTTTGTAAAAAAACCATTTAAAATCGCTCCCTCTAAAGTAAAAATTTAGACCACGTTTACCAATACTAGTTAATAGAATAAATTCTAATATCAGCACAATAGTTATCGTTATAATTTAAAAAGTACCCGTAATCAATACTTTATGCATCGTAAAATAATACTCTTATTTTTTCTCATAGGCAGTACTGTTCTTCAAGCGCAACAATTAGACCATGTATTAGGAGATATCATCGTACAATTATCGCCGAAGGTGAAACAACCAACTGCATTAGTTCAACAATATAAGCGTTTTAAAGGAAAGTCAACAGCCTTTGTTGCAAAAAAATGTTTGAATGAAGATAAGAATATTTGGTTGCTACATTTTGATTTTACTAATACCAATGAATATCACTTACTAAGAGATTTAAGAAGTAATAAACTAGTGGACATTGCTCAGTTTAACCACTTGATCAAAAAACGGAGAATACCGAATGATCCTTTTTTTGAGTTTCAATGGGATTTAATGAATACTGGCGGAAATGGAGGAATAGTAGATGCAGATATTGATATAGAGTTGGCTTGGGATATTACTACTGGTGGACTTACGGCTGAAGGAGATACCATTGTAATAGCAGTAGTAGATGATGGCGTGGACTTAGACCATGAAGATCTGCAAGCTAATCTATGGAAAAATCATAGAGAAATTCCAAATAATGGAATAGATGATGATAACAATGGTTTTATTGATGATTTTCATGGTTGGAATATTGACACACAATCTGATGCAGTAGATAATACAGCACAAACGAATGAGAGTCATGGAACAGAAGTGTCAGGCGTTGTGGGAGCCGTAGGAAATAATGGAAGAGGTTTATCAGGAATTAACTGGACGGTCAAAATAATGATTGTTAGTCCTTTTGGGGCTATTAATGCAGATGAAGCCTCCGCTATTGAGGGATATAGCTATGTGCTAGAAATGCGAAAAAAATACAATGATACCAATGGTGCAGAAGGAGCATTTGTAGTCGCCACCAACTCTTCCTGGGGAGTAGATAATTCAATGGAAAGTGATGCTCCTTTGTGGTGTGATTTTTATAACCTAATGGGAGAGGAAGGAATCATAAATACGGTTGCCACGGTCAATAATAACATCAATATTGATGAGGAAGGAGATTTACCCACTACCTGTAGTAGTCCGTATCTCATAGGGGTGACCAATACCACTAATCGAGATCAAAGATCTATAGCTGGGTATGGTCCTGTCTCTGTAGATATAGCAGCTCCAGCTGAGAATATTCCGATCCTTTTACAAGATAGTGAATACCGTTTTCAAGACTTCAATAGGAATGGAAGTGGGACTTCTTATGCAGCACCTAAAGTAGCTGGGGTAATTGGTTTATTATACTCTGCTCCCTGTTCTAATTTTAGTCGTCTTGCCAAACAAGATCCTGCTAGAACGGCTTTATTAGCTAGAGACTATATTCTTAATGGCGTAGACCTACAACAAAATCTAGTAGGTCTTACCGTTACTGGAGGTAGATTGAATGCAAATAATAGTTTACAATTATTAATGGATGATTGTGGCAACTGTCCTAGTCCTCTAGATGTGGAATTAAATTCTCTTACCTCCTCTACTATAGAAGCAAATTGGATCATTGACAATACGATCAATACCACTTTAAGATATCGAATAGTTGGACAAAGTGCTTGGAATACTATTCCAAACCTTCAAGCTCCTTTTACGATCACTAATTTAACGGCATGTACAGACTATGAAATACAATTGGCCAGCCAATGTGCAGGAGAACCCCTTTCCTATACAACTTCATTTGTACAAACTGTTAAAGGCTGTTGTAATGCTCCTGCTCTTATTGAGGCAATAGATATAACAGCTTCCTCTATGACACTTAGGTGGCCTCCTATTGTGGATGCTGATAGTTATGAAATCTGGTATCAAGAAGAGGGGTCTCCTCTTGCTTCATTCACCTCTGTTTCTGACACTATTTTCACAATAACGAATCTAGAGGCATGTTCTAATTATTTAGTGAGAGTTCGACCAGAATGTGCAAATAGGACAACCGATTTTTCAGAAAGTTTCAGCTTCCAAACTAAAGGTTGTGGAACTTGTATAGATGCTGATTATTGTGAATCATTTGGAGAGAGTACAGACTTTGAGTGGATTTCTAATGTCACCGTCAATGACTTAAATAATAGCTCCGAGGCGAATGATGGCTATGGAGATTTTACAGATTTAAGCACTACCCTAGAAACATTTGAAACCTATGATATTGCTATTAGTGTCGGATATAGTAGTGGGGTTTTTGATGAGTTTTTCAAGATTTGGATAGATTATAATCAAGATGGTCAATTCGATGAAACTACAGAACTAGCTTATAATTCGGGAGCTGCATTCATCAATGGCGTACAAGGGGAAATTACGATTCCTGGCGATGCCATTTCAGGTAATACGAGAATGAGAGTAGCTATAAAAGCTGCTCAAAATAATACCACCCCAACCCCTCCCCCTTGCGAAACCATTGACTTCGGAGAGGTGGAAGATTATTGTGTGAATATTATTACAGGAAATTTCAACTGTGCACCACCTGCTATAAATAACACTACTGCTAATACGACTTCTATACAGTTGGATTTATCCGATATTGAATCCGCTACTACTTATATTGTACAATACCGACCGATAGGAACGACCACTTGGCAAGAACAACTTTTTGATATAGGCATCGCTACAGAAATTACGAACTTAACCACTTGTGTTACCTATGATGTCCGAGTAGCTACTATATGTGCAGATGGTAGTACCAGTAGTTTCTCCACCCTCACCAACATAGCTACTATCTGTGACTGCGGTGCAGTAACTAATTTAATTGTCACACCAATAGATTCTACTGGATTAGAAATGCAATGGTCTGGAGTAGGTACAAGTTATGAAGTCTTCTTAGCCGCCAAAGATTTAAGTTTTCAACTTTTTGATATTATTACGGAGAATAGCTTAGTCGTTAATAATTTACCACCTTGTACGGATATGGATATAAATATTACAACTTTTTGTCAAACAGAAAGAGGCGATTTTTTAGAAGAAGAAATTAGTTCTCCTTGTCCTACAAGTATTGCTGAATTACCAATAGAAATCAATACTTTACAAATTGCTCCTAATCCTTTTAGAGAAGTGTTGAATATGCAGTTAGATTTGAAAGAAGCCACCTCTGTTCAATTGTCTTTACATCATATTAATGGACAGACTGTAAGACAGTACCCTATTGGCTTAGTATCTGCTGGGCAGATAAATCAAACTTTGAATATACCTAATATACCTGGAGGAATTTATTTATTAAAAATCACGACTGCATCTGGAATTGCTGTGCGAAAGATTGTGAAGATGCGGTAAGAGAGTGCTACTCAAGCTAGAAGCCATAACCGTCAGGCTAAAAAATAAATATCTGATAATCAGAAATTTTTGGTGGTAATTTTTGGCAATCGGCAAGCAGTAGCTTTAATATAGTTTTTTAGAGGTAGTGATTTTGCTAGATTTTTTTATAAAAAAATCTAGCAAAACCACTACCTCTAGAGAAAAATAGTAAACACACTTGTTGCCGAATCTCAACTCCCCCCTAATCTAGCAATCTTCATTCGGTAAGTTTCTAAATTATGTTTTTTCTTTTGGCCAAACATAAAGACTCGATCTTCATCTAATCTTTTACAGAAGTAAGGGCGGATCAATGCATTTTTACCAAACAAAGAAGTGAGCTTTCGTTTAATAACCTTACCACTACTATAGCTTATTTTCGCCAACATTGGTATAGACGATCGAACATCGGCTGGTTTTAATTTATCGTTATGGTCATAGTCAAAATTATCTTGATGGTCGTTGTAAAACAACAATAAATCTCTTTCCCGATCTATTACTTTAAAAGAAAAATATTTAAAAGACCTGTCATCTAAAATCTGCATTTTAGGAATCCGTTTCATCCACATAAATTTTCCTCTAGTATCTAATTTAATCACAAACATATCTAATAATGTTTGTTCAAAATTAATATTCACTCTATCATAAGTAGTTTTAGAATTAGCATTACTTTTAATTCGTTCTCCAATTACATAATAGGCGTTTCGCTTAGTAATTACTTCTTTGATATTGGCTTTTTGAAAATAATTTTTGCTAACATTAAAAACAGGTTGCACCGCTCCTAGTGCTTCTATAAAATCATCTTTGGATAATTCTTGTGTCGTCATTTTCATGGCCTTATCTTCAGGATCTAAAAGAAATAAGCCCGTTCCAGAATAAGATATTCTACCACCTTTTTTAAAAAGGCCAACACCAATCAATTCTGCATTTTCATTAATTCTAAATAATATCTGATCAAAGCGATGTTTTTTTACATCAATTTCATAAAGTTCAGGGTTTGTTTGGGTATTTAAAAAAGCTAAAACAAACTTTAATCCATCAGCCTGAGCAATCTGTTGATAACCAAGCAATGGGTTGGCATTATGGTTTTTACCAATTATATATACGTTCCCATCATTATCTACAAGATTCTCAGCAATAAAGAGATTTTTGTTTTGATAGGGAAACAAATATTGCTTTTCCTTTATTTTACGAAATTGTGAATCGAAAACCGTAGTGTTTATTTTACCTGTATCATCTGGTAAGGTATAAGACCAAGAAGATATCACCAGTTTTTGCCCATTTGGAGAAGTAGCATAAAAGAAAGGTAGTCTATTATTAGGAGGATTGAATACATCTTCCAGTTTTTGTTTTTTTATTAAGCGTAAATCCGGTAAGCTATATTGGTAGGCATATAATTCGTTTTTTCTAATGGATTCCTGATAAACGGATACAAACAATAAAAACGTATTATGCCATTCTTGGTATCCTTGAATGCGAAGATCTCCTGAAGTAAGTGGAATAGATAGATTTTGTCGATTGGTCAAGGTTCTTGTTAAATCAAATATTTGTAACTCCACTTCACTAGAGTCTTTCCATGCCATAGAATTAACCACTAAAAATCCATGTTCTTTAACCGAAACAATATCATTGATTAGGTGAGCATGATCTATACTTACACCACCTGCAGTAGTAATTTTTTGCAAGAATTGAGCACATAAGATGGATGGCAAAACAAAAAGGATAAAAGAAAGGTATAGATGTTTATTCATATTCAAACTTATTAAGAAATCAAGAATTCAGCAACATAAGTTCACTCCAGTACGTGGACATAATTAAAAATACAACAAATTATTGTTATTTATGTTGTTAAACCTCCTAGAGATTCTTTCCTTAATACATATTGTCTTAAACAAGTAAGAGTATATCTAATTTTTTGCTTCCTGATAACTTGCTTTTCGCTAATAATAAATTCCAAAAACAAAAATCGTTTCGTTGATAATCAGCAAATTATAATAACTCTTGTTTGGCACTCGGCAACAAGTATGTTTGATATTATTTTTTAGAGGGAGTAAATTGGCTTCCTATCCAAATGGTCACTTAGCTCGATAGGCAACCATCTCGATACTTCGTCAAAACTCTAATTAAGTGTTGAAAATTAACCA
>CAYOBX010000417.1:0-5718 GCA_964402245.1 uncultured Saprospiraceae bacterium | reverse complement strand
TTGGCAGACTGCTAATATTTTCTCATCTATTCATTCTCTCATTGAGAACTTACTTAGCCTGACGGCTATGGTATTGAACGTATTATGCCTGCATAGCAGGATAAGATATATCAAAGTGCAGTCCATCCTCTATTAAGCGATTATATCTTTCAGAGTCAAAACGATATAATTTGGCGGGTCGATGCGCCACTCCTTCTTGACTTTCTTGCAAATCAATTAAAATTTTCATAGATAAGATTTTCTTCCGAAAATTTCGCTTATCTAATTGATGCTGCAACACGGACTCATATAGTTGTTTCAATTGAGTCAAGGTAAACTTATTAGGTAATAATTCGAAACCAATGGGTTGTGTTTTTACTTTAACTTTCAACTGATCAATACAAGCACTAAGAATTTCATTATGATCGAAAGCTAAAGTAGTTTGAAGCACTTCTGAAACTTTAAACCAAGTAGCTTTTTGAGCGATAAAAGCAGGTTTTATTTCATACGAATTAATGTTGATTAATGAATAGTACGCAACCGTCATCACTCGACCCATCGGATGTCGTCCAACCTTTCCAAAAGTTTTGACTTGTTCTAAGTAAACAGAATTCAATCCTGTCAATTCTTCTAAAATTCTGCCGGCAGCACTAGTCAAGTTTTCTTCTGGTTTTACAAAATGACCAGGTAGGGCCCAATCATCCATATAAGGAATTTCTCCCCGTTTCATCAACAAGACTTTCAAATCTTGGCCATCAAATCCAAATATTACATTATCTACAGTAATAGCGGATTGAAAAAATGAATTAAAATCTGTTGTCATTCTCGCAAAAGTTTCCTTTTAAAGTAGGATTTTATCCCAAAATAGTTGGTTATACTCGAAACAGGATAAATTACCGAAAATGAAACTTCCCAAGTCTCGAAGACTTTGTAAGTTCGATCCCGACAGACTTACAAAATCTTCAAGATTTGGGAAGTCTACTTCAAAAATAAATTCGGCAATCTATCCTGTTCGTAGTATAATCAGAAAATCCTGTAAAATAAGAAGAATTGTAGCAAGGACAAAAATTTCCTTGTAATTACTTGATTATTACAGACTTCATTTTGTGACATCATGTATTTATTCCCCATTTTTGCTCTTGATTTAAGAATCTATTGTACATTAGAGCCTATAAAGCGTAGCTCAAGCTTCCAGCTTGAGTCTCAAGCTGGAAGCTTGAGCTACGTGAAATAATTATTAACTAAGTAACGACGAAACAATAACTTCACGATTTGGACGGCTTCTTTTCAGGCTGACCGAGAATGGGATAACTTACAAAATAAACTCGTCCAAATCAAGACCTTATTATTTCGTCGTTATTAAAAACAAAACGATTATTTCCCTACAAAAATTACAACTTAAAAACTATATAGGATTTGGTCTAGGCGATTTAGCCTTTAATCTTTTCTTTCAAGGGGTCACCTTATTCTTATTATTTTTCTATACGGATATATTGGGCATAGAGGCTAGTATTGCTGGCTCTATCTTTTTGATAGCTACCTTATGGGATGCCATATCCGACCCCATCGTTGGCTGGATTGCCAGTAATACCCGTAGTCGATGGGGGAGATACAGGGCTTATTTATTATGGATACCGATCCCATTAGGTATTAGTTACATCTTGTTGTTTTATCAACCAAATTTAGAAGGGTGGGCTTTAATAGCATGGGTTGGTTTCTTACAAATTCTCTTCCGCACTAATTTTACCTTGGCCAATATTCCTTATTCCTCCTTGTCTTCAGAAATGACTTTTGATCCATCGGAACGGAGCAAGTTAGCTATGTATCGGATGTTTTTAGGCTATGCAGGTGCTTTGATTGTATCGGTAGGTACAGGTGTATTGATGCAAAAAATGGGTTGGCTGGCAGAAACTGATGGATATTGGAAGGTAGCTATTGTTACTGCTTTCGTTGCCACTATTTTGTTATTTTTTTGTTTTAAAAACACTTTTGAATTACCACAAAAAGAGAAGCATGTTAACATGAAATTGTCAGATGCTTTAGCGATGATTCGGCAAAATCCACCTTTTTGGAAATTGAATTTGTTTGTAGTAGCTGGTATGGCAGGGGTCGTTCTTTTATATCAATCCTTAGCCTATTACTTTAAATATAATTTGGCGAATGAAGCGGCACTTGGAACGGGTATGCTTTATCTTTTTATCGTATTGATGTTGGCATTGCCATTCTGGTTAAAGTTAACGACCATTATTGGAAAACCAAAAACTTTGCTAGTAGGTTGTGTTGTTTTGATGATCGGTAGTTTAGGTTTTTATTTCCATACCTTATCCAATACCTCTATTTCCTTGACTTATATTTATCTAGGAATATTAGGATGTGGGATAGGTTGTATGGGGTTTTCCTTCTGGGCAATGCTTCCAGATACGGTAGAATATGGAGAATGGAAAACGGGGGTGCGAGCAGAAGCAATCATCTTTGGTTTTGGCTTGTTTTTTCTAAAAATAGGATTGGGCTTAGGGTCTTTTATTGTAGGTCTTTTACTTACTTATTTTGGATATGTACCCAACGCCATCCAAAACGGGGAGACGCTTAAGGGATTACATGCCTTGGCAACCTTGGCATTATTTTTACCTGCCTTCATTACTTTTATTACTATGTTGACTTATCGACTTACAGCTGCTAGATATGGGGAAATATTGAAAACGCTTGATAAGTAAAGTTGTTGGATACGTAGCTCAAGCTTCCAGTTTGAGAGGCAAAATCAAGCTGGAAGCTTGAGCTAAGTATACTACATTACTCTGACGAATATCTTCTTCAAATTATAGATATTTGTCCTCCAAAATATAATAGATGGTTACTAAAGAGAAAATAACTACCTTTTTCAAAGCACTACAAGATGATATTTGTCAGCAACTTGAGCAGGCAGATGGACTGGGGCGATTCCGAGAGGATCAATGGACAAGGCCAGGCGGCGGTGGCGGTCGATCTAGAGTAATAGAAGGACAAGTAATAGAAAAAGGGGGCGTAAATTTTTCAGCAGTTGAAGGACAATTACCCGAAAAAATAAGTCAAGCATTGGGCTTACCTGCCTCTAATTTTTTTGCTACTGGAGTATCTATCGTTTTGCATCCAATCAATCCAATGGTTCCTATCATTCATATGAATGTACGGTATTTTGAAACGGTAGCAGCGGAGGGAAGTACTTGGTGGTTTGGTGGTGGTATTGATTTAACACCACACTATATATTTAAAGAAGATGCTCAATTTTTCCATCAATCTTTAAAAGATGTCTGTGATGCCCATCATCCTACATACCACTCAAAATTTAAGCAGTGGGCAGATGACTATTTTTATATCAAACACAGAAAAGAAACAAGAGGTATTGGTGGAATATTCTTTGATCGCTTAGGAGAAGAAGAAGGGATCACTAAGGAAGATCGTTTTAACTATGTACAAGCGGTAGGTAATTCCTTTTGTCCTATTTATTTAAAACTGATAGATAACAACCAATCTAAACCTTATACAGAGCAACACCAAGAATGGCAGTTTATGCGCAGAGGTCGATATGTAGAATTTAATTTAGTTTGGGATAGAGGAACTAAATTTGGCCTAGATACAGATGGTCGAACAGAATCTATTTTGATGAGTATGCCACCTAGGGCCAATTGGGTATATAACTATCAAGTGGAGGAGGGGAGTGCGGAGGCGGAAACGCAGAATTTATTGAGAAAAGGAATAGATTGGACTAAATTTTTAATGATGAATGATGAATGATGAATTCTTTGGTGTTGACCTTCTTTGGCGTTGACTTTTTAATGATGAATGGGAAATGATGAATACGTGATTCATTTCTCGTTCACCTCTAAATAAAGTCAACATCAAAGAGTGGTCAACGTCAAATATTCATCATTTCTCATTCATCATTTATTCACACATATTTCTTAATCTCACCAGATTTGACTCTAGCCATATAATTTTTCAGATCTTTCTTTATTTCAGGAGCCAAGAAGTACAAACCTAATACGTTAGGGAAACACATGGCAAAGATCATAGCATCCCCAAAACCAAATACACTTTGTGCAGAAATCGCAGACCCAATGATAACAAATAAACAGAAAAGAATTTTATAGGTATTCTCTGATTTTTTGGAATCCCCAAATAAATAAGTCCACGCTTTAAGACCATAATAAGACCAAGAAATCATTGTTGATAGCGCAAAGAGAATCACCGCCACAGATAAAACGATAGGTGACCAAGGTATCACAGATGCAAAAGATCTAGAGGTTAAATCAATAGCGGCATCATTTGTAACACCAGCCACTAATGCTTCTGGAGCATTTCCTGTAATAATGATAACTAAAGCCGTCATTGTACAAATGACTACGGTATCAATAAAAGGCTCTAATAAAGCGACAATCCCTTCGCTAATCGGTTCATCTGTTTTAGCAGCAGAGTGAGCAATAGAAGCCGAACCGATTCCCGCTTCGTTAGAGAAAGCGGCTCTTCTAAATCCTTGAATTAATACACCGACAGTTCCACCAAAGGCAGCATTTTTAGAAAAGGCGCCTTCAAATATTTGACCAAATGCACTTGGTATATCTGCTATATGATAGCCTAATACGATCAAGGCACCTGCTATATAAATCCCTACCATGAATGGGACAATCTTTTCCGTTACCTTACCAATACTCTTGATACCACCGAGGATTACTAATCCAACTAAAATAGCCATTATCAACCCAAATATCCAGCCATTATTATAGAAGATACTTTCTGTACCTCCTGTTACAGAAGCCAATTGCTGAGTAGCCTGATTAATCTGTACCATATTACCGCCACCTAAGGAACCTCCGATACATGCAATAGCAAACATAACTCCTAATACTTTTCCTAAACCTCCAAAACCTTTATTTGCTAAACCCTCACTTAGATAATACATCGGTCCACCAGAAACGGTACCATCTGCTGCTGTTTTTCTATATTTCAAACCTAAGGTACATTCCACAAACTTCGAGGACATACCAAATAATCCAGCAATAATCATCCAAAAAGTAGCCCCTGGTCCGCCTAAAGAGATGGCGATTGCGACCCCTGCAATATTACCGACCCCGACTGTACCAGATAAGGCAGTGGTTAGTGCTTGGAAGTGCGATATATCTCCTTTGGAATCAGGATCATCATACTTACCTCTTACTACATCCAGGGCATGCTTGAATCCTGTTACATTAATAAAACCATTATAAACTGTGAAAAACAAAGCTCCTAAGAGCAGCCATATTAAGACAAATGGAACAGAGAATTGGCCAACTGGAACCGTAAAAAATATCACACTTTCTATCCATGCAGTTACTGGACCCATTACACTTTCAATTGCTTCATCTATAGAGCCTGATTGTGCCATAAGCAACATAGGCAAACAGATCATCGAAATTAAGGAGTAAATCTTCTTCATATACTTTTTAGTTATTTACAAATAGTGCTTTTATATGTTGTTAATCAAAAATGACATTTTGCCTTAAAATACACCGAGTGAAGGTATATTTTTCTTTTTATTTATTCAAATTAATAGCTGGAAGATTTATTTTTCCTAAGGTTTGATGGCTGGTGAATTTGGTCATTGCTAGCCAAAAAAAATTAGAGTGTAAAACAGATCGGGGGCATAATTGAACGCAGAGACGCAAAGATGCAGAGTTAGATTGGTTCTCCGCATCTCTGCGTTCAATACCCTATTTTGCTTGCAAA
>CAYOBX010000416.1:0-5738 GCA_964402245.1 uncultured Saprospiraceae bacterium | reverse complement strand
ATTTTTTGAAACCAATGTTTCGCAGTAACCCTATTTTTAATCGCACAGGTCGACTTTAGTCGCTGAAGAAATCGGCGACTAATTCGAATATATATGGATTTAAAACAAGATTTTATATGTTTTGGAGAAATCCTTTGGGATCTACTTCCAACAGGAAAACTACCTGGTGGAGCTCCGATGAATGTAGCCTATCATTTACATACCTTAGGTGCAGCAGGTAAAATGATAAGTAGGATAGGAAAGGATGCCTTAGGAGAAGAATTATTAGCTATTTTAGCTGAAAAAAATATAGCAAAGGATTTGATTCAAATAGATAATAGCTATCCAACAGGAACAGTGGCTGTTACACTAGATGCCAAAGGAAGTCCAAGTTATGAGATTGTGCAGCCAGTAGCATGGGATTATATTGATCTTGCTCCACTTCAAGAAGTTACTGAAAATACAACGGTTTTCATTTATGGCAGTTTAGCCGCAAGAAATGAAAAAAGTAGAAATACCTTACTTTCTTTATTACATACCAATGCCTTAAAAGTATTAGATGTCAACCTACGTGCTCCTTTCTTTAATCAGGTTAGCTTAGAACCATTGTTAACAAAAGCAGACTTGGTAAAAATGAATGAGGAAGAATTAGCAATTATAGGAGAATGGTATAGCATCGAACAATCCTCCGAAATAGAACAGTTAGCCTTTTTGCAGAATCGGTTCCATTGGAAAGGCATTATTTTAACTAAAGGAACAGAAGGGGCTATTTTTTATTCAGATGATTCAATGCATCATCAAGCGATTTTTAAAATAACAGTAGCGGATACCATTGGCAGTGGGGATGCTTTTCTCGCTGGTTTTTTACATAATTATATGCGGAAAGAATCGATTGATAATTGTCTTCGTTTAGGTGCATTTATGGGCGCATTCGTTGCTACTCATAAAGGGGCTATGCCTAATTATCGGCAGGAGGATATATTGTTTAATTATTTAGGATAAATGGACAAAGAATATGATCATACCACTGCTTTTCATTATGCGGCCTATCGACCACCTTTGCATTCCTTGATATTAAAGAAGTGTATGGGAGCTAAGAGACAATTTAAGTCTGGATTAGATATTGGTTGTGGTACAGGCCTTTCGGCAGAGGCATTACGCCCCTATTGTACCAATGTAGTTGGTATTGATCCAAGTATGGAAATGCTAGCCCAAGCAGTACCTATCAATAATCTTCATTTCTTGCATTTTAATGGAAAGGAGTTATCTTTTGAGGATGCTATTTTTGATATAATTACTTTCGCTGGTTCTTGGTATTATGCACAGTCTCAGCAATTACTAAAGGAGGTCATAAGGGTAAGCAAATCCCCTTGTAAAGTAATTTTATATGATTTTGAAATAGACCTAGGGCCTACGCTTTCCCTATTGAACATCGATCAATCTTCCATTCCTTCTACTCCATATAATCATGCAGCAAACTTCTTTAAGTTTGATATAGGTAGTCTTTCCCTAGAACAATCTAAACAAGAAGTGGTTTATATAAATATTACTGCGACTAATCTTGTACATCTTCTATTATCTTCTAAAGAAAATTACCACCTCTTGGAGACAAATTTTGGAGAAAAGGAGTTATTCCAATTACTCAAAAACAAATTGCTGAATCAAAGAGAAATCCATTCTTTAAAAGCGATACTTTATTATACAATTTACGTTCTCTGACGTTAGTAGAAAACAATCTGAGAAAATAATTGAATTGGCGACTGTTTGAGTAGAGTACTATTATTTTTTAGAAGGCGCAAGCCAAAGAGTTAGAATAACCCAACACTATAAATGAAAAGTATTCTATTATTAACAATTACCGTTTTATTCTGGTCTTTAAATTTTTATTTTGGCAAAATAATGATGGAATACGTCTCTCCAAACGTAGCTGCATTTTGGCGATATTTAATAGGCGTTCTTGCCTTATTCGCTATGTCTTTTAATTCCCTTCCTCCGTGGAAAACCATCCAGGAAAATCTATTTGGTATACTACTAGTGGGTTTTGTGGGGCTATTTGGTTTTGTCTTTTTATTTTTTCATGGACTCAATCTAACTTCAGAAATGAATGGTGCCTTGATTGTCAGTCTTAATCCAGCTATGACTGTTTTATTAGCGGTTTGTTTTCAAGGGTACAAAGTTAACGGGAGACAAATTATTGGTATTTTATTAGCCTTTTTTGGCATCGTTTATCTATTAACAAAAGGAAGTCCTCAAGCTATACTTAATATTGAATTAAATAAAGGAGATTTAATTATGTTATGTGGAACTAGTGTGTTCGCTTTACAAAATATATGGATAAAAAAATACTCTGCTAACTTAGGTAATTTGAGTTTTACTAGCTTAACAAATTTTTGTTGTTTGATTGGATTTATATTAGTGATGCCATTTGAGGATGCTTTTCCAATCGCTAGTTTACCTTCAGAATTTTGGTTAGCTGCTTTTGGAATGGGCGTGCCTGGTACTGCCCTAGCCTACTATTTTTGGAATTATGGATTGAATGAAATTGGGGCTGCGCGTGGTGCGGTCTTTTTAAATGCAATCCCTATGTTTACGGCTATGTTCGCTATTTTATTTGGGGCAACTCTTTTTCCTTATCACTTGTATAGTGCCTTGTTGATTATTGGTGGCTTGTTGTTGGTGCAAAAGTTATAAGTTTCGACCAGCATGAGTAACACTCTCAAGCTTCCAGCTTGAGAGTGTTACTCAAGTTGGAAGCTTGAGCTACGTTTTGCAAGAAATGTCAAAGAACCTCATTGAGAACTCACCGATAATAGAAAATATTTCCTTACTTTAGTAACGGCAAAAAAATAACTTGACCATCTGGGACGGATTTTTTTGCCCTCATTTTTCCTTTGAAATCGGTCATAGTATTAACAGCCGCCCATCCGCCTCGCGGTTCACAAACGGTGTTTGTTCATCTCTTCCAAAGAAAAACTGAGAACAAAATAACCTCGTCCAGATGACCCATTTATTCTTTCGTCGTTACTTAGCACTAAGGAATAACGCAAAAATAAATAAAAAGTAACTGGCTAGGAGTCAGTTTAGAACTGCCAGATTTTTGAAATCTGGCAGTTCTGAGCTATTCTCGGTCAACCTGTCCTGACTCCTGATTTCTAGCTAGTTACAATAAAAATATTATATGAAACTAAAAACAAATCACTTAACGCTCTTTCTATTATTAGGACTGCTAATTTCCTTCGCAGCCTGCGATACGGCTAAGCAAGTCATTGCAGAACCTGAAGTAGAAATCGAAGAAGTACATTCACCGCAAGTAGTAGAAACGGTCCAGCCAATTGTCAAACCATTGACACCAGAATGGCATAAAAATGCAACGATTTATGAAGTGAATTTACGGCAGTTTACAGAAGAAGGCACCTTCCAAGCATTCGAAGCACATATTCCTAGATTGAAAGAAATGGGGATAGATATTCTTTGGTTTATGCCGATTCATGAAATTAGTAAAACCAATAGAAAAGGTACTTTAGGAAGTCCTTATGCGGTTAGCAATTATTATGAAACTAATCCAGACCATGGAACTTTAGCTGACTTTAAACATATGCTAAATGCCATACACGAAGCAGGCATGCATGGCATTATTGACTGGGTGCCCAACCATAGTGGTTGGGACAATAACTGGATTACCGAGCATCCAGATTGGTATACAAAAGGACCAGATGGAGAAATCACCGATCCCATAGATTACAATACGGGAAAATCTTGGGGTTGGACAGATGTAGCAGACTTTAATTATGATAATCCTGATATGAGAAAAGGAATGATTGATGCTTTATCTTTTTGGGTAAGGGAAGTAGGGGTTGATGGTTTTAGAGTGGATGTGGCGCATGGGGTTCCTGTAGATTTTTGGGCAGATTGTTCGGATGCGCTCTATGCGATTAAGCCTATTTTCTTTTTTGCAGAAGCGGAGGTACCTGCTATTCTAAACAATGGTGCTTTTGTGATGGATTATGGATGGGAAATGCACCATACACTCAATGCCATAGCAGCCTCTCAAGGAGTAAATAGTGTCCATCCACTAGAAGAGGGAAAAGCTAAAACGACTGCTTTACATATTGATACAGTACTCGCTAAAAAAGCGGCGGTCTATACTGGAGGATACCATATGCATTTTACATCCAATCATGATGAAAACTCTTGGTCTGGTACAGAAATGCAACGTATGGGTGCTGGGCATAAAGCCTTTGCTGTACTAACTGCCACTTTTGATGGAATGCCACTAGTCTATTCTGGTATGGAAAGTGCACTGAATAATCAATTAGAATTTTTCGAAAAGGAAACGATAGAATGGGGGGATTATCCATACGCTGGTTTTTATAAAACCTTATTTGATTTAAAACATCGCAATCAAGCACTGTGGAATGGGACGCATGGAGGCCCTTTAGTTAAAATTCCTACTGGAGTAGATGATGCTGTATATGCTTTTAGTCGATCTAAAAATGGAGACAAGGTGGTAGTGGTCATTAACTTATCTACTGCTAATCAATCGATCACGCTTTCAGATGGATTTTCCGATGGCACTTATACGAATATTTTTTCTGGACAAACTACTAGTTTGGTAAAAGGGCAGACGATGGATTTGGCGCCTTGGCAATACTTTGTATACTCTAGTAATTAATATTTTCGTTTCAATACATATAACTCTGCATCTTTGCGCCTCTGCGTTCAAATACCATATTTTGCTTGCAAAATTTACATATCTTTTTTTAGACAACTTTTTTATATGTCACTTTATTTGGAATAAAGTCTAATAATCAACTCGATGATGAATAAATTAATTGTATTGCTCTTACTTTGCTTCCCATTGATAGTACATGCCCAATTTTTTGAAGTAGGTGCATCTATAGGAAGTTCTAATTATAGAGGAGAATTATCCTCTAACTCTAGCACCATTGATTTTAAAGAAACTAATCTTTCAGCAGGAGCATTGGTTCGGTATAACATCAATCATTTATTTGCTGTCCGTTTACATGGCCGCTTTACTACTTTGTCTGGTGATGATGCTCAATCTAGAGTAGAGTTGATACAAGATCGAAATCTAAATTTTGAGACTGATATTTATGAAGTAGGTTTGACAGGAGAATTCAACATACTAGGCTTTGATCCACAAGCTGGTTCCATCTCTCCCTATCTTTTTGGTGGCTATACTTATTTCCAATTTAATCCCCAGGCAGAGTTAGACGGGAGGGTTTTTGATCTTCAGGAATTAGGAACGGAAGGACAAGGCTTGCCAGAATATCCTGAACGAACTCCTTACGAATTAAGTCAATGGGCCATTCCTTTTGGATTAGGTTTTAAATATGCCTTATCTGAGAATATCCATATTGGTTTAGAGATCGGAGCTAGATATTTATTTACGGATTATTTAGATGATGTAAGTTTAACCTATCCTGATTTACAATTTTTCGATAGGGGGGATACTGGTGATATTGCGATTCAATTAAGTGATAGGAGTATCAGTCCTAGTGAAAAAACGGGCTTTGGAAGAGGAGATACTAATTCATCAGATTGGTATTTTATTACCAACTTTACGATTACTTATAATTTTTTGGATACTGGCACTATTGGTGGTCGTAGCTCTGGTCGGCGTAGTAAAGTTGGATGTCCTACTTTTTAACTAGGAATTGACTAGGATTTTAGGATTTATTGATTTGTAGGATATGAGATGAGTCGTTGAAGAATCAGTCTCAAAACCGAACTATTTA